>CAZWEU010000004.1:0-64794 GCA_964632785.1 uncultured Lachnospiraceae bacterium | reverse complement strand
CGTTTTTCAACTGTTTTGTTTACAAAATTTACATAAAAATTACAAGTTAAGGAAAGTTTTTGAAGCTTTGATAAAAAGTATAGATGATTGAATTTGATTTTATTTGACTATAAAAATATATTTATGACTGTTTGTGCTTGACTTTGACTGATAATGCTGGTATTATCTTCTTAAAGAGGTGAGAAAATGTTAAATGAAGAACGTTATCGGTTAATTTTGAAAGCTTTAGAGGAAAAAGGGACAGTTAAAGTTCTTGAATTAGCAAAAATCTTAAAGACATCAGAATCAACCATCCGTCGTGACTTAAGTTTTCTTGACCAGGAGAAAAAATTGCGAAAGATCCATGGTGGTGCTAGTCGAGTTAATCCTTGTCTGACCTTACAAGATGATTCCCTGATTCTTAGGCGTGACCGTTTTCAAAATGAAAAACAGGCCATTGGCAAATACGCCGCTTCTTTAATTGATCCCGATGATTTTATCTACATTGATGCCGGTACAACGACCCAAGCTATGGTCGCTTTTATCCATGCGCCACTGGCAAGCTTTGTTACCAACAGCCTAGATATTGCCAAGGCTTTGGTTCAAAGAGGATTAAAAACCTTCATCATTGGCGGGCAAATCAAAGACCTTACCCATGCTGTCATTGGTAATGAAGCCCTGACTAATCTGTCTAAGTATCATTTTTCCAAAGGCTTCTTTGGCACCAATGGGATCGATTATGACCGCGGCTATACAACCCCCGACCCCAATGAAGCCCAAGTTAAAAGAGAAACCTTACTTGCTTGCAAGCAGGCCTATGTTCTGGCCGACCCCTCAAAATTTGATCAAATCGCCCCGGTCCGTTTTGGCACTTTGTCCCAAGCGACTATTATTACAACGACTCTGGCCCACCAAGGTTACCGCAAAAAAACAAAAATTATGGAGGTAAATGACCAATGATCTACACCGTAACCTTTAACCCATCCCTTGATTATATCGTCGGCTTGGACCACTTTAGGGAAGGTCAAGTCAACCGCAGCCAATGGGACGCCATCTATGCTGGCGGAAAAGGGATTAATGTCTCCATGGTCTTAAAAAACTTGGGCCTTGCCAATGTCGCCCTTGGCTTTATCGGCGGTTTTACCGGCCAAGAAATCGATAAACGCCTTAAGGCCTTTGGCTGTTACACTGATTTTGTAAACATTGCCTCCGGCCAATCTCGGGTTAATGTTAAGATTAAGTCAGTCGTCGAAAGTGAGATCAATGGAGTTGGTCCCCACCTTTTAGACTGTGAAAGGGAGAAACTTTTTGAAAAATTAGATTTAATTAAAGCCGGTGATTTTTTAGTCTTAGCCGGCAGCATCCCCGCCTCCTTGCCCGAAGATACTTATGAAAAAATTATGAAACGCTTGGAGAATCGCGGCATTCATATTATTGTCGATGCTAGCAAAGACCTCCTTTACAAGGTTTTAAGCTATCGCCCCTTTTTAATTAAACCCAATAAACAGGAACTCGAAGGCCTCTTTAACACGGTTTTTACGACCAATGCGGAAATCATCGCCCATGGCCAGAAGCTAAAGGACCAAGGGGCCCAAAACGTCCTTATCTCCTTGGCCAAAGACGGGGCCATTTTGATCGACCAAGACGACCGGGTCCACCACCAAATGCCAGCTCCCGTCGGCCAAGTGAAAAACTCGGTCGGGGCCGGAGATTCCATGGTCGCCGGTTTTCTAGCTGGTTATCTAAGGCATCAAGACTACCAAGAAGCCTTTAAGTGGGGCGTAGCTACCGGTAGTGCCTCAGCCTTTTCCGACCAATTGGCAAACAAAGAACAGGTAAGTCAAGTGCTTGCAGCACTTGAGTAAAAAGGAGAAAGTATGAAAATTAGTGATTTACTAAAAGCCCAAGGCATTAATTTAGAAGCAAAAGCAGCAGCCAAAGAAGTTTTGATCGACCACTTAGTTGAGCAAATGGCCAAAACCGGTGTTATCACCGACTCCCGTCTCTTTAAAGAAGCGGTGATGAAACGAGAGGAAGAGGGAACGACAGGGATTGGTGACGGTGTTGCCATTCCCCACGGACGCTCAACCGTTGTCACTAAGCCTGGTCTCGCGGCTATGGTCATTAAAGAGGGGAGTGATTTTGCCTCCTTAGATGGTCAACCTGTCTATCTGATCTTTATGATTGCTGCACCGGAAGAAGCCAACAATCTTCACTTGGAAGTTCTGAGTCGTTTATCGACGATTCTAATGGATGGGGCCTTTCGTCAACGATTAATTGCCGCTAAAACACCTGTTGAATTTTTAGACTTAATCGATCAAAAAGAACAAGAAAAATTTCCCGCTGAAGTGGCGGCCTCAGCTAAAAAAGAAAGCCCCCAGATCTTAGCCGTTACCGCCTGCCCAACCGGCATCGCCCACACCTATATGGCCGCTGAAAGTCTGCAAAATTCAGCCGATCAAATGGGAATTAACATCAAGGTTGAAACCGACGGGTCGGGTGGGATCAAAAATAAGCTAACCGCTAAAGAGATCGAAAAAGCCGATGCGATCATCGTTACGGCTGATAAAAATGTTGAACTCAATCGCTTTAATGGAAAACCGGTGATTATTCGAAAAGTCGCCGATGGTATCCATCAATCAAAAGAACTATTAGAATTAGCCTTAAGTGGCAAGGCCCCCATCTATCAAGGCGAGATGACTAGTCAAGCAAATGAAGCGACTGACAAAGAAGGGGTCGGGCGAAAAATCTATAAAGACCTGATGAATGGGGTTTCCCATATGCTTCCCTTTGTTATCGGAGGAGGAATCCTCATCGCCTTAGCCTTCTTGTTTGATGATTTTTCCATCGATCCGTCAAACTTTGGTAGCAATACCCCACTGGCCGCCTTTTTAAATACGGTCGGAGGAACTGCCTTTGCCTTTATGCTGCCCGTTTTAGCCGGCTACATTGCCATGAGTATTGGTGATCGACCAGCCCTAGCCGTTGGCTTTGTCGGCGGTATGCTGGCTAATACCGGTGGCTCAGGTTTTCTCGGGGCCTTACTGGCCGGTTTTGCTGCCGGTTACTTAGTCCTCGGCCTAAAAAAAGTCTTTTCCAAATTGCCCGATAGCTTGGAAGGGATTAAACCGATCTTACTCTATCCCTTTTTCGGAATACTCCTTATTGGTGTTATCATTATCTTTGTCATTAATCCACCGGTAGCCAGTATTAACACCTGGATGACCGGTGCCTTAAATAGCATGGGTGAATCAAGCAAGGTTGTCCTTGGCTTAATATTAGGTGGCATGATGGCCATCGATATGGGTGGTCCCATTAATAAGGCTGCTTATGTTTTTGGCACCGCCTCCTTGGCTTCTGGCCAATATGAAATCATGGCCGCCGTCATGGTCGGTGGGATGGTCCCACCACTGGGTATTGCCCTAGCAACTACTTTTTTTAGAAACCGCTTTAATAAAAAGGAACGCGATGCTGGCTTGGCCAATTACATTATGGGCTTGTCCTTTATCACCGAAGGGGCAATTCCCTTTGCCTCAGCTGATCCTCTTCGGGTCATTCCCGCTTGTATTGTCGGCTCCGCTTTAGCCGGTGGTCTCTCGATGTTTTTCGGCTGTACCTTAATGGCACCCCATGGCGGCGTTTTTGTTTTCCCCGTTGTTGGTAATCCCCTCTGGTATCTGGTCGCTTTGATCGCTGGTTCAGCTGCGACAATGGTTATGCTAGCCATTTTAAAAAAGCCCATCAAGCAAGGATAGAATAAGTATTAAAAAACCGCTATCTCTCTTTAGCTGAGACGGCGGTTTTTTTATGGTCTTAATTTTTCTTAGTCACTATTTCATCAATAAGGTATCGCGATCGAGAAGGTGCATGCCTTCTTTTTTTTCTAACACCTCTATCGCTCTTTCTTTTAACTCATCGTCAACCCGGATAATAATGATGGCATTATCGGTTATCTTGGGTAAAAAGGAATAGGCATAGATAATATTGATTTTTTCCTTGGTCAAAACATCGACTAAGCGACTTAGGCCACCGGGATCATCGGGCACCTCAACGGCTAAGACTGGCGTTGTTTTACAGATGATATTATTTTTCTTAAGGACTTCAATGCCCTTATCGATATCTTGAAGAATTAAGCGGACAATCCCGTAATCCATCGTTTCCGCAATATTGAGTGACCGAATATTGATCTGATTTTCAGCCAATATTTTTAACATATTATTTAAACGGCCTTCATGGTTTTCCAAAAAAATTGATACTTGACGAATCATCTTATCCTCCTATATTTTTCGTAAATCAATAACCCGCTGGCTTTTTCCTTCACTTCTCGGTAAACTCTTGGGTTCAACCAAGGACACCTTGGCCGTAATGCCAATGGTCGAAGCAATCAGCTCTTTAATTTTCTTTTCTAATCGCTCCAGCCCGGAAATCCGGTCGGAAAATAAAGCGTCGCTAAGCTCAACCTTAATCTCTAAGCTATCAAGTGAACCTTCGCGGCGAACGACTAATTGATAATGGGGCTCGACTTCGCCAATTTCCAGGAGGACACTTTCAATCTGGGTGGGAAAGACATTGACCCCGCGGATAATCAGCATGTCATCGGTCCGCCCTTGGAGTCTGGCGATTCGCAAGTGGCTTCGGCCACAGCTACAGGGCTGGTCAATAATTTTGGTGATATCCCGAGTCCGGTAGCGTAAAATGGGTATCCCCTCTTTGGTAATGGTGGTAATGACCAGCTCTCCTTGCTGGCCGTGGGGCAGGACCTCTAGGGTGATTGGGTCAATGATTTCGGCAATAAAGTGATCTTCCCAAATATGGAGGCCGGCTTGGGCCTGACACTCAATGGCCACCCCTGGTCCCATGATTTCCGATAGGCCATAAATATCATAGGCCTTAATATGGAGCTTCTTTTCAATCTCCCGGCGAATATTTTCCGACCAAGGCTCGGCCCCAAAGATACCGATTTCTAGTTTCAGGGCTTCTGAATCAACTTGGCCTTCAGATAACACCTCTGATAAATAAATGGCATAAGAGGGAGTGCAGGTTAGGATGGTTGAGCCAAAATCTTTCATTAGCATAATTTGTTTTTGGGTATTCCCCCCCGATATGGGAATAATCGAGGCCCCCAAGCGCTCGGCCCCATAATGAACGCCTAGGCCACCGGTAAAGAGGCCATAGCCGTAAGCGTTTTGAATAACCGAGTGGGGGTCACCACCGGTTGCCATCAGGGACCGGGCCATTAATTCCGCCCAATTGGAAATGTCTTTTCTGGTATAGCCGACCACCGTCGGTTTACCGGTCGTCCCTGAGGAGGCGTGAATCCGGACAATCTTCTCCAGGGGGACGGCAAATAAGCCATAGGGGTAATTATCCCGTAAGTCAACCTTAGTCGTAAAAGGCAGTTTTTCGAGGTCTTTTAAACTTTTTAAATCTTCCGGAAAAAAATCCCGCTCTTGAAATTTATTGCGGTAAAAAGGGACCTCATGATAGATCATCTCGACCATGGCTTGTAAGCGTTCAAGTTGTAATTCCTCAAGCCTTTGTCGGCTCATGCATTCGCAGCTTTTATTCCAATACATTTTTTCCTCCCAAACAAAACTTTCTTCCTGACGCCATTATTACTGCTGTAAAAATTAGACGACACCAACCCCAACTTCGCCATAGGTAATCATCTCCTTGTTGACCCGAAGGGCTGATTCGATAATATTAAAGGCTAAGGCCGCTCCGCTTCCTTCACCCAGCCGCATGCCCATATTTAAAAACGGCTTGGCACCGATAAATTCTGAGGCAAAACTGGCTCCTTTTTCAATTGAGGCGTGGGAATAAAGAAGGTGTTTTTTTACTTGCGGCTTGAGGCTAATGGCAATGGCAGCCGCCGCCGTTGAGATAAAACCATCGATCACGACCGGCACTTTTTGGGCCGCTCCAGCCAGCATGGCCCCGGCCATGGCCCCAATTTCAAAACCACCGACCTTGCTTAAGATATCAAGACCATCATTTTTATCGGGCTGGTTAAGGGCAAGGGCGTCTCTAATGACCTGGGCCTTAACCAGCATTTTTTCTTCCGATAAATTGGCCCCGGCTCCGGTTAATTCGCCCGGATCGATGTCACTCAGAGCAGCAATAATGGCGGCACTAGGAGTGGTATTGCAAATGCCCACTTCACCGATTCCCAGCAAGCGATAGCCATTACTAATGGCCCGATTGGCCACATCAATGCCGATTTCTAAGGACTGGATGGCCTCATCACGACTCATGGCTGGCCCTTTTCGCAGGTTATCGGTTGCTTGGCGAATTTTTTTCATCAAGATGCCGGCTTTAGGATCGACCTCACCAAGCATGCCGACATCACAGACAAAGACGTCGGCCCCGGCCTGCTTGGCCAGAGCCGCCACCCCACTTCGACCAGCGACGGTCATATGGGCCATCAAGGCTGTTACTTCTTGGGGAGCGGCGGCCACCCCTTCAACAAAGACGCCGTGGTCAGCGGCAAACATCAAAATTGCTTTTTTATCAAATTCAGGGTGCATAAGACCGGTGATCCCGGCCACCTGGACAGCAATCTCTTCTAATACGCCCAAACTACCAACTGGTTTTAAGAGAAAATCAATTCGCTCCCTTGTTTTTGCCATCATCTGGTCATCAAGGGGGCCAATTTTTTCCAGTGTTTCCTTTAATAAGTCCATTTTCTACCTCTTTTTCACATTTTCCTGTTATTTTATCATATCTATGGAATTTTTTCTTGCTAATTTTTATGGGGAAGATCAATCAAAAAAGCGACTCCATTTTGGCAATTTTTAACTCCAATTTGCCCCCCATGACAGTTAATAATACCCTTAGCGATGGCTAGGCCCAAGCCGGTTCCTTTTTTATTGCCATCGGCCATATAAAAATACTGCCAGATCTGGCCCAGGTCGGACTCGGCAATGGTTGGCCCATCATTATAAATTGAAATATGCCACATCTTCTGGTCTAAATGACTGTCAATGGCAATGGCTCCGTCTTTGGGTGCTAGGTGTTTGATGGCATTCCCAATGACATTCTTAAAAACCTGTTCCATCCGATAAGGATCGATCCAAATGGTCTCCCCACCCCGGTGGTCTAGCGTCAGCTGGGGATGGCTTGGCTGATAGGCTTTTAAAAGATCTTTAAAAAAATCGGCGACGATAATCCTTTCTTTTTTTAGGCGGTAGACCCCCGACTCAATTTGGGCCAGGTCAAGCAAGTCGCTGGCAATGGCGCTGATTTTATCGCTTTCGTCTTGGATGATCTGATAATAAGCCATCCGCTCTGCTTGATTGTCGGGAATGTCGTCTTCTAAGGCTTCAGCATGGCTTTTTATAATGGCCAGGGGGGTTTGAATCTCGTGCGAGACCGTCGCTGTAAAGCGCTGCCGCATTTTTTCCAGGGTTTTTTCCTTATTTAACTCAGCCCTTAAATCAGTCAGGGTATTTTCCAATTGCTGGGAAATAGCATTTAGGGTCGCCCCTAATTGGCCAACCTCATCAGCCCTTTTACCCTGGTAGACTTGGGAAAAATCGAGGGCCCCCAGGCCTTGAGCAATTTTATTTAATTCAACGATCGGCCGGGAAATACCTCGGGCAAAAAAATAGGCAAAGACCAAGGAGGCCAGAAAAACCAAGGACAAAAAGACCAGTAAAAAACCCTGGACAATTTCGATGACTTCATTGACCGAATAAAGGGGGATGCGGCCGGTTACCTGGGTCCCATCGGCGGCCACTTCTTTATAGGTCAACCACTCAACCTCTTGGTTAGCGGTTTCTAGAAGGGTGATAAAGCTTTCGCCCGGCTGGTAATTTAAAATCTGTTCTTCAAAAGTCAGGCCCCGGCGGTGACCCTCGGGCGTTTCCGTTTTGCCCGTCCCATCAGCCTTACCCTCACCTTGGGCTTTTCCCTGGCCACTTCCGGCTCCGGCCGGTGGGCTCATTTTTCGACTGATGCTAAGATGAATTTTAGCAATCGGACCATTGTCCTTAGTAATTTGAATGACTGTTCCTTCTTGGCCATAGGCCTCAATTAGGGCCTCTAAGTCACCATCAATCCCCTTTTCGTCATAGTGAGAAATGATTTCGTGGGTTCTTCTTTCCAAGTCATCAAGGCGCTTTTGGCTATAATAGCTTTCAAAATAAGTGCTTAAGGCCAGATAGGAGACCCCAATTAGGACCAGAAAAAACAAGGATAAGTAGGTCATTAAGCGTGAAAAAATTGAGCTTTTCATGACTGAAACTTATATCCAATCCCTCTGACGGTTTGAATGTAGTCCTCTTTTATTTTTTGGCGTAGGCGCTTAATGGTCGTATCGACCACCCGATCGTCCCCCTCAAAGGCGTAACCCCAGATCCGGTCAAGGATTTGTTCCCGTGATAGGGCTATTTTTTGATTATTAATTAAATAGATCAAGACGTCAAATTCTTTTGGCGTTAGCTGAATGATCTCATCTTTGATCTTTACTTGTCTCAAGCTTAAGGTGATGACCATATCACCAAGAACAAAGTGGTCATCAGTGCTTAGGACCCCACTTCGTTTAAGCAAGGCCTTGATCCGCACTAATAATTCGCGAACGGAAAAAGGTTTGGTCAGATAATCATCGGCTCCGCCTTCAAAGCCGCTAATCTTATCATCCTCTTCCCGAAGGGCCGTTAGCATGATCACCGGCAGTGAATCACTTTCCCGGATAATCTTTAAAACTTCAAAACCATCTAGCTTTGGCATCATGATATCGAGAATCAGGCATTCGGGCTTAAATTCCGCCCACTTATCCAAGGCATCCTCGCCATCAATGGCCCCAATCCCCTCATAGCCTTCTTTCTTTAAATATTTTAAAATAATCGTCCGTAATTTATCTTCATCTTCTGCAACCAGTATTCTAATCATCTTCCACCTCTTTCTAAAGCCTTATTATATAAGAAATGATATAAAAAAATCTTTAAATTTCTTACAAAAAAGGATCTTTCTTTCTTTTTTAAAAAAATGACACCAATTTGACACAATTGTTTCCTATAATGGGCTTAACAAATAAATACTTGGAGGTTTTTATGAAAAAGAAATTAATTCTTACCCTTTCACTGGTCCTCATGCTGGCAACAGCTGGAACAGCCATGGCCGCTGGCGGTAATGGCCAAGGAAGCAAGGCTGGTAATCCCGAAGGCCAAGGTCAGCATCAAGGAGCACGCCCTCTAGACGGATCTGGTCAAAAACGCGGCGAGCGCATTGGCAATGGCCAAGGCAACGGAACTGGTCTTTGTGATGGGACCGGACAAGGAAACGGCGTCTGTGACGGATCGTGTGGAAACTAGATAAGTCTGCTAATAAGCTAAAAAAAGCCTAGTGTCGGCCTCTTAAAATAAGAGGCCACACCAGGCTTTTTTATTTAGAAAATCAAAACTTAGAAAATCGGAACAACGGCTCCTGCATAATTTTCCTTGATAAAAGTCTTAACCGCATCACTGTTTAAGGCTTTGACTAAGGCTTTGCTTTTATCACTTGCTTCTTCTCCGGCTCGAACGGCAATAATATTGGCAAAGGTTTGAGCAGCAAGGGAATCTTTTTCTTCTTTTGCTAAGGCATCGCTATCAGCATTTAAACCCGCTTCAATGGCATAGTTACCATTAATGACGGCTAAATCAACATCTTCAAGTGATCGGGCTAATTGGGCAGCTTCTAATTCCGTAAACTTTAAGTTCTTAGGATTATCAACAATATCCTTGGGTGTCGCTTCCATGCCAACACTTGGATCAAGTTTAATCATTTCCAATGTTTCTAATAGTAATAAGGCTCTTGCTTCATTAGTTGTATCATTGGGAATGGCAATGTTAGCGCCATCGGCTAAAGCATCCAAAGATGCTGTTTTTCCCGCATACAAACCCAGTGGCTCATAGTGGACGACGCCGGCACTGACTAAGTTGGTATCATTTTTTTCGTTAAAATCTTCTAGATAGGGTAAATGTTGAAAGAAATTAGCATCAATTTCGCCATTTTCCAAGGTTAAATTCGGTTGGACATAGTCCGTAAATTCCTGAATCTTAAGACTATAGCCTTCTGCTTGGAGGATCTCCTCGGTAACGGCTAAGATCTCCGCATGGGGTGTTGGGCTTGCCCCGACAATAATGGTTTGATCTCCATCAGCGGTGGTACCTTGACTAGCACCATTGCCACAGCCGGCAAATAAGCCGACAGCTAAAACGGTGATCACTAAAACTGATAATACTTTTTTCATCTTTTTCTCCTTCTTATTCGGCTTTCCCGAATTTATTATAACATTCCTAATTAATAATTATAACATCTTATTCTTAATTCTGCCCTAATTTTTTCAGTAAAAAAACGCCTTAATAAGACGTTTCTCCCTAAATCTTTTTAAAATACCGGTCCTTTTAAGACCAGATCACAACCTTCACAGGTCCAATCCAGACCCACCCCATTCATCTTGCCCCCACATTGAGGACAGATGCCGGTACCACTTTTAGGATAGGTATATTCAGTCAATTCCATTTCAACCATCTCAACTTGATCTGCTTCCGGCTGTTTTCTAAATTTTTCAAGACTTTTACGTGTCATCGCTTATCTCCTTTTATTTTTGATCACGATATCCTCATCGTTATCAATAGATTATCATCTTCTCATTATAAACCAAATCAGGAAAGTTCACAATTTATTTGACGGGGAAAATTCAATCGTTTTCAGGTATTTATTCTACCAGGGCCGCTTGCCAGATTTCTTCTTTAAAGCCAAGAAGGACCTGATTGTCAAGCCGCAAAATTGGCCGCTTGATCAGCATGCCATCCTCTGATAAGGCCGCTGCCATGGCTTCTTTAGTCATGCCCTTAAGCTTATCTTTTAAGCCTAATTCCCGGTATACTTTACCGCTGGTATTAAAAAACTTTTTAGCCTCCCCCTGGTAAAGGGCCATATAGCCAAGGATTTCTTCCTGACTCGGGCAATCTTCAACAATATGGCGCTCGACAAAGTCAAGCCCCTGACTGACCAAGAATTTTTTGGCCTTTTGGCAGGTGGTGCACTTAGGATAACAAATAAATTCCATTTTTTACTCTCCTCTTAATTTTACATTTTCTTTTCTAACCGCATCAAAATAATAACCCTCCGCCAAGCTGACCTCTAATAATATTTTATCGGTGGTAAAATTTATTTCCGTTAGGGCTTGTTTTTCGCCCGGACCCCAGACAAGGCTGTAGATGGCTAGCATCTCACCGACTTTTTGACCACTTACCGGCCTGTCAACCCCCAAACCAAGGGCTTGAAAGTCCGTCACTTTTTTGTTGACCTCATCAAGGCCAATTCTTAAAATCCGACTCTCTAGGTCTGCCTGGTCAAAGACAATCAATTCACCCTGAGCCGACAAGGACAGGCTAGTAGGTCTCCTAATCATCTGGTCTGGCAATAAGGCAAAATCATCAGCCAGGCCGGATAAGGTCCAAATTATTTTTTGCTTTTCCAGATCAATTTTTACCAGTGTATCCATCTCTTTAAAGGAAAGGATCAGGTTATCATCCTTAGGATCTTGAACCATCCCATTAAAACCGGTATAATCACTCCCCTGATTTAAACTTTCACTGTAGCCACTTGGATTTAGGGGATACAATTGCGGAAAACGATCCGACCGAAATTCATAAAGGACTTGATTATCTAAGACTTCTTGAATCAAGAGGCGCTGGATCTTTGTCCCTTGGGCCGGGCTTTCTAAATCAGCTTGCAAATTATCGGCTAAGATTAATTGCTTGCTGGCAACAATCCAGTGGTCATCACTTATTAAAATAAAGGCCGGCATGGTCAAGCCTTCATTTTCCTTGGCGTAGTTGCTTTTTTTAAGGCTAATCGTTTTTAAGTGCTGGTGGTTTTCATCAAGAACAACCCGTTGACCCAAGCTCCCAGTTCCCCTCGGGGTCCGGTGGTAGCTATAGCGGACCGCGCCATTATCTAGAATATGTTTTTGAAAATCGGCATAGCTTTCATTTACTGGTGAGGCGGCCGAATGACTAATATAATAAACCAGATCACCAGCCATATCAAGCTCATAAAGGCCGGTTTTACCATCCCCCAAGGTCCCGTAATAATGGCCTTGGTAAAGGCTTTTTCCAACCGTGGTCAGGGCTGGTAACTGGGCCGAAATAGTTCTTAAGTAAAGGATGCGGTGGTCTTTTTCATTGTTGACATCAATGGTGATGTAGGAATCCTCAGTCAAGGCATCAAGGCTTAAATTAATGCTACTGCCCGCCTTAATGGTCTTGCCATTGATGGTTACCACTGCCCCTGGGTCGTTCTCCAGTTTGATCCGATTGTCGGAGATACTACTTAGGCAAACCGGGTCATAGACGGCTTTATTTTGAGCCAGCGGTAACTCTAAGGCAAAGCCATTAATCTCAAGGTTGAGGGACTTATCCTTCATTAGGGTATTGTCGCGCCCGGCATAGGCCAAGCTAAGACTGACCAAAATAATTAATAAGATCCCAATCGTCGTTGAGACAATGATAAATTTTCGCGATGCATTCATAAACAACTCCTTTAATCCGTGTTCTAAAATAATTTTTTTGTTTTTTTAAGGTCAAATATCTTATTTCATTGTATCCTATAAAGGAATAATTGTAAATCATTACACGCCTAAGAAAGGAAGGACCTCTTGCCTAAAAAAATTCTTGTCATAATTCTCATTCTCCTCCTGCTAATTATGGTCGTAAGTGGCTGTCTGCCTCAAAGCCCGTCTGATCCACAAGGATCTTTGACCCTTCATTTTATCGATGTCGGTCAGGGTGACGCCATTTTACTGGTGGCTGGCGACCAGGCCATGCTGGTTGATTCAGGCCTGCAACAGGCGGGAAAAACGGTTGCCGATTATATCCGCTCGCTGGGGATTAGAAAACTTGATTATGTCGTCGCCAGCCACAACCATAATGATCACACCGGTGGGCTTTTGACCATCCTCAAAAGCTTTAAGGTCGAGCATTATTGGATGGCCGAGTCCGACCCAACAAAGCCATCCGAAAAGGCCCTTGAAGCGGCTAAAGACCAGGGCAGTCTGGTGGAACAGCCAGCCATCCAAACGACCACTAGCTTAGGCGATGCACGAGTCACGGTCCTTGGCCCCTTAAAGGATTACAAGGAGGCCAATGATGACTCGCTCGTTCTAAAAGTATCGCACGGTAACAAGACTTTTTTACTAACCGGGGATATGGAGGCAGCGGCTGAACGCGACTTAGTCGAATCCGGCGCGGCCTTAGAAGCCGATCTTTTAAAAGTCGGCCACCACGGTGGGGCCAGCTCGTCGACTTATCTTTTCCTCCGGTCAGTCAACCCCAAATACGCCGTCATTTCCTGTGGCCTTGACAATGAGTATGGTCACCCCCACGCCGATACCATCAGCCGGCTCAACGATGTTGGTGCGCAAATTTTTCAAACCAATACCCAAGGGACCATTGTGGCAACCAGTTTAAATAATGACATTAGCTTTAATGTCGTTGGTCGCCAACCGACCCAAGACCACCAAAGCGAGGAAAACGGCCTAATTTCGGCTGGCTTAATTGGCAACCTCAATTCAAAAGTCTATCATCTGGCCAGCTGTGGCAGCCTGCCCAAGGAAGAAAATCGGATTTATTTTGCCGATTTTAATGAGGCTCTCAAGCAAGATTATCGGCCTTGTAGCCGTTGCCGGCCCCCTTCTTAAGGCCGGCGCTTAAGAATCGGATCTAAGCGCTTGGCCAGACTGACAGCCAGGATCATTTTTATTAAATCGCCAGGAATAAAGATTAAAAAGCCTGACACCATTAGGGCCGAAACCGTCAGCGGGCTCTTTAAGTAGTAATTCATTAGCAGGTAATAAAAGGGCAGGCCAAGGCTATAAACCATTAAATTTCCCATTAGAGCCGAAAGAAAGAGCTGTTTAAGCTCTTTCTTTTTTTGGGCCATTTTTCCGGTCACAAAAACAGCCGGTAAAAAACCGACTATATAGCCAAAGGAAGGCCTAAAAATATAGGCAAGGCCACCGCCGCCGGAAAAGACCGGCAGGCCGGCTAGGCCAATAAAAATGTAAAGGCTAACAGCTAGGACCCCTTTTTGGGGCCCTAATAATAAGCCAGCCAGCAAAACAAAGACCATTTGCAGGGTCAGGGGGACAAGCGGAAAAGGGATTTTAATTAAGGCGCCGAGGCTGATTAAGGCCGCAAATAAGGCCGCTATGCTTAAGTCTTTAAGGTCTATTTTGCCATTTACCATTATTTGTCCCGCTTTCTAATGGAGATTTCACCCGAGTAAAGGGTTTCAAAAACGCCCTTTTCCCTTTCAACCATCAAGCCCCCGGCTTCATCGATGCCGATGGCCCGGGCCTTGGAGGTCTGACCTTGGCTGATGATGTTAATGACCTTGCCAATCACCATCGACCGCTGACGATATTCGTCAAGATAGGACAAATCTTCTGGTTTTTTTAAAATAGTCATGACCTGATTAACGATTTCGGCGGCGACTTGGTTGCGGTTTAAAGCTTTCGGTTTTTCTAAAAACAAGGCCCCGGCTCGATCCTTAAGATCTTGAGGGAAGCCGTCCTGGGGCTGGCTGACATTGAGTCCAATGCCGACAATCAGATGACCCAACCGGCCACTTTCCATACTGATGACCCCTTCAGTTAAGATGCCGGCAATCTTTCGGTCTTGATAATAAAGGTCATTGACCCATTTAATGGCCACATCGATCTTTGTTAAGTCTTTGATAGCTCGGGCTGTTGCCACCGCTGCTGCCACCGTGACCAGTTGGGTCTCTTTTAATCCTGGTGGAGCCGGTAAGGCCAGAGTTAGATAAATCCCTGTCCCTAGAGGCGAGAAAAACTCCCGCCCCCGCCGGCCTTTTCCCTGGCTTTGTTGGTCAGCCAAAATAATCAGTGGCCCCGGCTGGCCGGCATTTAGCAGGCGTTTGGCCTCCTGATTCGTCGAATCAACGGTCGCTAAGACTGTCAGGTGATAAGCTAAAGAATCATCATTTAAATAGAAACGAATTGCCGAAGCCGATAAATAATCCTCTTTTTCACTGATCATGGCAAGGCCTCCTGATCCCTAAATTTGCCCTCAAAAAAGAGAGGTTCAGCTCTTTGCCGAGCCTTAAAAAAACTCAGCTTAAGCTAAGTTTTTTAAGGCTTGGGTGATAATGCCATGATTTTTTTTGAGACTGGCCAGCGACCAATACTCATCTTTTTGGTGGCACATGTTTTCCTCATCGGGAAAAAGACCACCAAAGGCAACGGCATTATCAAAGGCTCTGGCATAGGTCCCGCCCCCGGTTGTAATCGGCTCTAAATCGTCACCGGTATACCGGTGGTAGACTTTTTGTAAGGTTTTAACCAAATGACTATCACGATCAACATGAAGGGGTGGCACATGGTGGTCCATCGCTAATGTAAAGCCTAAATAATTAATTTTGGCCGCAATTTTTTCTAAAATTAAAGGAGCCGAAAGGCTGACTGGATAGCGAATATCACATCGGAGCCTAGCGGTCTTCTTATTAACATCAATAATAGCTGGATTTAAGGTCAGGTCACCGGAAATCTCATCGGATAAGTCAATCCCCAGTCCTTTTTCACTGGTCATCGTTAAAAGCTCAAGCATGGGATGGTTAATGCCTTGGGCCGTCAATAAATTTCCTAATTTCAAAATCGCATTAATGCCTTTTTCGGGTTCAGCGGCGTGGGCTGCTTTTCCCTTTACCTCATAACTTTGGCCATTGACATCAGCCCGGGCATAATCGGGGACAGCATTCATTTGTTTGCCCCCTCCCATGACAAGGGGGATATCGCTGTCTTCAAGGTCTTTTGTCAGGGTGATTGTCATAATCCCTTTTTCGGCAAAAATAACCGGGAAGCCGGAGTCCGGTGAAAAAGAGTAACGGGGTATTTCTTCTGTCTTCTTATAATGGTCCATACATTCCCACTTACCCCCTTCTTCGTCACCGCCCATAATCAGGCGAATCCGATGGTTAAGGGGGAAATCCATTCGCTTAAGGGTTTTCATAGCATAAAAAGTAGCCATTAAGGGACCCTTATTATCGAGAACACCTCGACCCATTAGCTGGTCATTTTTAATGGTTAAGTCAAAGGGGTCAACCGACCAATCATCCCCGACGGAGACGGTATCTAAATGCGTCAAGATAGCGACCATGTGATCGCCTTGGCCCATTTCAATATAACCACAATAGCCATCACAATTCTTGGTCACAAAGCCTTCTTCTTTACCCAGTACTAACATATAATCGATGGCCCGATTGATATCCTCGCCCAGGGGGGCAGCCTTGGTAATTGCGCCAGCATCGCCATTAACGGTTTTTATTTGCATTAGTCCTTTTAAGTCCTTTAAAAAATTCTTTTTATCTAATTGATTTTTCATTTTTATTCCTCTTTATTATTTCTACCGCTAAGCGGTTTAAATTTTCTGATTAAATTTTCTAATCAAATCTTCAGAATTACTTTTCTTTTTTTTTGATACCATGATATTATATATGAAAATTCTTAAACATTCAGCTATTTTAAAGTAACCTTAAAGGAAAGAGAGAATTTTTGCCATCTTAAAAGAAAGGAATCGTTTTATTTATCTTATCATTTTTCTCATTGAAAGGAGTTAATCATGCATTCAAGACAAGAAATTAAATTTCAAGCAAAAGTCGGTTTTTATCAGAATTATTGGCTTTCCGTCGGGGCTGTCTTTATCGCTTACGCCATCATTGGCCTAGCCTCCAGCCTCACTTTTTTTATTGCCGGTCTGGGTGGCCTCTTTATCTTCCCGCCTTTAATCGTCGGCTTATCCTATGTGACCCTAGCCATTTATCGGTCCCAAGTCACCAGTATTGAGGATCTTTTTAAACAGGGCTTTGCCAATTATTTAAGAAACCTAGGGGGCATCTTGTGGCTCAACCTCTTTGTCTTTTTGTGGTCCTTACTTTTTTTAATCCCGGGGATTATTAAGAGTTTTGCCTATTTTGCAACCCCCTATCTCTTGGCCGAATACCCTAACTTAGGGGCCAGGGAAGCCCTCAAGGTATCGATGCGGATGACCGATGGCCATAAAACCGATATTTTTGTTATGTACCTCAGTTTTATCGGCTGGTTTTTACTCAGTTCCATCAGCATGGGGATTGTCGGCATTTTTTATGGCCAACCTTATTTTTCCCTTTCCCTGGCCGGACTCTATGAAGACTTAAAAGAAGAAGCGATCCAGCAAGGACGCATTTCTCTGGCCGAGCTTGCTTAAGTCGTTTTAAGACATTTAATGCTATCATTAAGTCCTATGGGATATAATTACAAAGTGGAGGAATAAACGATGAATGAAGAATTAATTGAAAAACTTAAGAGTAAAAAAGGCTTTATCTGTGATATGGATGGAGTCATCTACCATGGTAATCAGCTTTTAGCCGGGGTCCCGGAATTTGTGAATTGGTTATACAAAGAAGATAAAAACTTTCTTTTCCTAACCAACTCAAGTGAACGCTCACCCATGGAGTTAAAAGAAAAATTGGGCCGCCTGGGCCTTGAAATCGATGAAAGTCATTTCTATACCAGTGCCCTCGCGACCGCCCGCTTTTTAAATGACCAATCGCCCAACAGTTCGGCCTTTGTTATTGGTGAGCCGGGCTTGTCAAATGCCTTATACGAGGTCGGCATCACCATGAACGATGTTAATCCTGAATATGTTGTGGTTGGTGAAACCCGGTCTTATAATTATGAAAGCATCTTGACCGCCGTTCGATTAATTAACAAAGGGGCCAAACTGGTTGGGACCAATCCCGACCTAACCGGTCCAACCGAAGAGGGGATCGTCCCAGCTTGTCGGGCGCTCGTCTCGCCAATCGAACTGACCACCGGTAAAAATGCCTACTATGTTGGCAAGCCCAACCCCTTAATGATGCGAAAAGGAATCAAACGCCTAGGCGTCCACAGCGCTGAAGCCTTTATTATTGGGGACCGGATGGATACCGATATTATCGCCGGCATTGAATCGGGCTTAGAAACAATCCTCGTTCTCTCCGGCGTCTCAAGCCGGGAAACAGTAGGGCAATTCCCCTACCGCCCCCACCATATTGTCAGTGGCATCGATGAAATTGTTAGCCTATTGGCTTTATAAATAAACGAGCCAGCAAAAGAGCCATTAAAGAAAATTCTTTAATGGCTCTTTTTTTAATCTCTTTTAAATTTTTCCAATGATTTCTCTAAAGCGGTCAATATTTTCTTTCATATTACCCTTAAACAAGCAAGACCCGGAAACCACCACATCGGCCCCGGCCTTGACCACTGTTTCCAAGGTGGTAAAATTAATCCCCCCATCGACTTGTAGTTCGATGTCGCGCTCGCCAATCATCTGGCGACAGGCCTTAATCTTAGCAGTGCTTTCGGGAATATAGACTTGGCCGCCAAAACCGGGATAGACACACATGATCAAAATCATTTTAATATCATCCAGAAAGGGTCTTAAGACCTCAACTGGGGTATCGGGTGAAATGACCAAGCCGGCTTTGACGCCTTTTGACTTGATTAAGTCAATGGCCGCCTGGGTATCCCCCTGGGATTCGACATGGATGGTTATCATATCCGAACCGGCATCGGCAAAGGCCTCAATATAGTCAAGCGGGTGACTCAGCATTAGGTGGGTATCAAAAGGAATGGTCATTACCGCTCTGATCTGCGCCACCTGGTCGGGGCCAAAGGTAATATTTGGGACAAAATGCCCGTCCATAATGTCAAGGTGGAGGTAATCAGCCCCACTGTCTTCAACCTCTTTTAAATCACGCTCTAAATTGGTAAAATCAGCACTGAGCATGGAGGGTGCTATTTTCACGTTCATCCTTTTCTCCTTTCATTGTTTAGAATTCTCTAATCTTCCTCTTCCTCAACGACATCTTCTTTGTAGACCTTGGAGATGGTCATAATTGATTCTTCTTTGCTCAGCTTCATCAAGCGGACTCCTTGGGTATTCCGACCCACCCGGGTAATCTCATTTCCTTTTAGTTGGATAACAATCCCTTGATTATTGATCATCATAATTTCACCATCGCGATCAATCACACAAAAGCCGACTAAGGCACCGGTCTTTTTGGTCACCTTATAGGTTTGAACTCCTTTACCACCACGTTTTTGGGCCCGGTATAAATTGGCAATCGACAGTTTTCCATAACCTTTTTCACTGACACAAAGGACAAAAAGATCATCTTTGACAATATCCATACCAACGACCACATCATCGTCACGAAGGAAGATGCCTCGAACCCCAATCGAAGTTCGTTTGAGTGGTCTGACCTCATCGGAGTTAAAGCGAATGGCATAGCCACATTGGGTTCCCATTACCACGTCTTCATCTTCTTCAACCAGGCGGACATTGATCAGTTCATCACCTTCTCGTAATTTAATGGCAATAATGCCATTCTTTCTTGAGGTGTCGTACTCCATCAGCTTTGTTTTTTTAATAATCCCCTGTTTGGTGGCCATCAGTAAAGAGCTTTCCTCATCAAACTCTTTAATCGGAATCATCGTTTCAATCCGTTCATTTTCCTCTAAGGGCAGGAGGTTCACAATGGCTGTTCCCCTGGCCGTTCGGCCCCCTTCGGGAATTTCAAAGGCTTTTAGCCGATAGACTTTTCCAATATTGGTAAAAAACAAGAGATAGTGGTGGGTGGTCGTGGTAAATAATTGTTCGACAAAATCATTTTCTCGGGTGCTCAGGGCCGTAATCCCCTTGCCCCCGCGTCGCTGGGACCGGTAATTATCGGAATTAATCCGCTTGACATAGCCGATATGGGTCATGGTGATGACCACTTCTTCTTCTTCAATTAAGTCTTCGATATCAAAATCTTCGACATCAATCTCAAAGGTCGTCCGGCGTTTGTCGGAATATTTTTCCTTAATTTCTTCAAGTTCATCCCGAATAATGTTTAGGACCAGCTGGTCATCGGCCAAGATGGCCTTTAATTCAGCAATTAATTTAAGCAAATCCTGATACTCGGCTTCAATTTTCTCCCGCTCTAAACCGGTTAGGCGTTGTAGGCGCATATCGAGGATGGCTTGGGCCTGAATCTCACTTAAGCTAAAACGGCTAATTAACTCTTCTTTCGCTTCTTTGCCATCGGCGGCCGCCCGAATCAAGGCGATGACCTCATCGATATGATCAAGGGCGATCACCAGGCCTTCGAGGATATGGGCTCTGGCTTCGGCCTTTTTTAAATCAAATAAGGTCCGCCGGCGAATAATCTCTTTTTGGTGGTTGACATAGTGGTAAATCACTTGTCTAATATTAAGGACCTTGGGCTCGTTATTGACCAGGGCTAACATAATAATGCCAAAGGTATCTTGTAATTGGGTGTGTTTGTAAAGCTGATTTAAAATAATCGTTTCATTGGCATCGCGCTTTAAGTCAATGACAATGGAAATCCCCTTGCTTAAGTCAGACTCATCGCGCAGATCGGCAATGCCTTCAATTCGTTTGTCCTTGACTAATTCAGCAATTTTTTCAACCAGTTTTGATTTATTGACCATATAGGGAATTTCAGTGATAATAATCTGTTTCTTTCCTCTTTTACTGGTCTTAAACTCGGCCCGGCCGCGCATCTTGACCCGGCCTCTGCCCGTTCGGTAGGCACTTTTAATGCCTGACTTACCAAGAATAATGCCACCGGTGGGAAAATCGGGCCCTTTAATATGGGTCATAATCTGATCAATCGTAACATCCGGGTCATCGATATAAGCAATGATCCCATCGATCACTTCCCCCAAATGGTGGGGGGGAATATTGGTTGCCATGCCGACGGCAATACCCGACGAGCCATTGACTAAAAGATGGGGAAACTTTGAGGGTAGAACTGAGGGTTCCACCTCGGATTCGTCAAAGTTTGGCACGAAATCAACCGTTTCCTTATTAATGTCCTTGAGCATCTCGGTTCCAATTTTAGCCATTTTAGCTTCCGTATACCGCATGGCCGCCGGGCTATCGCCATCGATAGAGCCAAAATTCCCTTGGCCATTAACGGTTAAATAGCGGGTTGACCAATCTTGGGCCATCCGGACCATGGCGTCATAAACGGCGATATCGCCATGGGGATGGTATTTCCCCAAGACATCCCCAACAATTCGGGCTGACTTACGAAAGTGTTTTTCCGGTGTCACACCAAGCTCGCTCATGGCAAACAAGATCCGTCGATGAACGGGTTTTAAACCATCTCGGACATCGGGAAGGGCGCGACCGACAATCACACTCATGGCGTAATCGATATAGGAAGTTTTCATTTCTTCTTCAATATTAATTGTTTTGATGCGGTCGTGTTCTATTAAATCATCCATTTATCTCTCCTCCTTATATGTCCAAATGCTTAACTTTTCGCGCATTGCGCTCGATAAATTCTTTTCGCGGTTGGACCTTGTCGCCCATTAAAATGGTGAAAATCTCATCGGCATAGGCAGCTTCATCAATTTCCACCTGAAGCAAAGTCCGATGAGCCGGATCCATAGTCGTTTCCCAAAGTTGCAGGGCATCCATCTCTCCAAGCCCCTTGTAACGCTGTAAACTGACCCGTGACCGGTCAGAGACTTCCTTTAATTGCCGTTCTAAATCCTGATCGCTATAGGCATAGTCAACTTTTTTGCCACGGCTGACCTTATAGAGGGGGGGCTGGGCAATATAAATATAACCGGCTTCAATTAAGCCCGGCATATAGCGATAGAAAAAGGTTAAGAGCAGGGTCCGAATATGGGCCCCATCAACATCGGCATCAGTCATAATAATAATTTTATGGTAGCGGGCCTTGTCAATATTAAATTCTTCACCAATGCCGGTGCCAAAGGCGATGATCATCGATTTTAAAGAATCGGTTGTCAGGATCCGATCAAGCCGGGCCTTTTCGACATTTAAAATCTTACCCCGTAGGGGTAAAATGGCTTGGATCTTTGAATTCCGGCCAGCCTTGGCGGAACCACCAGCCGAGTCCCCTTCGACAATAAAGATTTCCGATAGGGCCGGATTTTTTTCCCGGCAATCGGCTAATTTACCGGGTAGGGCGGTTGAATCGAGGGCTGATTTTCGGCGGGTAAATTCGCGGGCTTTTTTAGCGGCCTCTCGGGCTCTGGAGGCGGCCAAGGTTTTTTCCATAATAATCTTGGCGATGCCGGGATTTTCTTCTAAAAAGGCCGTAAGATTTTCCCCGACAATCGTTTCAACAATCCCTCGAACCTCGGGATTACCCAGTTTTGACTTGGTTTGCCCTTCAAATTGGGGATCAATGAGTTTGACACTGACAATGGCCGTTAAGCCTTCTCTGGCATCTTCACCGGTTAAGTTTTTATCATTGGCCTTTAAAAAATTATTTTTCCGGGCATAGACATTAACCGTCCGGGTTAGGGCGCTTTTAAAGCCATTGATATGGGTTCCCCCTTCGGGGGTATTGATATTATTGGCATAGGCAAAAATATTTTCCGAATAACCGGCCGTGTATTGAAAGGCAATTTCGACGATACAACTATCTTGTTCTTTCTCAAAGTAAACAATTTTATCGTAGAGTTTATCCTTATTGCGATTCATGTACTCGATGTAGGAGCGAATTCCCCCATTATAGCAATATTTTTCGACTCGTTTGGGGCTTTCTTTTTCATTAATTAAAGAAATTGATAAACCCTTATTTAAAAAGGCTAATTCCCGCAAACGGTGTTCTAAAACATCAAAATCGTATTCGATCTCATCAAAGATATCCCGGTCGGGTTTAAAATAAATCATCGTCCCCGTCCGATTGGTGTTTCCGGTTACTTGCAAATCGGTTACCGATTTGCCTTTTTCATAAGTCTGGCGATGAATTTTTCCATTTTGCTTGACTTCAACGATCAATTTCTCTGATAAGGCATTGACCACCGAGACCCCGACCCCATGCAGGCCACCGGAGACCTTGTAGCCACCACCACCAAATTTCCCACCGGCGTGAAGGACCGTTAGGGCCAGTTCAATCCCCGTTTTTCCTTGGGCCTTATTCATGCCGGCCGGAATTCCCCGCCCATCATCAACAACGGTGATGGAATCATCGGCATGAATAGTTGCGGTGATATTTTTACAATAACCAGCCAAGGCTTCATCAATACTATTATCAATAACCTCGTAAACAAGGTGATGAAGACCTTTTGAGCCGGTACTCCCAATATACATACCGGGTCGTTTCTGAACCGCCTCAAGGCCCTCAAGGACTTGGATCTGATCAGCTGTATACTTTTCTGTTTTTGACATGAACTCCTCTTCTTTCCTTAATATTTATTGACTCTAAACTTCTTTCTTATGGTGTCTACTTTCTTCTTTCCCATTTTTTATCTTAATGACTTTCTTCGACCCCTTGATCTCATTTTCTTTAAAGACTAAATCCTCGGTACAGGTGATAAAGGTTTGACTTTTTTCCAGTAAATTAAGAATTCGTCTTCGCCTATTTTCATCTAACTCAGAAAAGATATCATCCAGTAAGACCAGGGGGTAATCCCCTGTCAGCTGGTGGATAATCTTGATTTGGGATAATTTTAGGGCAATGGCCGCTGACCGTTGTTGGCCTTGCGAGGCAAAGCGACGGGCATCTTTTTGATTGATATGAACGATCATATCATCGAGTTGGGGGCCAAAAGCTGTACAGCCTTTTTTGATTTCCTCAGCTTGATGACTAGCCAAGAGGTCAAAAAAACGTCCTTCCAAGAGGTCAACATCGGCCAGGGAATCGATAATATTATTTTGATAAAAAAGCGTTAACTGCTCTTTTTGATCACTTAAAAGCTGGTGTAAGTTACCGGCTTCTTTATTGAGCCGATGCAAGTAGGCAATGCGTTGTTTAATAACCTCGACCCCAAGGCTGACTAATTGCTCGTTCCAAGCCTCTAAGGTCGTTAGTAAACTCGGCTTGTAGGCAATGTTTTTTAAGAGGCTATTGCGCTGAAACAAAACTTTTTCATAGTTTTTAATCAGATAATAATATTGGGGCTTAAGACTGGCAATTTCTTCATTTAAAAACCGACGGCGGCGGTCAGGGCCCTCCTTGACAATTTTTAAATCCCCCGGCTCAAACAAGATCACCTTTAAGACTTGGCTGATTCGTTGGCGATTGGCCAATTTCCCATCTAATAAGAATTGTTTTTTACCGCCAATGGCTTTGCCACTGACTTGGTGCTTGACTTGCGACCGCTTGCTTGAGGCCATTAGCTGATAGTCTTGGTGGTCAAAATGGGTCATTTCCTTGGCATTAGATCCCCGATGACTATAGCCCCGGGCTAAATAAAACAAAGCTTCAATCAGATTGGTTTTGCCCTGGGCATTATCACCCATGATGATGTTTAAGTGAGGATCAAATTCAATGCTTTCATTAAGGTAATTTCTAAATTGAATCAAAGTCAAAGAGTCAATGCGCATGTTTCTTTGAAACCTTGAGTTTCCCATAATCTTCAATCTCAATAATATCGCCGGGATAAATTTTTTTATTGCGTTGGCTGCACAAAAGATCATTGACATAAATCATCTGATCACTGATCATCAGCTTGACATCGCTGCCATTTCCGACCACACCAGCGTACTTTAGCAGTTGGCTAATGGTGATTATATCAGTATTAATTTCAATTATTTCCATATTTTCCTCATCATTAAAAATTCCTGCTGATCATGCCGGCTTATTCCTTTATGATCAGCCTTGTAACCTTTTTATTATACCATAGAAAAACAAAATAGTCTCAATTTGTATGGTCATAATGACCCTTTACAAACATGAGACTATTTAAAATGATGGATACGATTATTCGGCAATGCGGACCGGTAAAATTAAATAGAGAAATTTCTGTCCCTCCAGGGGAAGAAGGACCCCCGGTCCCACCGAGGTGGTCATGTCCATAATAAATTCATCATCTTCAATAACTTTTAAGGCCTCAATTAAGTATTTAGAGTTAAAGGCAATTTTAATCGGTTCCCCTTCATTGACAATGGGGATAATTTCAAAGCCATCACCGACTTCCGAGTTGGAGGTCAAAATCAGCTGGTCTTGATTAAAATCCATTTTAATTAAATTGTTTTTTCCTTCGCGGGCCAGTAGGGCTGCTCGCTCACTGCTTTCAATTAATAATTGGCGGTTGATCCGGACATGACTTGTTTTTTCCGCCGGAATGATTTGTTTATAATTAATAAAGTCGCCTTCAAGGAGGCGGGAAGTGAAGCGAATCGTGTCCATTTCAAAAAAGATCTGATTTTTAGAAAACTTAACAATGATATCCTCGGCATAATTTGAACTGATCTTACTAATCTCGGCTAAGGATTTAGCCGGAACGATGACCGATATCTCTTCGTTGAGGTCACTTTCAATTGTCCCGGACCGGAAGGCCAGACGGTAGCCATCTAAGGTAACTAAGTTTATATTCTCGCCATTAACTTCAATTTTAACACCGGTTAAGACCGGAATATTTTCATTTGTCGCCACTGAAAAAAGGCTTCCTTTAATTAAGTCTCTTAGCTCGCTAGCCTTGATGGAGAAGCGATGGTCTTCGATGACTTGGGGAAAATCGGGAAATTCATCAGCAGCAAGGCCTTTTAAGGTAAAGTTGGCTAAAAGGCAGTCAATTTTAACCTGATTTTTATCATCACTTTCAAAAAAAACATCGGATCCTTTTAATTTACGAATCAATTCTCCAATTAAGTGGGCGGTTAAAACAACCTCACCTTCTTTTTCAACCTGGGCCGGAATAATAATTTGAACGCCAATTTCTAAATCACTGCTGCGTAAAAGTAAATGCTGGTCGTAAGCTTTAAATAAGATTCCTTTTAAGACTTCAAGGCTGGTTTTTGATGAAACAGCTTTTTGGGCAATATTTAAGGCATTGGTTAATTCATGAATGGAACAATTAAATTTCATTAGGAGACCTCTTTTTCTCGGTTTATATTAAGATAGATATTGTAATAATAATAATAAGGGCTGTCAGCATTGTGGATAAGATTTAAAAGGGGATTTTTAGGTCCTCAGGAAACTTATCCACAAGGGATAAGCTGTTGATAAGTTTATCGGCAAAGGAAAAACAATCCACAGCTTAATTGCCGTTAATTTCCTTTTGAATGCGGATGATCAAATTTTTAAAATCAGTGCTGTTATCCATCTCTTCGCTAATCTTTTGGCAGGCATAAATGACTGTCGAGTGGTCGCGGCCACCAAATTCAGCGCCAATTTTGGGTAGGGATAAATCGGTCATGTCCCGGGTTAGGTACATGGCAACTTGCCTAGGTAGGGCAATGGCTCGGGTTCGTTTTTTAGAATTGATGGCTTCAACGGAGATATTAAAATATTTTGAGGTAACTTCTTTAATGTAGTCGCTGGTGACGATGATATCATCTTTTTTGCGAAAAATATCTTTTAAGGCATTATTAGCCGATTCTAAATTAATATCGGTATTATGAAGTTTGGAATAAGCAAAAACTGTCGTTAAGGCTCCTTCTAACTCTCTAATATTGGAGTGGATGCTGTCGGCAATAAAACTTAAGACCTCATTGGGAATTTCATCACTAAAGGAGGCGGCTTTTTTTCGTAAAATGGCAATCCGGGTTTCAAAATTGGGGGCGGTGATATCGGTGATCAGGCCACTTTCAAAGCGGGATCGCAGGCGCTCTTCAAGGCTGGGGATCTCTTTTGGGGGCCGGTCACTGCTGATAACGATTTGCTTATTTTCTTGGTAGAGGGTATTAAAGGTATGGAAA
This sequence comes from uncultured Lachnospiraceae bacterium, assembly GCA_964632785.1. Classification (GTDB taxonomy): domain Bacteria; phylum Bacillota; class Clostridia; order Eubacteriales; family Eubacteriaceae; genus Acetobacterium. The sequence goes on along the minus strand of CAZWEU010000004.1, from coordinate 38,092 downwards.
AATTCAATTTGAGTGGCTTCTTTATTGGATAAAAATTGAATATCATCGATGAGGAGGATATCAGCAGACCGATACTTATTAATAAAGGCCGTATTGGTTTTATTTTGGATGGCATCAATAAAATCATTGATAAATTTTTCACTGGAGACATAAATGACATTTTTATTAGGGGCATAGGAAAGAATATAATGACCGATGGCCTGCATCAAGTGGGTTTTTCCAAGGCCGACGCCACCATAAATAAAGAGCGGGTTATAGCGCTCGGAAGGGGCTTCAGAGACCGCTACACAGGCGGCATGAGCAAAACGATTATTCTCGCCGATGACAAAGCTGTCGAAGGTGTACTTGGGATTCATGGCATTGAATTTTTGGGTTGGTTGATCGACGTTGATCGTTTCAAAGGTCTGCAAGGACGGTTCTAAAAGTTCGTCTTGCTTTAAGATAATTTTAACCTGGCTGTTTTTCCCGGTCACTTCCGCTAAGGCATTGGTAATTAAAGGCAGGTGGCGGCTTTCTAGGATGCCTTTTTCAAATTCATTTTCCGATAAAAAATAATAGGTATTAGAGCTATACTTAACCGGTTTTATTTTTAAAAACCAAGTGTTGAAACTCGTTTGGCTGATATTTGATTTAATAATGCTTAGGGCAGTATCCCATATTTTTTCAAACGAAGTATCCATAAATGGGAACCTCCACTTTCAAAGTATATTTTTGCTAATTTGTGGATAAATCGATTTTTTATACACAGCTTTACTATTTTACTGTGAATGCTAAAATAAATCAAGATGCGTTTTTAGAAATTGTGAATAAGAAAAATATTTTATCCCGTGATTTTTTTGCTTTTAAAAGCGGTAAAGACGATTAATTATAAAGTTATCCCCAAGCTATCCACAAAAGTAGACAAATTGTGGATAAGTTAAGAGCCTTTATCCACTTACCAACATGATTTTCGAATTGATTGCTTTTAGTATAGCAAATTGTTGATAAGTATTCAATCACTAATAAACAATGATGATTAGAAATTTTCCTTACTAATTCTTTATGATCAATAAGAATGGGCCTAAAAAAAGAAATTATCAGGCTATTTTGACTGAATTAGCCAGAAGTAGCAAGATTTCCTTGACAAAAAAAACTTAAAATTATATAATTTTGAGGTAAAAGTAGTGTTAGCTTATAAACAAATGAGATAAAATTAGGAGTCAGGGGGTGTCAAGATGAAACGAACATATCAACCTAAGGTTAGACAGCGGAAAAAAGAGCATGGTTTTCGCAAAAGAATGTCAACGAAGAGTGGCCGCATTATTTTAAAGAAGAGACGACATAAAGGAAGAGAAAAATTATCTGCATAGTTCGCTACAGACCGTTTTTTATAAGCGGTCTTTTATTTAAGCAGAAAGTGAATTTAGTGAATGAAAATTAATTCCCTCAAAAAAGAAAATGACTTTAAAAAGGTATTTAGTCAGGGAGAAGTTTTTGGCAATCGGACCTTTGTCATGTATTTTATAAAAAATCGATCGGCAGATAATCGCCTGGGTATCATTGTCAGTAAAAAGATTTCTAAAAAGGCGGTTGTTCGTAATAAAATTAGACGCCGGATCAAAGAAGCCTATCGATTAAATGAAGATAAAATTGCCAGTGGATACGATGTCATCCTCATTGCTAGGGAATCGATTAAAACAACAGATTATCGCACGATTGAAAAATCATTACTGCATTTGTTTTATAAGAAAAATTTATTGAGGAAAAAAAATGGCAAAAATAGCTAAAGGACTGATCATTAAGGCTGTCAGAGGCTATCAGCGTTTTATTTCGCCCTTACTGGGAAATAATTGCCGCTTTCAGCCGACCTGTTCAGAGTATTTTCTTCAAGCGGTTGACAAATACGGTGTTTTTAAGGGCTTTTATTTAGGCAGTAAGCGGATCTTACGGTGCCACCCTTTTAATCCCGGAGGATCTGATCCACTTCCTTGAAAAAAGGAAAAAACTAAGGAGTTATTGAATGGATTTTTTATACCAAGCATTTGGTTGGATATTGTTCCAGGTTTATAATCTGATTGGCAATTACGGTGTAGCGATTATTGTCTTCACCATTTTAATGAAATTATTATTACTACCACTTAATATTAAGCAGACAAAATCGATGCGGGATATGCAACGCCTGAATCCGGAACTGCAAAAATTAAATAAGAAATATAAAAACAATAAAGAAAAGTTAAATGAAGAAACACTTAAATTATACAAGGTCTATAAGGTTAATCCAGCCGCTGGCTGCCTGCCTTTGCTGGTCCAGTTTCCTATTTTAATTGGTCTCTTTCGGGCCTTGCGAGAACCGGAAGTATACGTCTTTTTAAATGGGACCTATGAGGCGATTAATCGGGCTTTTTTATGGATTCCCGACCTGGGTAGTCCTGATCCTTTATACATCTTACCGATTTTAGCGGCTCTCTTTACCTTTGTCACCCAAAAGTTAATGACCGCAGCCAGTGCCTCAAATCCCGATGATCCCAATGCCAAGACGCAAAAGATCATGCTCTATGTGATGCCGATTATGATTGGTTATATCTCGATTAATTTTCCGGCTGGAGTGGCTCTCTACTGGGTGGTTCAAAATATCTTCACCTTTTTCCAACAACTTATTATGCTAAGGATGCCGGTCGAAGAAATTTCACCGGAAGAAGCCGAGCGACGGGTTAAGGAAGAAGAGCAAGAAAAAAGAAAAGAATTAGCAGCCAAACGAGCAGCTAATAATCCCTATGATCAAAAGAAGAAAAAAGAAGTCCGCGAGGATAAGGGACCTTTAACAAAACCGGTTACTAATAAAAAGGTATCGAAGAAGTCATCAAAACCGCGACAAAAACCAATTTCTGAAATACCAAAACGGGATCCCGACGACTAAGGCTTAATTGAGTAAAAAAGAGGAGGGGGAAGAATGAAGAGAATTGTAAGAGGCATCGGTAAAAACTTAGACGAGGCCATTAATAATGGTTTGCAAGAACTTGCAGTCACTAAGGAAGAAGTTGATGTTAATATTTTGCAAGTCCCTGATAGTGGTTTTAAAAAAATATTTGGTAAAAAAGAAGCGATTGTTGAGTTAAGCTTAAAAAATGATCCTGAGCAAAAGGCCTTGCTGTTCTTAACTGATGTTTTTCAGGCCATGGCTATTCCCTGTGAAATTACGACCCGTCTTGATGATGATCTTTTATTTATCACCTTTGAAGGCGACAACATGGGAGTCCTAATCGGTCGCCGGGGCCAAACCCTCGATGCTCTACAGTATCTAACCAGTTTAGCCATCAATCGTCAGAGTGATAAGTATGTTCGGGTCATCCTTGATACGGAAAATTACCGGGCAAAAAGGAAAAAAACATTAGAGGTTTTAGGCGAAAAAATGGCTGGTCGAGCGGCTTATTATCGTAAGAAAATGGTCCTTGAACCGATGAATCCGGCCGAGCGGCGGATTATTCATGCCAAGTTACAAGACCATGAAAAAGTATACACCTATAGTGAAGGGGCCGAACCCTATCGTCATGTTGTGATCCAATTAAAAGATAATCAATAAGCAGTTTAAGAAAAGCAAAAATCAAAGGTACCGAGATAATCGGACCTTTTTTTAATTGGCAAATAATGGCTAGACCATTTAAGAATAAAAATCTTGTCTAACTAAGGCTTTTATACTATCATTAGCTCTTAGTAAGAATGAATTTTAGGAGTTAAAATGAACAATAAATTATTAAATGATGACACCATCGCTGCTGTCGCCACGGGAATGGCTGGGGCGGGGATTGGCATTATTCGCATCAGTGGTGACTCGGCCATTGACTTAATCGATCCTCTTTTTATTAATCCCAAGGGAAAAACTCTAAAAGAGGCCGCTTCCCACCAGCTCCTCTATGGCCACCTGCGCGACCCCCAGACCAAGCGCGATATAGATGAGGTCCTGGTTTCAAAGATGGTTAAACCGACCTCCTACACGGCCGAAGATGTAGTCGAAATTAATTGCCACGGGGGGATTGTCCCCATGCAAAAAATTTTAAAAATGATTTTAGCGACCGGCATCCGCCTAGCGGAGCCGGGGGAATTTACCAAAAGAGCCTTTTTAAATGGCCGCCTTGATTTAAGTCAGGCCGAGGCGGTTATGGATATTATCAATGCTAAAACAGAAAAAAGCTTAGACTATTCCCTCTCCCAATTAGAAGGCAAGTTCTCAAGCCTAGTTGAGGCCATTGACAAGGCCTTAGTTGACCTTTTAGCCCATGTGGAAGTGACCATTGATTACCCCGAATATGAGATTGAAGAGGTCAGCAAGGACCTGCTAGTAAAAGCCCTCGATGACCTTATCTTAAAGATTGATGGGGTCTTAAAAGGGGCCGAGGTTGGAAAAATTTACCGAGAAGGGATTACAACAGCCATAGTTGGGGCCCCCAATGTCGGCAAATCCTCCCTTCTTAATAGCCTGACAAGGGAAAACAAGGCGATTGTGACCAATATTCCGGGAACCACCAGAGACACCATTGAAGAGTATGTAAATATCGAGGGCATTCCCTTTAAAATGATTGACACGGCCGGCATTCGCGAGACTGACAATGAGGTTGAAAAAATTGGCGTGGAAAAATCAAAAAAACTCCTAAAGGAGGCCCATGTCATTCTCTTTATGCGGGATGCGACCAAAGAATTATCCGCCGGTGAAGAAGAAGTCATGGCCTTATTAAAAAATAAAGAGACCATCTATATTGCTAATAAAACCGACCTAAGCCCTTCTTTAGCCTTAGATGATAAATGGCTGTCCCTGTCCTTAATTAAGGATCAGGGGATCGGGGCCTTAAAGGAGAAAATGGTCGCCTTAATCCATGATGGGTCGGTCAGCCAAGAAGCTGACTATTTAGTCACCAATAGTCGCCATATCCAAAAACTTAAGGAAACAAAAGCGGCCTTAATCAGTGGGAAAAAGACCATTGATGCGGGCATGCCGATTGAGCTGGTTTCCATTGACCTCATCGAGGCCCTGGAAGCCGAGCGGGAAATCAGTGGTAAAGCCATTGGCATGGATGTCGTCAACCAGATTTTTGAAAATTTTTGTATTGGAAAGTAGAGGAAAAATGACATACCCAGGTGGAAATTATGATATCGTCGTGGTTGGAGCCGGTCACGCGGGCTGCGAGGCGGCCCTGGCTTCAGCGCGAATGGGTTTAAAAACCCTCTTATTAACTATAAATTTAGATTCAGTGGCCCTGCTTCCTTGTAACCCATCGATAGGGGGAACCGGAAAAGGCCATTTGGTTAGAGAAATTGATGCCCTCGGTGGTGAGATGGCCAAGGTCATTGACGCGACCATGATTCAATGTAAGATGCTTAACACGGCCAAGGGACCGGCTGTTTATTCCCTGCGGGCCCAGGCTGATAAGAAAAAATACCAAAATAAAATGAAGGAAATCATTGAAAACCAGGCCAATCTAGCCCTCAAGCAACAAGAAGTGGTTGATATTATCCTTGAAGAAGGAAAAATCACCGGCGTGCAAGTCCTGACCGGGGCCATCTATTCCTGTCAGGCCGCAATCATTTGCAGTGGCACCTATCTAAAAGGCCGGATTATCATCGGCGATGTTGACTATGAAGGCGGGCCTAACGGCTTATTCCCGGCTAAATACTTGTCGGCCAGTCTATTAGACCAGGGGATTGACCTGCAACGCTTTAAAACGGGAACCCCGGCCCGAGTCGATGCCAAATCGCTGGATTTTTCCAAGATGAGCCGGCAAGATGGCGACCCGGTGATTGTTCCTTTCTCCTTTGAAACAAAGGCCATTGAGATAGACCAAGTCCCTTGTTACCTGACCTATACCAATGAAAAAACCCACCGGATCATCGATGATAATCTGGACCGGTCCCCCCTTTACACCGGTGGGGTCAAGGGGGTGGGTGTCCGTTATTGCCCCTCCATTGAAACCAAGGTCGAACGCTTTCGTGATAAAGACCGCCACCAAATCTTTATTGAGCCCGAGGCCTTAGACACCAATGAGATGTATGCTCAGGGCTTGTCCTCGTGTTTACCCGAAGACATTCAAATTGAATTATACCGAACCGTGGCCGGTATGGAAAATGTTGAATTGATGCGGTCGGCCTACGCCATCGAATATGATTGCATTTACCCGACAAAATTATCAGCCAGCTTAGAATACCGAGACATTAGCGGTTTGTTTTTTGCCGGTCAAATTAATGGGACCTCGGGTTATGAGGAAGCGGCCGCCCAAGGCCTAATGGCTGGTATCAATGCCGTTCACCTGATCAAAGGAAAAGAACCGGTCATCCTTGACCGGTCCAAGGCCTATATTGGGGTCCTGATCGATGATATTATCACCAAGGGGACCAATGAGCCCTACCGGATGATGACATCGCGGTGTGAATACCGCCTGCTCTTACGCCAGGACAATGCTGATCTTCGCCTAAGCCCGCTGGGCTATGCGCTTGGCCTGATTGGTCAAAAGCGTTACGATGATTTTTTAGCCAAGAAAGAACGGGTCGAAGCGGAGATTGACCGCTTAAAAAAGGTGGTGGTTAAGTCCAGTGAAGAAAACAAGGAAACCTTGCTGGCCCTTAGCGATAGCCAAATTAACCGTAGCCTATCCCTCTTTGAATTAATCAAGCGACCAGAGATTAAGTATGAGGCTTTGAAAATATTTGATGAAAATCGCCCGGACTTAAGTCCCAGTGAAAAAGAACAGGTCGAGATCCAAATCAAATACGCCGGTTACATTAAAAAACAACTGGTCCAGGTGGAACAATTTAAAAAGTTAGAAAAGCGAAAAATGCCAGAATCAATTGATTATTCAGCCATTAGTGGCCTGCGTAATGAGGCCGTTGAAAAACTAATGGCCATTCGGCCCAGTTCCATCGGCCAGGCCTCACGAATTTCCGGTGTATCACCGGCCGATATCTCAGTGATTTTGGTTTACTTAGAACAAAAAAGACGAAGCGGAGGACAAAATAGTGGCTGAGCGTGGTGAAAAACTAATCAGATTGGGACACGACCTGGGCATTACAATTAATCAGGACCAAGCTGGCCTCTTGATTGCCTATATGGATGAAATTCTTAAAAAAAATAAAGTCATTAATCTGACCAGCATTACCGATCAAGAGGACTTTATGATCTTGCACTTACTTGATTCACTTAGCCTTCTAGGACTGATCCCTAAAGAGAGTGTCACGATTATCGATGTCGGAACCGGAGGGGGCTTTCCCGGCATTCCCTTAGCTATTATGTGCAAAGAGGCCAAGTTGACCTTACTTGATTCAACCCAAAAAAAATTAAAAGTGATTGATGAGATTGCTAAAAAGCTGGGCATCGCCAATGTCAGGGTGGTCCATGGCCGGGCTGAAGAAGTCGGCCGGGCGGAAAAATACCGGGCCTCTTTTGACCTGGTTGTGTCGCGGGCAGTGGCTGATCTAGCGGTTTTATCCGAATATTGTCTACCCCTGCTTAAAGAAGAGGGGGTCTTTCTGGCCATGAAGGGAAAGGATTATCAAAGTGAAGTAGACCGGTCAAAAAAGGCCATTTCCCAACTTGGCGGCCAAGTAAAGGCCATTAAAAAGGATTTTTTACTGCAAAGAGACTATGACCATGTTATAATAGTGATAGAAAAAATAAAGATAACACCCTATAAATACCCCCGCCATTCGGGGAAAATCAAAAAGACGCCACTTGGTTAATTGGCAGTAAAGAGTCCTGTGCTAAAATAAAGGAGTGGTCAGTAAGAGCGCGTTTCACGTGAAACATGCCTTTGGAAAAGACCTAAAGAAAGAATGTTTCACGTGAAACATATAAGGAGAAGAACAAGTGAAAAAAACCATTGCCGTGTTCAATCAAAAAGGTGGGGTCGGAAAGACAACAACAACCATCAATGTCGCTGCGGCACTCAGCATGAAGGGTTATCGGACCTTAATCATTGATAGCGACCCCCAGGGCAATGCCAGCAGCGGCCTGGGGGTTGATAAAAACAACCTGGAAAAAAGCATCTATGATGGTCTGGTTGATGGGGTCGACTTAAAGGACATCATCTTAGAAACAGAGATTGAAAACCTCCACATCTTGCCGGCCAATGCCGATCTGGCTGGGGCGGAAATTGAATTGGCCAACCGGTCAGGTCGCGAGTTTCGCTTAAAAAAAATGGTGGCCGGGGTCAAGTCGCATTATGATTATGCTTTTATCGATTGCCCGCCCTCGCTTGGCCTCCTAACGATTAATGCTCTGACCTTGGCCGATGCGGTTTTAGTTCCCATTCAATGTGAATTTTATGCCCTGGAAGGGGTCAGTCAATTAATTAGCACCATCGGCCTGGTCCGTCAAAGCCTCAATAAGAAGATTGCCATTGAAGGGGTTGTCTTGACCATGTTTGACCAGCGCATTAACTTATCCAACCAGGTGGTTGACGAGGTGGTGACTTATTTTAAGTCAAAAGTTTATGAGACCATGATTCCCAGAAATGTTCGTTTGGCCGAGGCCCCGAGTTATGGGCAGACCATTTTTGACTATGCCCAATCCTCCAAGGGGTCCAAAGCCTACAAAGCATTGGCAAATGAATTTTTAGCCAGACAGGAGTAAGAGAGAATGACGAAAAAAATGGCCCTGGGCAGGGGGATGTCGGCCTTGATTCCTGACAGAGAGGGAAAAATATTTTTTTATGTCGACATCAACAATCTGAGGCCCAACCCGGACCAACCACGAAAAAGTTTTGATCCAGAAAAAATTAAAGAGCTTAGTGCATCAATTAAGGAACACGGAATTATTCAACCCTTAATTGTTCATGCGGAGAAAAAAGGTTATACCATTGTTGCCGGCGAACGGCGCTTTCGGGCGGCCATGGCGGCCGGCTTAAAAGAAGTGCCGGTGATTGTCAAAGACTTGTCGTCCGAACAAGTCCTGGAGATGGCGATTATTGAAAATATCCAACGCGAAGACCTTAACAGCATTGAAGAGGCCCTTGCCTACGCCGGCTTAATTGACAGTTTTGGCTTGACTCAAGGGGAGATTGGCCTGCGGATTGGAAAAAGCCGGACGGCTATTACCAATGCCTTAAGACTCTTAAAATTGCCAGAGACCATCCAAGACCGGATAAAAGAAAATACCTTGACCGCTGGTCATGCCAGGGCCATTTTAGCCCTGGAGGATGAGGCCTCAATGCTGGCCTTTGCCGAGGTCATCATTAAAGACCAGCTTAGTGTTCGGGCGGCGGAAAAAAGAATTAAATCCTTTCAGCCCAAAAAAGCTGACAAGGTTAAAAAAAAGATTGACCTTTACGCTTTGGAAATCCAAGAAAACTTAGAAAGACTCTTAGACGCCCGGGTTCAGGTGAAAAATAGGGGGCAAAGAGGGAAAATTGAAATTGCCTATGCCTCCATCGAAGAATTAGAACAAATACTCAAACAGCTTGGCTATGAAAAAGATCAAGATGGAAAGAGAGATTAAAAATGAATCAAGTTATTAAAAAAAGGCGTTTATCGCCCTTAGAAACGTCAATTGCCGGCAATGTTATCTATATTTTACTGGTCCTGGTCTTTAAGAATATCTTTGATGCCATTGCTTCGACTAGCTTTAATTATACCGTTAGTGCCATACAACTAGGGGTGGTTGGCTTATTTTGGATTGGCCTATTTGCCATCAGCTTTAAAAATATTTATGCCGGTGATAAGAAGCGTTACTTTTCCTATGTTTTTTACACCTTAATGCCGATTTTGATTCTAACGACCAGCGTGACCCTGGTGACTATTTTTGCACCCGGTCAAACAGCCAATACCATTTGGAATCAATTTACCTTTCTGGCAGCACCGACGATTTTCTGGTACTTGCCCTATGGGATCATCTATCAATTGACCGACGCAGCCATTACCATCTTTGTCTTATTTGGGATCGGCCTAGTCATGACGCTGGTCTTTCAAATTACCGGCATTGTCTTTGGCCGCTTGTTGGGAAAAAAATATTGGCTTGAAACAAAAGTAGAGAGTCAGGAATCAGACCGGATCCAAGAGAAAAAAGAAAAAACAAAGAAGCGCCGAAGAAATAAAAAGCAACGGGAGTTTATTGGCATGGATAAGCTTTCCGATGAAATTGCCAGCGAAAGTTTTAGGCCTGAAAAACCCGAGCACATGACCCAAGTGATTATTGAAGATGCCAGCCAGAGCATGCGAAATATTTCAACCAAGGACCAAAGAGAAAAATTGTTTCAAAAAATCAGTGCGGAAAAAGGTGGGCTAGTAAAAAAAGATGACAGCCAAGCGCCAAAACCGGCGGCTATTCCCATCCTTGAGGATGCCGACTTAATTGGTGATAATATTCGCATTAGTGAAGAGACGCTAAACCGCCATGACGAGGGGAATAAGGCCGGTGATGACGATAAATCATTCTTGATGGAAACGAGTCAAATTAAAATCATCGATGAAGAAGATATCAAGAAATACTATCAGGACAAGGAATGACTCTTTTGACAGCAACTGATTTTCTTTGTCTGCTTATTTGTGGTCTTTTAGGATTAAATGGTTATCGACGCGGTGCAATAAACTCTCTGATTAAGTTCGGCGGTTTTATTGCATCTTTTATAATTGCCCGTCTTTTTTCACCGATCTTAGCAAAAAGTCTGGTGGAGTGGCCCTTGTTTAGCGGTTTTCTCCAGACCTTAAAGATTGATCAAATAAGGCAAAGTTTATTGGCATCCCTTCAAGCAGATGGCTTGGCTAGTCAATTTTATCAACTCAGTGAAAATGCCCTTATCCAGCAATCAGTAGATGGGTTAAATGAGGCGGTTTTGTTTGTCATTGCTCAATTTATTAGCTTTGGCCTGATTGTTATCTTGGTCTCACTGGCCATTGGTCTTCTTCAATCAGTCTTTAGGGGCATTCATAAAGTGCCGGTGATCGGGGGCATTAACCGACTTTTAGGCTTAGGGATCGGCCTGATTATTGGTTTGGCTTTTTGTTTCCTAATGGTATGGATCTTTAGTATCATTGATCTCTATAATACGGAAGCACTAAATTGGCTTAATTATCAAAATAGTTATTTTTATCAGCGTGTCATTGGCTATTTTCTAAATTTAGCGTCCTAGCATTTTATAAAATAGCCGGAATGGATTCATAAAGAAGGAGCAGTATGAAGTATTTACTGGAACAAGGAACAAATTATTTAAGCACTTTTGATTGGGCAAAATTACTACAAAAAGGCCTGACCTCACTGGTCGTGCTGATTTTAATATTTATCAGCATTCGAATTAGCTTTAAGACCATTGATCGCCTTTTTAATGAACGAAAGAAAGGCCTAAGCCCCCATGAAGCCAGGCGGATTGTGACCTTAAACACAACCGTTAAGGCGGCCACCAAAGCGATCATTTGGGGTGTTGGCGGCCTGATCATCATCGGGCAATTTATCAATGTCACTTCCTTACTAGCAGTTGCCGGGGTCGGGACCCTAGCCATTAGTTTTGGCGCCCGAGGCCTGGTTGAAGATGTTATGGGCGGCTTTGTCATTGTCTTTGAAAATCAATTTAGTGTTGGCGACTATATTATCTTAGATGGCGACCACCATGGTATTGTCGAGACGATTGGCATTCGGACCACCAACATCCGTGAATTTGATGGCGGTTTATTTATGATTCATAATGGCAAAATTGACCGCATGACCAATTACTCAAAAGGAAATATTAAAGCGATTGTCGAAGTCGGCATTGCCTATGAAGAGGATATTAATAATGCCCTAGAGACCCTTAAGGCCTTATCCGAAGATCTTTTTAACCAACGCAGTGACCTCTTTTTTGATGTGCCGGTTGTCCTTGGGGTGATGGATTTAGGGGATTCGGCCATTAATATTCGGGTCATTTGTGATTCCGATGCTAATGGCAAATTCGAGGCCGAACGCCTCCTGCGAAAGCGGATTAAAGATGAATTCGATCGAAAAGGGATCGAGATTCCCTATAATAAGACCGTGGTTCTGACAAACAGTAGTGAGGTCGAATGATGGTGGATAAAGACTACCAACTGGGTGATGAGGTTGAGCTTAAGAAAAAACACCCTTGTGGCAGCTTTCGCTGGACGGTCATCAGACTTGGGGCGGATATCAAGATCCGCTGCCTGGGCTGTGACCATGTTGTGATGCTGCCGAGAATAAAGTTTAATAAACAGATCAAAAAAGTGATTGGTAAAAAAGATGGCCTAGACAAATAAACACTTGCAATACGGCCATGATATGCTATAATTAAAAACTGGTATCCTTGCTCGTCAGGGTGACGAGCCATAGTCCATAAGGAGGTGAAAGGAAATGAGAGCATACGAAACACTATTTGTTTTGAAGCCAGATCTTGAGAAGGAAAAGATTGAAGAATCAGTTGACAAGGTAAAAGCGATTATCGAAACAACAGGCACGATCGAAAAAGTTGACGATTGGGGTAAACGCCGTTTAGCCTATGAAATTGACGGGAAATTCCAAGAAGGTCATTATGTTTTGATCGAGTTTAAAGGGGATAACACCCTCTTAGATGAGCTAGACCACTTGTACAAGATTAACGAATCATTTATTCGTGACATTGTTATTAAAAAAGAGAAGTAGGGGGTAATGCTGTGAATAAAGTAATTTTAGTGGGAAGACTGACAAAAGACCCGGAGGTTAAAACCACAACGACCGGGAAAACAGTTGCAACCTTTACCTTAGCGATCGACCGTCGCTTTAAAAACAGAGATGGTCAAAAAGAAGCGGACTTTATTCCCATTGTATTTTGGGAAAAACCGGCTGAAATCTTGGGGCAATACTTGTCGAAAGGCAGTCAAGTTGCCATATCAGGACGGCTACAGGTTCGAAATTACGAAGGCCAAGACGGCCAAAGACGCTATATCACGGAAGTGGTAGGCGAAGAATTTACCTTCTTATCGTCATCAAAACGTGAGGGTTCTTTTAAGCCGACCCCAGCTCCTCAAACCAATAACAATGCCGCGGTGATGGGATTAGATGACGATTTTCATCTCATGGCCGAGGACGACGAAGTACCTTTTTAAGTTAGGAGGAAAAGCGAATGTCAAGAGTATTTAAGAAAAGAAGAAAAGTATGTGAATTCTGCGAACGCAAAGCAGGAGAAGTTGATTATAAAGATGTTGTCACCTTGAAAAAATTTATTTCCGAAAAAGGAAAAATTTTACCAAGACGGGCGACGGGGACTTGTGCTAAGCACCAGAGAAAAGTCACTGAAGCGGTTAAAAGAGCTCGTAATGTTGCCCTTTTACCCTATACAACAAGCAACTAATTAAAAACTGTTATTTAAGGAGTAATGCCTTGGATAACAGTTTTTTATTGGTTTATAAAGTCTATCTTAAAAAAGAATGTGAAAATAAATTGAGTATGGTATAATAATCTGATTAGGATGCATTATAAATTGACAGATCAACGATGGAGGAAAGATGAAAACAAAAGGATTGACAGAAGGGGCGATTTTTTGCGCCATTGCCGTGCTAATATCCTTAGCCAGCGCCTTTATTCCCTTTCTGGTATTATTAACTTTTTTTACTCCCGTGCCGATGATTGTTCTTGGAAAACGACAGGGATTAAAGGTCAGCATCCTTTCGAGCATCGCCGCCTCTTTTTTAATAGGTATTTTTTTAGGACCCCTCTTGGCCTTGCAATTTGGTTTGCTTATGCTTTTGGTTGGCTGTTCATTAGGTCTTGCCTATCAGAAAAACCTGTCGGCGCTGAAGAAATCCATGATTGGGACAATTGCCTTTGCTGCTTTTATCAGCCTGGTCATTTTTACCTATCAGGTCTTGACGGGAATTGATTTTGTTGGCAGTCTGGTTGGCTTTTTTGAGACCGGGGCCCAAGAAGCTCTGCTTTTCTATGAACGATTAGGCGTATTCGATGGGGCCCAGTTGGATGAAGTCAAAGAGATCATGGCCGCTAGCATGAAGCTAGTGATGATGAGTATCCCCACAACCTTTATTCTGATGCCGGTGATTTTTGGCCTAGCGAATGTGATGATGGCCGATTTAGTTCTAAAGCGCTTAAACTATCCGGTTAAGGGCTTTAAGAAGTTTGAAAATTTAAGGCTGGCCAACCATTTAAAAGTAGCCTTAACGGTCGCCCTCTTTTTCACCTTTGGGGTGACAGTCTTTAATATCCAAGTGATTCCAGAAATATACATTGTGACCATTCAAAACTTAGTGTATCTTGTTTTTTTCGTCATGGGCTTGGCCTGTATTTTTAATTTTCTGGCCGCTAAAAAAATCAAGAGTAAGGTCGTCAAGGTCTTAATTGTCCTCCTCAGTGGCCTGCTTCAAATGGTGGTGACATTTTTGGGCATCGTCGATACCTATTTTGATATTCGCACATTATTTCGAAAGGAGATGTAAATGAGAGAGACAAAAAAAGGCATCAGCCTCTTATCACTGGTGATGATCTTGATGCTGTCACTAATTACGGCTTACTACAATAATCTTCTAGGAATAATAGGTGGTTTAGGCTTTGTTTTTTTACTCTATCACTATAAGAAAAACCTATCCCTGGATGAGATTAAATCAAATCGGGCCATCGATGATATCTATTATGACTTAGATAAAATTAACCAAGAGCGGATGTATGAAATGCCGATTGCCATGGCCATTGTCGATGACCAAGGAATGATTTACTGGTATAACCAGGCCTTTGGCAGTGTCTTTAAAAAAGAAGACCAAGCCTTGTTTAAAAAAAATATTATCGAGGAATTGGGTTTTAACCTAAAAGAAGCCATTCAGGTGGAAGAGTATATTTTTAATTATGAAGACTGTGAATATGGGGTAGTGACCAATGCTTTTTCTGATACGGTCCATAATTTTGAATTGGTTCATTTTTTCGACATCACCGAGCAAACCAAGGAGCGAAAGATTTATCGCAATAATTCCCCTTTATTTTGCTATATTGTCGTCGATAATTACGATGAGATCAATGAAAAAATTCCTAATCATAAACGGTCAGCGATTTTAAGCCAGGTGGACATTAAAATTAACGAATGGGCAAAAGCGATTGAGAGTGTCATCGTTGAATATGAAAATGACCGCTACTTAATGATTTTTGAACGGGGTAAGATCGCCTCCCTTCAAGATGAACGCTTTAAAATCCTTGATGAAGTCCGGGAGATCGAAACCGATGAGAAATTACCAATCACCTTAAGCATCGGGATTGGTATTTCGGAAAAAATCCTCGGCATGAAAGAATCACAAAAGATATCCCACATGGCCTTGGAGATTGCCCTGGCCCGGGGTGGCGACCAAGCTGTTGTCCGGCGGGATGATAAGATGCTTTTTTATGGTGGTAAAACAGAAGCAACCGAGAAACGCACCAAGGTCAAGGCCCGGGTCAAGGCCCATGGCCTAAAAGAACTGATTAAAGAAGCCGGTAATGTCATCTTAATGGGCCATCAAAATCCCGATATGGATTGTTTAGGCAGTGCCGTCGGGGTGATGGGCATTTGCCGGGCCTTGGATAAAGAAGCCAAAATTGTGATTAATGAAATAAATTATTCGATCAAATCACTTTTTGAATACTTGATGGAGAATGGTGATTACGACCAGGCCTTTATTAAACCGCGAGAGGTTGAAGGGTTTTTAGAAAAAAACACCCTATTGATCGTCGTCGACACGCAAAATGGCAACCATGTTGAAATGCCCGACTTGCTTGATAAAGTTTCCAAGGCGGTCATCATTGACCACCACCGCCTGTCAGGTAAAACAATCCCCCATGTGGTCCTTAATTATACCGAGGTTTATGCCTCGTCAACTTGTGAGCTGGTAACCGAACTGGTCCAGTACATCGATGAAAAACCAGCTATGGGTGTCGTCGAAGCCAACGCCCTCTTAGCCGGGATCTGCATGGATACCAAGATGTTTACCCTAAAAACAGGGGTTCGAACCTTTGAGGCGGCGGCTTTTCTGAAACGCCAAGGGGCCGACACAATCATCAGTAAGATCTTACTTCAAGATGATCTATCGACTTATGCCGAACGGTCAGAGGCCGTTAATGCGGCCAAAATTTACTTTAAAAACATTGCCATCTCGGTCTTTGAAAATGAGACCGAGTATGGCAAACTCGTCGCTGCCCAGGCAGCTGATGAACTCTTGAATATTAAAGGAATTATTGCGTCCTTTATTATATTAAAAAATGAGGAAGGTCTGATGATTAGCGGACGGTCCATGGGTGAAGTCAATGTTCAATTAATCCTTGAGAAAATGGGTGGCGGTGGCCATTTGGCCATGGCTGGCGCCCAACTCATGGGTGAGGATGATCCCGAAGTTGGAAAAAAACTACTAATCGAAGCAATAGAAAACTATAAAGAGGAGAATGAATAATGAAAGTTGTATTATTAGAAGATGTTGAAAAACTTGGTAACAAAGGGGACATTGTCACGGTTAAAACCGGTTATGGTCAAAACTTTTTATTAAAAAAGAAGTTAGCCTTATTGGGGACCAAAGAAAACATTGAAATGGCTTTAAAGGAACAGGCAGAAGAGGCAAAGCGCCTGATTGGTAAAAAGGAAGATGGTGAAAAATTAGCCGCTATTATCAATGAAACGGAGATTAATTTCACTGAAAAAGTCGGCGATGATGGCCAGCTTTTTGGGTCCGTGACCAGCAAAGACATAGCGGAAAAACTAGAAGAAGAAACCGGCATTAAGATTGATAAACGAAAAATTGAGCTGGATACACCAATTCGCAATGTCGGCCGGATGGAAGTGAAGATTAAGACTTTCCCCGGCGTCATTGGTGACCTAACGGTGATTGTCAAAGGGGAGGAATAAAAAAAAGCAGTGCTAAACACCAAGGTACAACCTCATAATATCGAGGCCGAGCAATCGATCCTCGGGGCCATTCTGATGGAAGAATCAAACATTGCCAAAGCCGAAGAAATTATATCGCCAGAGGATTTTTATCGCAGCGCCCATCGGGAAATTTATCAATGCATGTTTGACCTATACAATGAACGAAAAGCCATTGATACGGTAACCTTGATGGATGCCTTAAGAAATAAGGACCTGCTCGATCAAGTTGGGGGGCCAACCTATTTAAGTGAGCTGATTGAAATGGTCCCGATCCACCGTAATTACCTTGAATATTGTCAGATTGTCCATGAAAAAGCCGTCGTTAGACGGCTGATTTTCAGCTCGTCTAAAATACTCGAAGAAAGCTATGGCCAATATGGCAATGTCGGTGATTTAATCGACCGGGCCGAACAAGAAATTTTTAAAGTTTCCCAGGGGAGGCGGACCAGTGATTTTCAGACCATCCAAGAAACTTTGGCGGTCACCCTTTCGCAGATTGAAGAGGTTGAGAAAAATAAGGGGAAATTGACTGGCGTGGATACCGGTTTTGCCGAATTAAATATGATGACGGCCGGCTTGCAAACCTCAGACTTGATTATTGTAGCGGCCCGCCCATCGATGGGAAAAACCGCTTTTGCCCTTAATATCGCCCAAAATGCTGCCCTTAAAGACGATTGTTCAGTGGCTATTTTTAGTCTGGAGATGTCAAAGGAGCAATTGGTCAAGCGGATGCTTTGTGCTGAATCCTTGGTCGATAGCAACAATGTCCGGACCGGTAACCTATCAAAAGACGATTGGGAGCGTTTGTCCCTTGGCTATAGTAAGCTCTATGGGACCCGGATTTCGGTCGATGATACACCGGGCATTACCATTTCTGATCTTCGGTCGAAGTGCCGCCGCCTGAAAGCCGAAAAAAATCTCGATTTGATTGTCGTCGATTATTTGCAACTGATGAGTGGTGGCGGCCAGAGTGAAAATCGCCAGAATGAAATTTCCGAGATGTCCAGGGGTCTAAAGGCCTTGGCCCGGGAAATGGAAGCGCCGGTCATGGCCCTATCACAACTGAGCCGGGCACCGGATGCTCGGGCTGACCACCACCCGGTTATGTCTGACCTTAGAGAATCGGGATCGATTGAGCAAGATGCCGATGTGATCATGCTGCTCTATCGGGAGTCTTATTATGATGATAATCCGGAACTTAAAAATATTGCGGAAGTCAATATCGCAAAACAACGAAATGGTCCAACCGGAACGATAAAACTGGCCTGGATCCCCGAATATACAAAATTCAATGATTTAGCCCAGGGCTTTGATGCCCAAGATTATGGCGAAGAATTCTTTGCGTAAAGAGGAAGAAAATGAAATATGATGTAATCATTATCGGTGCCGGTCCCAGTGGGATCTTTGCAGCGATGGAATTAAAAAAAAAGAATAAAGATTTAAAGATCCTGATGTTTGAAAAAGGCAATACCATCGAAAAACGGATTTGTCCCAAACGAAAAACGGGGATTTGCATCGGCTGTAAGCCTTGTAACATTACCACCGGTTTTGCCGGTGCCGGGGCTTATTCAGATGGCAAGCTCTCTTTGTCGCCTGATGTTGGTGGTGAATTGCCCGAATATATTGGCTACCAAGAGACCGAAGAATTAATTAGTTATGTCGACGATATTTACCTGCACTTTGGGGCCGACAAAAAGGTCCACGGTATTGACCATCCTCAGCGAATTAGAGATATTCGGACCAAGGCCATTCAAAGTAATTTAAAATTAATCGAATGCCCCGTCCGCCATATGGGGACAGAAGTCGGCTATGAGATCTATAGCCGGATTCAAAAGTACTTAGTCGATGACTTAGCCATCGAGATTCGCTTTAGAAGTCCGGTCGAGCGCCTAGTCATTAAAGACCAAGTTGCCAAAGGCGTCGTCGTCAAGGGCCAAACCATTGAAGCTGATAAAATAATCGTCGCTGTCGGTCGCGAAGGCTCGGAGTGGTTTAAACAGATGTGTGACGATTATTCGGTTGAAACGACCGTTGGAAAAGTCGACCTGGGTGTCCGGGTTGAAACCCGAAACGAAGTCATGCAAGAAATTAATGAATCCCTCTACGAAGGAAAACTGGTTTATTACACACCGACCTTTGATGACAGTGTCAGGACTTTTTGCTCCAATCCGGCGGGAGTCGTCTCAACTGAATACTATGAAAACAAGCTAGCCGTTGTCAATGGCCATAGCTATAAGGCCGATTCCCTAAAGACCAATAATACCAATTTTGCCCTGCTGGTTTCTAAAAGTTTTACCCAGCCTTTTAAAGAGCCAATTGCCTACGGCAAGCACATCGCCGGCCTGGGAAATATGCTGACCGGTAATAAAATTATGGTCCAGCGTTATGGTGATTTTTTAAGAGGCCGGCGGACAACCGCCGAACGGCTCAATCGCAATAATATCCGGCCAACCCTGATGGACGCGGTTCCTGGCGATTTATGCCTGGTCCTGCCCTACCGGATTATGAAGGATATTGATGAAATGATCCAAGCCCTTGACCACGTCTCACCGGGCCTAGCCAGTGATGAAACCTTACTCTATGGGGTCGAGGTGAAATTTTATTCCAATAAGGTCAGTGTCGATGAGCGCTTTCAATCGAGTATTGAAAACCTCTATGTCATGGGTGATGGGGCCGGCGTGACTAGGGGCCTGATGCAGTCCTCGGCCAACGGCGTCTTTGTCGCCAGAAACTTATATTAATGAGATTATACATTGTTGCCACCCCGATTGGAAATTTAGACGACATTAGCCTTCGGGCCCTAGAGACCTTAAGAAAGGTCGACCTGATTGCCGCTGAGGATACCCGGCATTCGATCAAACTCTTAAATCACTTTGCCATCAAAACCAAGATGATGGCTTACCACGACCACAATGAAGTCCAAGCAAGCGAAAAATTAATCGATCACTTAAAAAAGGGTCAGACCATCGCCCTGATTTCCGATGCCGGCATGCCCCTGATCTCCGATCCCGGCTCGGTCCTGATTAAAGCCTGTGTCCAAGCGGGGATTCCCATGGAAGTCATTCCTGGGGCTAGTGCCGGGATTTCAGCCTTGGCCCTATCAGGCCTTGATACCAGGCGCTTTTTGTTTCTTGGTTTTTTGGATAAGGATTCAAAAACCTATCAGGAGGGGATTGAGGCGATTAGAAAATCCCCTTATACCCTCGTCTTATATGAATCGCCCCACCGCCTGAAAAAGACCTTGGCCAATCTTGAAAAAGCTGGCCTGGGCCACCGCCAAGTCAGTGTTTCACGGGAATTAACCAAGCGTTATGAAGAAACCCGCCATGGGACCATTAGCCAGCAGGTCTTATATTATGTTGATAATCAACCAAGGGGGGAATTTGTTCTTTGTATTGAAGGCCAAACAAAAGCTGAACAAGTGGCCGGCCAAAATGAGAAAACAAAAAACATCAGTCTCGAAGAACAGTTTGATTTCTATGTGAAAGAGGGGATGGCCGAAAAAGAAGCCATGAGACAAGTGGCCAAAGAACGCGGCCTCTCACGGCGGGATGTTTATAATCAGGTCAAACGATAAGAGGCGATAGAGAACTCGAACAGGTGGAAAGACAAGATCTTCGTCCTTATAGGGGACAAGATCTTTTTTTGAGACAAAAGTAAAAAGGAGAAAGCATGTTAGAAAAAACATTCTATATCACAACCCCGATTTATTATCCCAGTGGCAGCCTCCACATCGGCCATACCTATACGACGGTAGCAGCCGATACGATTACCCGTTTTAAAAAACTTCAGGGCTATGAGACCTATTTTTTAACCGGAACCGATGAGCATGGCCAAAAGATTGAAAATGCGGCTAAGGAAGCCGGGTTAGCCCCACAGGCCTATGTCGATGGGGTCGTCGAGGGGATTAAAAGCCTGTGGGATACCATGGATATCGCCTACGACCAATTTATCCGGACCACCGACCCCGACCACCAAAAGACGATCCAGCGGATCTTTAAAAAGCTCTATGACCAAGGGGATATTTACAAGTCGAATTATGAAGGCCTCTACTGTACCCCCTGTGAATCCTTTTGGAACGAGGGTCAATTAGTGGATGGGAATTGCCCGGATTGTGGTCGTCCGGTCGAGCAAGCCTCAGAAGAAGCCTACTTTTTTAAAATGTCCAAATATGCTGATCGATTAATGCAACATATCGATGATAACCCTGATTTTATTCAACCAAAATCGCGGCGCAATGAGATGGTCAATAACTTCATTAAACCCGGCCTGCACGATCTTTGTGTGTCCCGTAGCTCTTTTTCTTGGGGGGTGCCGGTCGACTTTGATCCCGGCCATGTCGTTTATGTCTGGATCGATGCCCTGCCCAATTATATCTCGGCCCTGGGTTATTTAAATGATAAGCCGGATTTAATGAAAAAGTTCTGGCCGGCTGATGTCCATTTAGTCGGTAAGGATATTATTCGCTTCCATACTATTTATTGGCCGATTATTTTAATGGCCCTTGACCTGCCCCTACCAAAAGAGATTTATGGCCATGGCTGGATCCTCTTAAAAGGGGGAAAAATGTCAAAATCAGTGGGCAATGTGGTCGATCCGGTCGTCTTAGTTGACAAATATGGGGTCGATGCCTTGCGCTACCATGTCTTGCGGGAGATGACCTATGGGTCGGATGGGATTTATAATGAAGACCTTTTAGTCAGCCATATTAATTCCGACCTGGCCAATGACCTAGGCAATCTTTTGAGTCGGACCCTGGCCATGACCGACAAGTATTTTGACGGAATCATTCCCCAACAAAAAGAAAGCGGCCAATTTGACCAGGAATTAATTACCCTAGCCACTCAAACCCCTAAGCGGGTTGAAGATTATATGAATAAGCTTGATTTTAGCCGGGCCCTGGAAGAGATTTGGAAATTAGTCTCACGCGCTAATAAATACATCGATGAAACCCAGCCCTGGATCTTAGGTAAGGATCCCAGTCAAAAAGACCGCCTGGCCCAGGTTATGTATGTTTTAACCGAAAGTCTGCGGATTATTACGGTTTTAATTAAAGCCTTTATGCCCAAGACGGCTGCGACAATGGCGATCCAGCTCAATATAGGTGAAGACTACCTAACTTGGGACAGTATCCAAGGCTTTGGGGCCTATCCCGAGGGCGTCTTTGTTAAGCGGTGGCAGCCTTTATTCCCCCGTATTGACCTGGTGAAAAAAGAAGAGTCTAAAAAAGCAAAGAAAGAGACTGAAAAAGTGAGTCAGAAAGACCCGGAAAAATTGCCGGAAGGCTTAATTAGTATTGATGACTTTGCCAAGCTGCAATTACGGGTGGCCGAGGTTATTGCCTGTGAGCCCCACCCTGATGCGGAGCGACTGCTCGTTTTAAAAGTCCAGGTGGGTAAAGAAGAACGCCAGGTGGTTTCGGGTATTGCTAAATACTACGCACCGGCTGACCTCGTCGGGAAAATGGTCGTTCTGGTGGCTAATCTAAAGCCGGTGGAATTGCGAGGAGTGACCTCTAATGGCATGATCCTAGCGGCCACCAAGGGGAAGAAATTATCGCTGGTGACGGTTGACGGCATTGCCTCCGGTGGGAAAGTATCATAAATAGTGGTAAGATAAAGCCCCTGCTCAAAAGAGCAGGGGCTTTATTGTTATATATCAAGAAATTTAAATGGACTATTTAAAGGAAGGAAGGTCAGAACCCTCTTTTAGTGGGGTGTACAAGCCCTCAGTATTATAAAAAGTGCTAAGAATTTCTTCGCCCTTTTTGTCCATATCAATATCAGCAAATAAAGTAGGATAAGCAGCTTTGGCGATGATGTTGGAATCAATCAGTCCGGTCGCTATATCCCAACCCATGTAAGTGCCTTTTAGCCGATAAATTTGGTCGTTTTCAATGGCAGCAATTGGCGCAAGGATCGGATCTTCAAGTTCTTCATCTTTCACGCGATGAACTTTTGAAGGGGTATGCATAAAAATAAGTGAAGGATTCCAAGCAATCAATTGCTCTTTTGTGACATCGCCACCATTTTCACCCATTTCCAAGGCAACATTCTCCAGACCTAATTGCTTGAGGGGAAGATAAGAATTATTAGCACCTAAAATGGTTCCAGGTCCGGACATATAAAAACGAGCTGGTTCCGGGCTGTTTTCTTCAATGGTTGAAGTGAGTGCTTCTGTTTCAGCTTTATAATAATCGACCAGTTCAGTAGCTTTTTTTTCGTTGCCGGTGACTTTGCCCATCATCGTATAAGCAGTTTCGACGGCTTCGACACTACCTGATCGTCCTTGGGCAAAATTATTGATGCAAAGGACAGGGATCATTGTTTTTTCTTGTAAGAGGTCGGCAGCATCAATGTCAGTGCCACTTCCACCTGAACCCCAAGTGATGATGACATCGGGATTGAGCTTAATCAGGCTTTCAACATTGATTTCTGAGCCGGGTCTTCCGCCGCCAACTTTTTCAACTTCCTTGACCTCCGGCCAAGCCCGAACTTCGATGGTATCGACATCGGAATACTTTGAATCATACATATCACTAGGCGCACCGACTAGTTTATCTTGGGCCCCCAATTGAAGAATGATGCGAAAGGCATCGACATTAGGGGTGGCAATGGTGTTAATTTCAGCCGGTAATTCGACTTCGCGTCCGAGCATGTCGGTAACGGTAGTGCTTGTTTCTGCTTGTAGGTCTTCTTTTTTTGCTTCAGGGGTTTGGCAGCCTATGAGTGTGATTGAAAACATGACTACAATTACGAGTAAAATTGACAACTTTTTCATTTTTTCCTCCTCAGGAATTCTTTCAAAATTAAGGATTTATCTATTAATTAACCCAGTTTTCATCATTAATCAGGACATGGGGTTTGCTCTGATGGGAAATAATTTTATTATCCACTTCAAAGGCATCTTTAATAATGTCCGGTCTAATGACGTCCTCTGGTTTTCCTTTGGCAAGCATTTTTCCTTCTTTTAAGATGATGATTTTATCGGCCAATTCGGCCGCTAAATTAATATCGTGGACGATCGTTAAAACACCAATATTTTGGCTTTTTGTCAGTTTCTTTAAAAAAAACATAACATCGCGCTGGGTTTTAATATCCAGGCCACTGGTGGGCTCATCCATAAAGAGAAAAGGCGGCTCTTTAACCAGGGCCCGGGCAATGGTGACCCGTTGCTGCTGGCCACCGCTTAATTGATCGATCGGCCGGTTGGCCATAGGGCCGAGTTCCAATTGGTCGAGAAGATGACTGACTTTTTCTAATTCTGCTTGTGAATAAGAAAGGGACGATTTTTTTTCCAGGCCCAGTAAAATACTGTCAAAAACACTCATTGAAAATAAGGTTTGGTAATTTTGCGGGACATATCCGATATAGCGAGAGACTTCTTGGTAGCGTAATTTTTGGAAATCGCTTTCGCCCATCTGAATTTGCCCCTGATACTTTCTTAAGAGTTGATTGGCACATTTTAATAAAGTTGATTTTCCCGCTCCATTTGGTCCAATGATGATGGTAAAGGTTCCCGGGTGAATATCCATGGAAATATTTTCTAGGACAGTCTCTTTCCCATAGGCAAACGAGATTTTATCGAGTTTGATTGTATCGACAGATGGTAAAGTTTTTTCAGACATTTTTATCTCCTTTTTTGTGCAACAATCATGTAAATAAACAGTGGGGAACCAATAAAGGCTGTCAAGACGCCAACGGGTAAAACAATCGGAGCGATGATATTAAGAGCAATGGTGTCGGCGATAATCAGTAAGAGGGCCCCGCCTAGGGCGGAAGCGGGAATTAGGTAGCGACTATCGGTCCCCAAAATCATTCGCATGACGTGGGGAACGACAAGGCCAATAAAAGCGATCATCCCGGTAAAGGCAGTTGCTGAGGCGACCAGGAGGGAGACGGCAATCATCAAAACAAATCGGGTTCGCTTCACTTCAACCCCAAAACTTTTGGCGACCTCATCACCCAAGGCCATCTTATTGATGGCATCGGCTTTAAAAAATAAAAATGGAAAGATGATGATAAAAATGACAGCCATAATGGTTAAGCTTTCCCAATCCGATTTACCTAAGGTTCCCACCCGCCAAAATATGATTTCTCTGGTAGCATAAACATCAGCAAAGTAAGTAAGTAAGGTCGTAATGGCGTTAAAAAAGTTCATAATGGCGATGCCGGCTAAAATTAAATTTCGGGGCGTACTCCCTTGCCATCTTGCCAGCAGGAGAATTAAAAAACTGACCCCGACAGAAAAAGCGAAGGCATAGAGAACGATAACATATTTTCCGGCAAAAGCAAGCATGGGTAGGGGGAAAAGAATGGCCAAGGCAGCACCTAGTCCAGCTCCCGATGAGATTCCCAGCGTAAAAGGAGAAGCCATTGGATTTTGCAGAATTAACTGCATGATCAGGCCACCAACTCCCAGTGACATGCCGACCACAAGGCCTGATAAGATGCGTGACAGCCGAACTTGAATAATAATATTACTAAGTCCTTTATCAGCAGGGTCAAGACCCCGGATGGCTTCAAACAAAACCGAGCCGATTTCTTTTATGGAAATATCAATGGCACCAATCGAAAGCCCCATGGCAATCGAAGCGAATACTAAAACAAGCAGTAGTAGTAAAAACAACTTCTGGTAAAGACTTTTTTTCTTATAATCATTAACTAATTGAGTATTCAAAGACACACCTCTTACTTAAAGGAAGGCAGGGATGCAATATCGGTGATTGAAAATAAGAGTATAAGTAAAACAGACCATTTCTTCATCTTTTTCATTTTTTCTCCTAAAATTTTTATTATATCAAACCGGAAAAGATGATGACCTAAAATAAAGCCAGCCCCTTTTATCATGACATAAAAGGGGCTGGCTGATTAAACAAAAAGATCACTTTTATAAAAATTTTATAAAAGTTCTATTCATCAATTTCACACATTTCCTTTTTCCTGGAAGGATATCGTAATATTTTCATTTAGCAGGTGTCCTGACTGATAGCTTATATTCTTCTTGCCTTCCCAGGCTGATCCCAGTGGCGAAATAAGAAGACCTAACTAATCACAGTGACCGGTTCGTTCTGGATTTTAACCAGATTCCCTAGTAGTGATTTAATCTAAATGAAGCGCTATTTAATTGATTTAATAATAGCATGGATTCGATTTAATGTATATAAAATTTTGTTTTTAGATGGTGATCCTTAAATAAATAAAGATAAAGGCAAAAAACAAGGTAATCGACAGACAGGCCTCATTAAAGCCGAGCTCGAAGGCATTGACGATGGTAAAATAATTTTTCTTTTTAATCAAGGCATAATAAATGACCATGCCGACCAGTAAAGAGCCGACAAAAAGCAGGGCCTTTACCCCATAGGATAAAAGATTAACCGAAACATCAATATTAAAAAGCAATTGAACGAAGGTGCTGGCAAAAATACCACCGGCAAAAGAAACGAGGCTTAGAAGCAATACGACAGTATTCTCACGGGTTTTACTAAGGCCGATAGCTTTTTTCTGAGTGTCACCAAAGAGCATCCGACCATACTTAATAAATAAGATAATAGTACCCAAGTTAATGACCATCAAACCATACTCGATCCAGGCTTCGACCGTCCCGGAGCTAATCAGGTATTTGGAAATGCTGCCATTAAAGAGGGGGGCTCCGGTAATGCCAAGAATTGAAATAATGGTGGCCAGACCGACCACCGGCATCTGCCGAAGGACCCCTTTGATCTGAGCAATATCACGCGTTTTATAGGCACTAATGATCATGCCGGCAGTTAGAAAAAGGGTGGACTTAAAAATGGCATGATTGATAATATGGTAAAGGCCACCCCAATAGGCTTGGGGACTGCCCATATTGACACCGATCATAATCAGGCCAATCTGAGAAATCGTGCTGTAGGCTAAAATTAATTTAATATCTGTTTGGGCCAAGGCCAGCAAAAAGCCAATTATGGCCGTGATAAAGCCGATAATTAAAAAAAGTTCGGAAGTGTCGATAAGTGGTGAGAAGGCCGTTTGCAGACGGAGAAACAAATAGATGCCCATCTTGACGTAAAGACCGGACAGGATGGCCGAGACGACCGAGGGGGCGCTTGGCGTACCATGGGCCTTGGGCAGCCAAGAAAAAAGCGGCATCAGGGCAGCTTTTAAGCTGACAGCGGTGATCAAAAAGGCATAGGGGAGGATCAGGCTTTGCCCATCTTGGACCTTAGAAAGCTGTGATTCAATGGCAAAAAAATCGACCACACCAATCTTTTTGTAAAGGATGCCCAGACCGAGCAGGAAAAAAGCCATGGCCACCGTGTTGATTAAAAAATAGACAATCCCATCGTAAATGGCCAGATTTTCTTTCTTATAAAGAATTAGTAAGGTGACGACTAAGGTGGCCGCTTCGATCAGAACAAAGATATTAAATAAATCGTTGGATAAAAAAATCCCGATCATCAAGGCTTGCAGGGTCAAAAAAAGAAAGTAAAAATGAGAATCAGCATAGGTTTTTTTGCTAACAAAGATTAGCATCATCAAAAACAAAAAGCAGGTTAAAAGAACCATGGCTGAGGCCAAGGTATCGGCCCTTAAGCTAATGCCAACGGTTGGTGGCCAGCCACCAATGTGCTCGATTAAATCCCCGCTTTGGCGGACGGCTAAAAAGATGCGGCTAATCAAAAGCATTAAAGTGAGCTGAAAGATCAGAATGAGAGGGTTAGAAAATTTCGCCGGTATGAAGAGGCTAAGGACGCCCATAATAAGGGGTAGTAAAATAAGCCAATGTAAACTAATCATGGTCTTTCCTTTTCTTTTTAACTTTTTCCCAATTGCTAGTGCCATATTGATGGTAAAGATGGATAAAGAGAATCAGGCTGGCGGCAGTGACGCCGATGCCAATGACAATCTCGGTGATCATCAGGGCTTGGGGAAGGGGGTCAGCAATTGGGCCAAGGCCAGACAAGTCTCCGATCGGGGCCAGACTACCCGGCTCGCTAGAAATAAAGTAAAGGATAATGGCAACTTGCATAATGCTAATGGACATGATCGATTTAATAATATTACGTCTGGCAATCAGACCGTAGACCCCGATAAAAAAGAGGACCAAACTGATTGTTTCACCATTTATTAGATTCATTTAAATGCCTCCTTCATAAAAAATAAAGCGAAAAAAAATAATCATAAAGCCACTACAAACCTTGAGGCCGATTAAAAAATTCATGGCAATCAGATAAATTAGATTTATTAGCTCAGAATCTTGTGGCCCGGTCGATAGTAAAAAGAGGCTAGGATAAAGAATAATCGCCAGAAAAAGAACTTTTTCAAAGACCCGAAGGCTTTTAAGCTTAAGGAATTGGTCCGGCTCAGCCAAATAACGGATAACAAAAACAGCAGCTAAAATCGCCCCGCCTTGAAAACCACCGCCGGGGCTTTTATGACCATTTAGAATGATGTAAAAGCCAAACAAAATGATAAAGGGATAGAGCAGTCCCGTCATACGGGCAATAATTTCCGAGTTTTTAGTCATGGGGATGCCTCCAAGAAAAATGAATGACCGCCATCACGCTGACTAAGAGAATAAGGGTTTCAAAAATAGAGTCAAAGACCCGATAATTCAGATAAATAGCGGCTACGGCATTGTCGCTAAAGGTATCTTCCTTAAAATGCTCAAGGTAGTAAGTAGGCAGTAAAGATGTCTCTTCATGAGTTGGGTCGTGGTTGATAAAAACAACCAAGCCGGCTAAAAGGCTGATGAGGACAAAGATAAGTAGTTTACGCTTCATGTTCAAGCCCCTCCTGACAACGAATGAAATGAATTGAGAAATCTTGGGGACTTTGGCTTAAGTAAGCCTCAACGGCGTCCATTTGATAATCTTCGGCGCATCCATAAATAGTTAGTTGGTCAGCGCTGCGGTGGAGGGCCAAGTCAAAGATCGCAGCGTCAAGAATGCTGGTGATTGATTGATCAGGGTAGACAAATTCAGGCTTCATATTTCGCTTTCGAAGAAAGGCCTCAAGCTGCTTTAAAAAGGCCTCTTCAAGGGCGAGGTCATCCTCTTGACGGGGATCGTCGGCGATATAATAGATTAAAAAGTGTTGATATTTTTTAAGGGCAACCAGATATAAGACGGTGGTAATGGTGCTGCCAATGATCGCTTCAGCAATGGCCACATCCGGGGCCCCGTAGAGGAGGGAAAGGAAGGAGCTGAGCAGGGAGAAAACACCCAGATAGATAACCGCTCGTCTTAAATTATCAGTGTTAATGGTAAAAAGAGCCAGAATAACCAAGGCGATTAAAAAGATCGCTTCAATCATGGCTGGTCCTCGGGTGGCGTATAACCACTAATATAGGCGGACCGGGCGATGGCATGGGTGGCTAAGGGGTTGGTGATGACCATGAGAAGGAGGATCAAAAAGATCTTTAAGCTGGCAAAAGTAAAGCCTGAAAAAAGCATCAAAGCAATCATAATGGTTAAGAAACCGACAGTTTCAACCTTAGCAGAAATGAGGATCCGCGAATAAAAATTGCTAAAACGAAATAAACCAAGAAGACCAAAGAACATAAAAATAAGGGCAATGATGATTAAAAAAAGGCTAGGCCGGTGATCATGAGGAATCTCCTTTCTTTTCAATAAAACGGGCAATAAAAACGGTGCCGATAAAGCCCAGCAGGGAATAGACCAAGGCCACATCTAAGAGGTAAGACTTGTCTAAAATAAGGGCAAGGAGGACGATGGCGATAATAATTTTAGCCGAAATGGCATTAAGTCCGAGTAGCCGGTCCCAGATGCTGGGCCCGCGAATGACCCGAATCAGGACAATGATGATATAGAGGCTAATAATTAGAAGGGTCAAGGCTAAAAAACTCATCCCCTTAGCCCCCGTAAAATCATTTCGTACTTGGAACAGGCTTGGCCGCCGGCATTAGCCGTAAAAGAGGATTCATCGTCAAAGGAGAGGATTTTAAGCTGGCGGCCCTCCTTGTCGATGGTCACGGTACCCGGTGTTAGGGTGATGGCGTTGGCTAAGAGGTTGATGGCTAAATCATCGGTGATACAGGTTTGATAAGCAATGATCTTGACCTTATCTTGACCCTTGATAATTTTTAAAATGGCGGCAAATCTCGATAAATAGATTTGCAGGAAAAGATAGGCCGCATAGCGAAAAAAGATGACCGGTTTAAGTCCATAAGCATGGAGAAAATCGGTTTTTAATAAATAGTGGTTGGTAAAAAAAATGGCGATGATTGAGAAGAAGAGGCCGCTGACCAGATTAAAGAGGCTGGCACCTTCGCTTAAAATAAGCCAGATCCCCGTATAAAAAAGCGTCAGATAGCTATAAGATAGTATTTTTTTCATAAGTACTCCTAAGCCAAATGGGCAGATAATATTTTCCTTTATGATACCCTTTTTAAAGGGACAGGGCAATTCTTTTTTTAAGCGCTTAAATTTATCCTTTGATATTCCGTCGAAACCTTAAGGATAAATAGAATTATAAATTAAAGATAACCTTTTAGATCCTTTATGTTAGAATAGAGCCATGGAAAAAAGCATTTTAAAAAATCACCTAAAAAAAATAAGGCCGGACTCATCCGGTCGTTTTCATATGCCGGGTCATAAGGGGCGAATTAAAAACACAAGCGCCTATGATTTAGATCTTACCGAAATACCGGGGGCCGATAATCTCCATGACCCTCATGGCATTATTGGTCAGGTCCAAGAAAAAATGGCGACTATTTTTGGCAGTCAGCAGGCGGCTATCTTAATCAATGGCTCGACGACTGGCATTCAAAGCGCTATTCTGGCCGCCTGTCAACCGGGCGACGAACTGCTTGTCCCCCTTAATTGCCATCGGTCAGTCTTTGCCGCCCTAGCCCTGGGTCGCATTCAGGGCCGCTTTATCAGTCCCAGTCTGGATAAAGAATGGGGCTTTGCCAGAGAATTAAGGCTTTCAGACCTTGAGACGGCTTGTCGTTTATACCCCCAGGCCAAAGGAATGGTCTTGGTTAATCCGACCTACTACGGGACGGTCAGCGATATTCAGGCAATCACGGCCTTTCTTCATGACCAGGGGAAGTTTTTAATTGTTGATGAAGCCCATGGGGCCCAGTTTTACTTTAGCTCGGTTTTTCCTCAGACCGCCCTTGCAGCGGGGGCTGACCTAGTCATTCAAAGCACCCACAAGGTCCTCGGGTCACTAGGCCAGACTTCCCTAATCCATGGCCAAGGGTCTTTGCTTGACTGGAGCCGGGTCAGATTGTTTCTCGGCCTCTTGCAAAGCTCATCGCCTAGCTACCCCTTGATGGTGTCGGTGGAAGAGGCCGTTGATCGCAGCCTGGAAAAAGGTCAGGCCGTCTTTGAGGCCATCAAGAAGCGCCACCTGCAATTTTGCAAAAAAAAAAGAGGTCAAGAAACAATTGAGCTCTACGACGGGTCGAAAGACCCCCACGGTTATGATTATACAAAGTGGCTCTTTTTAAGCCATGGCCCTAGTGGGAGTGAGCTTGAGCGGCGACTGCGGACAGACTTTGGCATTCAATGCGAGATGTCAGACCACCACAGTGTCTTGGCCATGTGCGGCCTTGAGACGACTTTAACGGATCTTGATGACCTGACCCAAGCCATTGACCGGCTCAACGGCCAGCTCGGCCCCAGGGGAGAAAAACCATGCCCCCCGCAAGAGCCTAAAGAGGACATGACACTGGGTCTACCCCTTTGGCAAGCTTTGTGGTCGGATAAAAAAGAGAAAATGACTTTAACAGCTGCCAAAAATCGGATCGTCGGTGATTTTATCATCCCCTATCCACCGGGCATTCCCATTTTATTGCCAGGCAGTCGCTTAACACAAGATAAGTTAAGCCGGCTTGAGCAAATGCTGGCGTCGGGGGCCACAGTCGTCGGAATTGATCAAAAAAACCAGCTTTTAGTGGTTGGGGAGGATGAAAATGGAAACTAATAAAAGGGGCAAGCTTATTGTCATTGAAGGGGTTGACGGCTGCGGCAAACAAACCCAAACCGATTTACTCTACCGGCATTTAAAAGAGTCCGGGGAAAAAGTGATGAAAATTGCCTACCCCCGTTATGATAAAGAATCGACAGCCATGGTAAAACTCTACCTAAGCGGGGCCTTTGGAGAGGACCCGGCGGCCATTAGCCCCTATATAGCATCAACTTTTTACACGGCCGACCGCTACGCTTCTTATAAGGAAGATTATGAAGACTTTTTAAAAAATGGCGGCCTGGTCCTAGCTGACCGCTATACCACCTCAAATATGGTCCACCAGGCGGGGAAAATAAAAGATCGGCAAGAGAAAAAGAAATTTTTAGAGTGGCTATGGGACTATGAATTTAATCTCTTTGGCCTACCCATTCCCGACCAAGTCTTTTTTCTCAATGTCCCGCCGGAGGTAAACCAGCGTTTAATCAAAGAGCGGAAGAATAAAATAAATGGTCAAGATGAGAAAGACATCCATGAAAAGAACCAAGACCACCTCAGGGATTCCTATGAGAGTGCCTTAGAGCTGGTTGATCGTTATGGATGGCAGGAAATTAAGTGTCTTGTGGATGGAAAATTAAGAAGCATCGATGCCATCCACAAGGAGATCTGGGAGTATTTTGAAAGGGTGTGACCTGATGTTAAGAGACCAATATACCTATTTAAGAATGGCCGATGACCAAGCGGATGTTAGGCAAGTCAGGGATTATTTAAAAGCCTATGGCATTGACATCATGATCATTGAAAAAGGTTTTGGCAGTGGGCCCCTCCAGTCCTTATTTATGGGCAAGTATGACCCCCTCCACATTGAAATTCATGTAAAAAAAAGTTGCCATAATCAAGCGGTCAAAGCCCTCGATTATCAGGCCTTTAAGGCGGAGCTCGATGAGGAATTATTGGCCGGCGAAGAAGATTATCGAAAACCCAACTAGAAAAAGGTAAGGACGATGGAAAAGATTGTTGGACATGTAAAAATTATTGACCAGCTAGAGGGGCAAGTCAGGCAAAAAGAAGTCTCTCACGCTTATTTATTTTCCGGCCTTGCGGGCGTCGGTAAAAAGAAAACAGCCCTCTATTTTGCCGCCATGATTCTTTGTGTCGGCAAGGACAAACCCTGTGGCCACTGCTTTGCCTGCAAGCAAATCAGCTTAGAAACTTATCCTGACCTCGTGGTGGTTGGGCCAAGAAAAGATGAGGTCACCATTAAGATTAAGCAGATTCGACAGATGATCAATGGTCTGGGGGTCATTCCTTATTCGGGAGAAAAGCGCATCATCATAATAAAAGAGGCGGATAAGATGACTACTGAGGCCCAAAATAGCCTGCTAAAATCGCTTGAAGAACCCTTGCGGCAAAACATTTTTATCCTGATCACCGACCAAGCCAAGGGCCTTTTAGCCACGGTTGTTTCCCGTTGCCAAGCCTATCACTTTCTGCCCCTAAGACCGGCGGAGATGGTCAAGGCCCTAGAGGATCGCTTTGCGGCCGGACAAATTAAAGAGGTCCTCGGCGATGCCGGCGGATCAGTCGGCCAAGCCCTTTATCTCTTAGACCATCCGGAGATCAAGGAAGAACAGACACAGGTATTAAGAGATTTTTACCAAGTTTTGCAAGGAAAAGAGCTGGTTATTTTTCCCCTGGCTGAGCGCCTGGCCGGCCATAAGCAAAAAAGCCTTGAGACCTTGACCTTCTTGATTCATTTTCTATATGAGGTCAGCCTGCTTGCTGGCGGTCACCCCTTGGCCGATCAAAAAGACGTAATCAAGGCCCATCAGGCCTTTAGTAAGATTTTAACAATTGATGAAATCGATGAAATAATCCAAAGACTATTTGAAATGATGGAAAATTTGCATTATAATGTTAACTTAAGACTACAATGGGAAAAATGCTTAATTAAGATCGCCAGAAAGGACAAACTATAATGGGAAAATCAGTCGTCGGAGTACGATTTAAAAAAGTCGGGAAGATCTATTATTTTGATCCCCTCGACATTGACTTTGAACAATTTGATCCGGTCATCGTGGAAACGGTAAGGGGAATTGAATATGGAGAAATTGCTCTGACCACTCGGGAGATAAAAGAAGAAGAAATGGTGGCCCAGGTTAAGCCGGTAATCCGCAAGGCAAGGCCCGAAGATACCTTGGAATACCAGCGATTAAAGGGAAAAGAAGCCGAAGCCAAAGCGATATTTATTGAAAAAACCAAGAAGCATCAACTGCAAATGAAGCTGATTGATGTGGAATATACCTTTGACCAGAAAAAAGCGATTTTTTATTTTACGGCTGATGGCCGGGTTGATTTTAGGGAGCTGGTCAAAGACCTAGCCTCGGTTTTTAAGTTGAGGATTGAATTGCGGCAAATTGGTGTGCGCGATGAAGCAAAACTCTTTAAAGGTCTGGGGATTTGTGGGCGAACGACCTGTTGTGCCCAATGGCTAGGGGATTTTTCGCCAGTATCGATTAAGATGGCCAAGGAGCAAAATTTATCCCTCAATTCGACTAAGATTTCCGGTGTTTGTGGCCGATTATTATGTTGCCTAACCTATGAACAAGAATTTTACGAAAGCATCACTAAAAAAATGCCGAAAGTTGGGCAAATGGTGAAGACTAAAGATGGGGAAGGAAAAGTTTTAAAATTAAGTATCTTGGAAGAAACGGTCTTTGTTAGAATCCAGCTTAGTCAAGATGAGACCGAGGTAAAAGGTTATAAGGTTGAAGAAATCCAAGTCAAAAACAGGCTAAAACCAAAAGAAAAACCGAAAAAACCGAAAAAAACAAAAGAATCATCTTGATTTTAATTTGAAAATTGATATAATGATTTTAGAAGTAAATGAATAAAGGAGGAACATTAAATGGCTCATAAAATTTCAGATGAATGTATTGCCTGTGGTTCTTGTATTGACGCATGTCCGGTGGAAGCGATCTCAGAAGGTGATATCTACGTAATTGATGGCGACCTATGTATTGATTGTGCTGCTTGCGTTGACGAATGTCCAGTCGATGCGATTGCCCCAGCATAAGTATAATTTAAAAAAGATGCCTCATGTATGGGCATCTTTTTTTTATAATCAGTGTTAGTAAAAATGCTTTGGGGGTAATCATTAGCTTATCAATGATACTTGCCAAGTATTAGAAAAAAGGAGGAAAAAAATGAAAAGTTATGTTTGT
Source organism: uncultured Lachnospiraceae bacterium (assembly GCA_964632785.1). Classification (GTDB taxonomy): domain Bacteria; phylum Bacillota; class Clostridia; order Eubacteriales; family Eubacteriaceae; genus Acetobacterium. The sequence goes on along the minus strand of CAZWEU010000004.1, from coordinate 3,142 downwards.
GATGTTTGTGGTTATGTTTACGACCCCAAGGTTGGTGATCCCGATGGTGGCATTGCCCCAGGTACGGCGTTTGACGATATTCCCGATGATTGGGTTTGCCCCCTTTGTGGTGTTGGTAAAGAAGACTTTTCCGTCGAAGACTAGGATATAAAAAAGAGTTTCGGCTCTTTTTTTTATGGGATAAATGGGGTATAATTAAGGCAATGAAAGCAAGAGGGGGGTATTATGGCAGTAAAGGCCCGAGAAACATTGGAAAGCAAGCAAGTCAGTTTACCCGTTATGGCAATTTTCTTATTGGCCATCATCGGTTATACATTCTTCTATAATCAGGTGATTAATCAATTTGACGATTATCGTCTTAAGACGATGATCGGTGTGGTCAGCCTCTTGATTATGGTTGGGGCATTTATCGTCTCATTACGCTATACCGTCGTCAAATTTGACATGACCTTGACCCATGACCGCCTTGTTATTGAGCGGAAACTTTTTTTCATGAAAAAAAAGGTGGCTGAGGTCATCCTTGGCCGGGTCATTGACCTATTGCCCCAGGACCAAGCCAAAAAAATCATTGGCAGCCAGGGTAATTTTACCCTTCTAAATGTTGACAATAAAAAGAAGTATCTTATTCGTTACCAAGACCAAACAGGTATCCGGGCGATTAAGATCCAATGTTCAGCAGGCTTTTATCAAGCTTTAGAAAAACAAGTGGCCTAATGAGGACGAAAATAAAAGGGGGACAAGGATGAAAATTGTAGCGATTATGGGAAGCCATCGCAATGGTAAGCACACGCAAAAAGCACTCGATTATTTTTTAGACCGGATTGAAGGGGACCACCGGATCGATCTTTATAATGTCAATAAAATGAAGATTAAACATTGTCTTGCCTGTGATTATTGCATTGACCACCAAAACGAATGTGTCATTAAAGATGATGATATGGGCGATATTTATCAAAAACTAGAGACTTGTGATCTACTGGTGATGGCCAGCCCGGTTTATTTTAGTGCCTTCCCCTCAAAGATCAAAGCCTTAATTGACCGGACCCAAGTCCTTTATAATTTAAAGGATCGGTCGATTATCAAAGAAAAGAAGCTGGTGGTTATTGCTTTAGGTGGTGCCCCCGCTTATGGCAAACAATTTGTTGGAGTTGCCAATACGCTTGAGTTTTATAAGAAATATTATAATTGCGACGAAGTCGGTTTTGTCCAGTTTAGTCACACCGATGCCCTTGCGGCTTTGGATAATCAGGAGGCCTTAAAAGAATTGCAGCGCTTGGCAAAGATTGTGACGGCCTAAATTAAAAAAGAAGGAGATAAAGATGGTAAAAGTAATTAATGAAAATGAATTTAATGCCTTGGTATTAGAGGCAAGTGGTGTGATCTTAGTAGATTTTTTTGCAAGCTGGTGTGGCCCATGTAAGGCCCTAGCCCCAGTCCTTGAAGAGGTCGCCAAGGAAATCGGTGACAAGGCGACGGTTTATAAAGTCGATATTGATGAAAACCAAAGCTTGGCCCAACAATTTCGGGTTATGAGTGTGCCAACCATGAAGATCTTTAAAAATGGTGAGCCCGTCGAAACGATCGTTGGCCTGAAGTCAAAGACCACCCTAGTGGAAAAAATCGATTATTATTCCAACTAGAAAGAGACTAAGCCTAAAAATGCCTAATATTATACACCCTAAAAGTTAGGTTTTAGGGTGTATTTTAATATGGTATCATTAAAAAAAGTATCAGGGAGAAAAAATGAAGAAGATCGAAAATGTCGAGATTAAAATAGAGGGTCATCTTTTTCCGGGCAAGGCTTGGGGCCTGTATGAGGATAAAAAAGTGGTCGTTAAAAATGCCCTGCCCGGCCAGGTCCTACGGGTTGATCTGGTCAAAAAACGAAAAAAATATGAGGGTCGCCTGGTGTCAGTGGTCAAAGAATCTCCTGATGAAATAAAGCCGGCCTGCCTGGTCTTTGGCAGATGTGGGGGATGCAGTTACCAAAACCTTCCCTACGGCGACCAGTTGAAGCTTAAGGAAGATTACCTCTTAGGTCTTTTTGACCAAGCGGGAATTAACGATTTTATCTACGATGGCATGGTTGAAAGCCCTGAGGTATTTGCCTATCGTAATAAAATGGAATATTCCTTTGGTGATGAAATAATCGATGGCCCCCTAGTCTTGGGTCTGCATGAAAAAGGGAGTTTTTATAATATTGTCAAAACCGATTCTTGCGCCATTGCCGATGACGACTTTAAGCGCATTCAAAAAGGCGTGCTTGCTTTTTTTAGTGACCAAGGGGCCACCTATTTCCATAAGCGCAGCCATCAAGGCTTTTTAAGGCATTTAGTGGTTCGAAAAGGAAAAAAAACGGGGGAGATATTAATTAATCTAGTAACAACAAGCCAAGATGTCTTAAGTGAAGAGGCCTTTGTCGGTTTGTTTACCGGCCTTTCTCTAGCCGGTCAGATCAAGGGCATCCTTCATACCATTAATGATGGGATCGCGGATGTTGTCAAGGCCGAGTCAAGCCGGGTTCTATTTGGGGTCGACCACATTAGTGATGAGATCTTTGACTTAGGCTTTAAAATTTCCCCTTTTTCATTTTTTCAAACCAACACCCTGGGGGCAGAAAAACTCTACGGCCTAGTCCGCGATTATTTGGGCGATGAAAAAAACCGGGTCATCTATGATCTTTATTGCGGGACCGGAACCATTGCCCAGGTCTTAGCTCCAATTGCTAAGACGGTGGTGGGGATTGACATTGTTGAAGAAGCGATTAGGGCCGCCCGGACCAATGCCCAAAAAAACAAGCTTGATAATTGTCACTTCTTAGCCGGGGATGTCCTGACTGAGCTTGACAAGCTAAAAGAGGCGCCCGATGCCATTGTTCTCGATCCCCCACGAGATGGCATCCACCCCAAGGCGATTGGCAAGATCATTGCTTTTAGGCCCCAAAGCTTTGTCTATGTTTCTTGTAAGGCCAGCTCATTAGTAAGAGACCTGCCCCATTTTCTAGCGGCCGGTTATCAGCTAAGACGCCTGGCCCTGGTCGACCTCTTTCCGCATACGGCCCATGTGGAGTGTGTGGTATTGATGTCGAGGGTGGATAAATAAGAGTGTAAAAGTGCTTGATATAAAGGGATTTGAGTGTTTT
>CAZWEU010000003.1:0-67513 GCA_964632785.1 uncultured Lachnospiraceae bacterium | reverse complement strand
GCTGCTTAAATTTACTGCCGAGGAATTTACACACAAAAAAGGACTTGACTAATAAAATTAAAGTCTTTATTTTTTTTTATACCAATGATCTTAGTATTTATTGGAATTTTTTATATCTATTATAGTCACTTAGTAAACACTATTGATATTATAAAATCCCAATACCAGGGCACTACTCAGCTAATTGAAAAAAGTATTTATAATGAAATAAAATATACCGATATCATCAGTAAGGTAGCAGAAAGAGATATCCAAGACAATATGGAAAATTATTCACAAATAATGATTGATCTCTACCAAGAAAATCCAACTATTCTCGAATGGGACCTGAATGCCATGAAAAATCAATTTGAAAATATGGACATTTATATTATCAATAGTAACTTAGAAATTATCGCATCGACCCTTAGCGATGAAGTCGGCTTAGATTTTAAAAACTACTCAGAGTACGGGAAATTATTAAAAGACCGTCTAGAAGGAGATCGTTTTGAGTCAGATCCAATTAATTTTTCAATACTTGAAGGACAATTAAAAAAATTTAGTTATATGCCGACACCGGATAATGCTTACCTTTTTGAACTGGGTGTCGATATTAAAGACCTCTATCCCGAATTAAAGAATTTAAATGTCGTTTATCTATCAAAAGACCTAAAAGAAGAACATCCCTTTGTCGAAAATATTAAAGTCTATAAGTTCAATAAAAACACAAAACATGCTCATGAATTAGATCAGGGATCTAAAAATAGAGAAAAAGATCCAATTCCTAATAGTGATCAGGACCAACTAGTAAAAAAAGCACTTGAAGAGAATGCCGTTCAAAGTAAATATATTCGTCAGGATAAAGATACTTATCACCTTAAATACATTCCTTACCCGGTTTACGATGACAATGACCAGTTAGTTTGGTGGAAATCTTATGTGACTGAAATACAATATAATGAACAAATTATAAAGAATGAGATTATAAAGCAGCAAAAAATTTTTGCCCGAAACATAGTAATTATTTCCTTTTTATATTTTGGCTTTTCATTTGCTCTAATTTACCTCATCAAAAAAAACCAAGAAATGTCCCATATTGATTATCTAACTAAATTACCCAATCGTAAAAAGCTTGAAGAAATAATAGAAAATAAAATAATTGCTGCTAATCGTCAAGGAACAAAGATTGCCATCTTCTTTTTTGATTTAAATGATTTTAAAGCAATCAATGACACTTTTGGCCATAATTTTGGTGATAAGGTCCTTGTCCAAGTGGCCCAGCGGATAAAAAACACACTGCGAAAAGGTGATATGCTTTCTCGCTTAGGTGGGGATGAGTTTATCGGTTTAATGACTCAAATCACCAAAAAAGAAGAGATCATTGAGATTGCCAAGGAGATGATGGCTCTTTCAAAGACTCCGCTCGTTATTGAATCAAAAGAAATCTATGTTCACTGGAGTATAGGAATTTCAATTTATCCCGACCATGGCCAAACAAGCGAAAGGTTAATTCTTAAAGCTGATCAGGCTATGTACCATGCTAAACAGAATAAGACAAACTATGCATTCTTTGATGATGACACTGCTTTATCGTAAACTTAAATTAGTTAACTTCGACATCTTTTTCTACCGGCAAAAGATGTTGGCCTTCTATTTTTTTACTTTGTTTAGCATTCGCGATTAAAAGGATAAAAGCTCCCAAAAGACCGAGCACAATCAACCAATAGCCAAGATTCAGCTGGATAAAAAAGGACATAAATATAAAGTTAGCACTTTCTCCTATGAAACTAGCCATAAATGACCCTAGATCACCTAATGTCCCTGTTAATATGGATCGTAGAAGCTCTAATATTTGAACATTAATTTGAGCGGTAAATTGACCCAGTAGCGCATTGATTTGGCTATTAACAATGTTTACCGTTAGGCCTGCACTTATAAATAGAAAGGATAATAGGCCCGAAATAAAAATAGATAAGCCAATATTTGCCCGTTTATAAGCAATCAATGCCATAAGGATAATTATTAAAAAGAAAATTGCAAAAATGAATCCATTTGCCTGCGATTTATAGCTATCAATGGTCGCCATGCCGGCATTGACTTGGTCCATAGCGTCTTGGGCCTGAAGAGATACGGTATTAATTGTTCCGGAAATCCGTCTAGCCCCTTGTAAAATAGTATAGGTGTCCTTTAACAATGAATTAATGGTTTCACCCTGCTCTAAGTTTGTCTCGATAACTTGGGCAAGTCGAGGATCAATTATAAAATCAAGGCCGGGATTCGATAAAGCAGTATTGATATTGGTGACTAGTCCACTTTTAGGAATTGGCTTACGTAGTAACTCAAGAATACTTTGATCAAATACTCTTATATCCCCAAGACGAAGGCCATAAAAAGTGAGATCATCAATCGGTTTTTGTAAAACAAAATCCCCTAAATTTAAATCGATCACATTATAGTTAGAGCTAATCACATCAACTTGATTATCGCCAATCCCCGAAACCGATAGGCCAATCTGGGCACTCATAAAGGTCATAAAAAAACTAAGTAGAACAACTAGTAGACACAGTAAGGCACCAGTTCGCAGTTTATTGTTAATGACTATTATTTTTACTGATGAAAAAGCTTTTTCAAATTTTTGTTTCATAGTATTTCCTCCTTTTCTTTTCTAAATTATACCCTGAATACTAAGCCTTCACCACTTAAAAATTTAAAATCTGGCCATAAGGTCAAGCCTTAAAAATTATTATTCTTAATTGTGTTTTCATTTTTACATTATTAATATATAATAGGGAGGAAAGCGATCAGTAATGACTGATGGCTTTTTAGATTGCATGAAAAGTGAGTAAAATTGAAAAAATTTATTATAAAATCCGTTGAACCCGCCAGTATTGGAGAAGAGTTAGATATTAAGCCAGGAGATACCCTATTAAGTATTAATGGGCAAGGCCTAGCTGATATCCTTGATTACCGATACCTGATTGCCAATGAAGAAGTGATTCTTGAAATAGAAAAAAGCAACCAAGAAATTTGGGAGCTTGATATCGAAAAAGAATTTGAAGACGATTTAGGTCTTCATTTTAAAGAAGATATTATTGAAACTAAAACCTGTAAAAACAATTGTATTTTTTGTTTTATCGACCAACTCCCTAAGGGGTTGAGAAGTAGTTTATATGTGAAAGATGATGATGAGCGTTTATCCTTTTTAACAGGGAACTATATTACCTTGACCAATCTGACCGAAAAGGAGCGTGATCGGATCATTGATTACCGCATCATGCCTATTAATTTATCAATTCATACGACTAACCCCAGCCTTCGTCGTAAAATGCTTAATAACCGTTTTGCTGGAAATGCGAAAGAATATTTAGATATTTTTAAAGAAAATCAGATCTTAATGAATGGACAGATTGTTTTAGTACCTGATTATAATGACGATCAAGAGCTTATAAAAACACTTAATGACTTAAAGACTTATTATCCAGTTATGCAATCGGTGTCGGTTGTACCGGTCGGCATCTCAGCTCATCGTCAGGGTTTGGTACAGCTTGAGCCCTTTAATCAAAAGAGTGCTATCAAAACGATTGAAATTATTAATAAAGTCCATTTTAAAATGCGAAATAAATATGGACATGGATTTGTCTACCCAAGCGATGAATTTTTTTTACTAGCCGATCTACCGATACCGGACGTGGCCTATTATGATGGATTTTCACAGATCGAAAATGGGGTAGGGATGATTGCCGATTTTAGGCATGATTTTTATCAGGCCTTAGAAGAAGAAAAAAATTTTCCCTTATCCGAGCCAAGAAAAATTGGGATTATCACCGGCATTGCTGCTCAGTCTGAGATAGACCATCTTATTATAACTTTTAAAGAGAAATACCCCAAGGCCGATATTTTAATTTTACCTGTTGTTAACCATTTTTTTGGTGATCAGATAACGGTATCGGGTTTGATTACTGGTCAAGATATCCTTGATCAAATTTTACCACAGCTTCAAAAAAATCCTCGGGATTTCTTATTAATTCCTGAAAATACCTTTAAACAAAATTCTGAACTATTGCTTGACGATTATACTTTAGAGACTTTAAGCAGAGCCTTAAGTATTCCTTTGATTAAGACAGCTGTTAATGGCCAGTCCTTTTTAAAAGCACTCTTAGCAGACCACTAAAAAATATTTAAAATATGATACAATAAAGCGAGGAATAAATTATGCCAAAACCAATTGTAGCTGTTATTGGACGTCCAAACGTCGGGAAATCGACACTTTTTAATAAACTAGTAGGTGAACGAATTGCCATTGTTGAAGATACTCCGGGCGTCACTAGAGACCGCATCATTGCCAATGCCGAATGGCAAAACCATCATTTTACTTTGATTGATACCGGTGGAATTGAACCCCATACCAAAGATAATATTTTAATGCAAATGCGTCTTCAGGCCGAAATAGCCATCGATATGGCTGATTTAATCGTCTTGATGGTCGATGGACGAGAAGGGATGACCTCATCTGATCTTGAAGTGGCAAATATGATTAGGAAGCATGAAAAAGACGTTTTATTAGTCGTAAACAAGTTAGATACCGTCAATCTCGAAGATAATCTTTACGAATTTTATAATCTTGGTCTTGGGGAGCCAATGCCCATTTCAGCCGAGCAAGGCATGGGACTAGGCGATTTCTTAGATGAAGCAATCGAACGAATGAAACGCTATTACGAGGATGAAGAGATCGAGGATGATCGCTTACGGGTCGCCGTGATCGGTAAGACGAATGTCGGAAAATCCACCCTGATCAATAAAATTCTTGGCGAAGACCGACTAATTGTCAGCGATATCGCCGGAACGACGCGAGATGCGATCGATACGAGTGTCAAATATGATGGGGAAGACTATGTCTTTATCGATACTGCTGGCCTTCGTAAAAAGAAGAAAATTTATGAAGATATCGAACGCTACAGCATTATCCGTGCTATCGCAGCTGTTGAACGAAGCCAGATTATCCTACTTTTAATTGATGCCATCGAAGGCGTAACTGAACAAGATGCTAAAATTGTTGGCATTGCTCATAATCGATCGATACCAACAATTATCATTGTTAATAAGTGGGATGCAATCGAAAAAGACCATAAGACAATGAAAAAAATGGAGGCAGAAATACGTAATAGTTTAACGTTTATGTCCTATGCGCCAATTATATTTATTTCCGCTAAAACGGGGCAACGCTTAGGTAAACTATTTGAAACCATTAAATATGTAAAAGCGCAAAGCGAAAAACGAATTACCACCGGTAAAGTAAATGAGGCTATTGCCGAAATGGTCATGATGAAACAGCCACCAGCAAAACATGGCCGCCGACTAAAGATCTTTTATGCATCCCAAGTTGCCATCAAACCACCGACATTCATTATCTTTGTTAATGATCAAAGTTTGATCCATTTTTCTTATCAACGTTATTTAGAAAATAAGATTCGTGAGACCTTTGATTTTTTTGGAACACCCATACGTGTATTCATCAGGGAGAGAAGTGAGTAATTTTAAATTTGATAAATTAATCTGGTAAATCTAATGGAAAGTCCTGAAATCTTTTGTCGCGAAATGTAAGTTTCGTGACAAAAGATGTTTTTTATGATAAACTAGTCCTAAGAATATGAATATTCGATTTAATCCTGGTTTAGTGATTTTCATTTTCTCCTGATCCCCAGCTCTCTTTCAGAAAGGATTTTAACGTCATGGATGCTAAACAGAATCATTATATCGATGAATTTTTAAATTATCTCTTAACGATTAAAGGTTATTCTAAAAAATCAGCTCAGGCTTACGAGTATGATCTGATTATTTTCTTTCGCTTTATCAAACGCTATTTTGCCATGGTTACCCAAACTGACCCCTTTGATACTATCGCTATTAACGACGTGACCTTAGAGGAATTAAAAGCCATTAATTTAGGGATCCTCTATGCCTTTTTATCTTTTGTTAGTAAAGAACGCCATAATTCAGATTATGCTAGAAGTCGTAAGGTCTCTACCCTACGCTCTTTCTTTAATTATCTTTGCAATAAACGAAAATATTTTGGCCCAAATCCAGTAATCGATTTGGAGATGCCCAAGCTACCAGCTCGTAATGCCCGCTATTTGGAGTGGGATGAGGCTGTTGACCTCCTTAAAGGGATAAAAGGCCGTCACAAGGAACGAGACTTTGCCATCATCACCTTATTTTTAAATTGCGGCATGCGCTTATCCGAATTAACTCAAATTAAAATTACCGATATTAAAAATGATACCCTAAAAATCATTGGTAAAGGTGATAAGGAACGCCTGATCTTTTTAAATCGGGCCTGCTTAAAGGCCATTAACGCTCATCTAAAGGTACGAGGTGATGAGGGTCCTCCCTATCTCTTTCTTAGCCAGCAAAATAAACCCATCTCTAATCGTGCTGTTCAACACTTAGTCAAAAAACACCTTAATGAATGTGGCCTTGATACTAGTGAAATCTCTGTCCATAAACTCCGTCATACGGCAGCAACCTTGATGTTTCGCTATGGTGATGCCGATTTGCGTTCGGTTCAAGAAATTTTAGGCCATGAAAATGTCTCGACAACACAGATCTACACCCATACTAACGAGGAAATGTTAAGAGAGACCATGAATCGAAACCCACTTGCTAAATTTGAAGATAAAGATTAAGAAGAAAAATATTTTTAGAAAAAGCAAATAAATCATAGATAAGATAAAACCCCAAATAAAAAACTCTTAACCTACAAAATGGTTAAGAGTTTTTTTAGCATATGTTTTTATTTAGTTGAGCAATACCGAATACGATGGATAAATCATAGATATTATTTCCTTAATTCACATCTTCAGCAAGGCTTTCAAGAAAACTAGAAATTTGTGCATCTCTTTTTCTACTGGCCCAATTAATGACAAAAGATTTTTTAATATCTGCCTTTTTACTTGTACAAATCTTTTTCATCTCTTTAATGGCTCGATTTCCGCCTAGAAAAGCAAGCGGAAATTGCATGGTAACAAATAAATAGATTTTTTTCTTGTAGAGCAAGGGAACTTGTTCTAAATACTCTTTCATGGCTGGTGGAAGTGAAAAGGCCCAAACTGGTGACCCCAAAATTATAATATCATAGTTATCAATATTTGGAATATCGGTAAATTCAATAGGTCCTTTATCACGTGGCTCGGTATTTATCCCCTGAACTCTTTCTATTTTTACATCAAAGTTCTTAGCTAATAGAAATTGATTCAACTTTTCAGCAACTAACAAGGTATGATTAGTTTTTGAAAAGAAAATGATCCCTATTTTCATTGGGTCCTCCTTTAAGATGTTTTTATCTTAGCAAATTAATGATATTCTTATTGAGGGTTAATCACCTCATCTAATTGTTTTTGGATCATATTCATAAGGTAATCCGTATTTTCAACTTGTCTAAATAAAAGACCATCTTCATTATAAGCTTTAAAGGCTAGCTTACCTTTCTTTGTGAGTGGAGGACGACTAATTGTCTGCTTGTAGTCACAGTCTTTAAAGGCCGGTATGTTAGCTTTAATCTCAACAAATATATCTTCCGGGCAAACAGAGCCGATGTCAACAGCCATAATATCAGCCATTACAGCAGCAATTTCAATATTATTAAATTCAACTGGTGCCTCAGCTGATTGATTGACTCTTAATAATGTATTGGTCACATTGACAAAACTACCGTCTACTTCGGTATAACTAAAGGCCGGTAGAACAACATCCGCATTTTTACAGGTGTCCGTCAAATGCGTGTCTTGAACCATTAAAAACTCTAGAGAATCCAGATTGACATTAGTATCTTCACCAAAATTCAAGAGCGCTTTTGCATCAGCCATAATATCAGCAGTATTGGTCACCCCTAAAAGGTTCAGGCCGTTTGAGTTATTTTTTATTGGTATTCGCAAAATACCACTATTTTCTGTGTCTGGATCAATCAATAAACCATAGAGATTAGCGATCATTTCACCTGCTTCTTGGGTATTGATAAATCGATCCCCTAAAAGAATAATTAGGTTCTTACGATCTAAGAGGAATTCAGCAAACATTTCAGCCTGAGGCGTTGGGATAATCCCTTTTAGTGAGTTTCTTAATTCGAGATTAGCTTTTCTCTGAGGATAGTAGCCGATGATATATTGGATCATTTCTGCTATAATTTGCAGATCATCATCTTCAATAATCAATTCTTCAGCGATATGGTCGTAACCATTTGCTACCGGGTTAATGGCAAAAATTTCAGTACCATTTTTTTGTGCCTGTGATAACTTATATTTTAAAACAGGGTTATCCACTGCTAAAACGCCAACGAGCAAAACAGCCTCCGCTTTATCAAGTGCCTCAAATCCAATTTTTTTATTAGCACTTGCTAATACGGCTTCTTCTCCCCGTATAACATTAGTAAAGCTAAACGTTTCAGCTTCAAGAGCCTTCGCAAGCTTTAAGTAAGAAAAGATTTCTTCATTGGTATATTTTGGTGATATGGCCATTTTTACGGCATTTTCGCCATAGCGTGTTCGAATGCCTTGAATTTTTTTAGTGATATAGATAAATGCATCATACCATTCTGTTTCCTCAAGAATGCCATCTTGATTACGAATCAGTGGCATGGTTAAACGCTCGCCAACTTGTCCATAGTGGGTAGCAAACCGACCACGTCCACACATGATCCCTTCATTTAAAGAGGTCATCTTGTCTTGTGGTGCCGTTTTAATAATGGTATTTCCCATTGACTCAATCGTCATTTGACAACCGGCTGCACAATAACCACAGGTAGTGTCTGTTTCTTTAAAGTTGTAAGGAACTTGCTTTACACCTTGAATATTTGACTGAAGCGCGCCGGTTGGGCAGACATCAATACACTGTCCACAACTCACACAGCCAGTTTCTGACAGGGGTTGTTCAAGGGCTGGCTCTACCCAAGTTTCAAAACCACGGTTTACCAGACCAAGGGCCGATACACCAATTAATTCATCACAGACTCGGACGCAAAGGCCACAGGTAATACATTTGTTATTATCGCGAAGAATAAAGGGGTGATCTTCCTGGATCTCAACTTCCGGGTTAGAACCTTTAAATCGGTCGGGCTCGACATGATAGTCATTCCCATATTCAATTAATTTACAATCAAAATAGGATTGGCAACCACATTCAAGACAGCGCTGACCTTCTTCATGGGCTTGTTCCAATGTATAGCCGGGCGATACTTCTAAAAAGTTGCTTTTTCTATATTCAGAATCAAGGTGAGCTAGACTCGGTCGCTTATTTTTCTTAAACTTTTCCAAGAAATCTTGATCGACACCATCACGGATAACATAATAGGGTTTATGATAGTTAATTGGATTGCCCTGTAGGTATTCTTCAATAAAAGATACCGCTTTTTTAGCATCGCCAATCGCTTTGATGGCAATCGAGGCTCCATCATTAATGCAATCACCCGCCGCAAACACCCCTTCAAGATTGGTTCTTAAGGTGTTTTCATCAGAAAGTACCGTGTTCCATTTTGTCAGGTCTAAGCTATCAAATCCAGCTGGGTCAATACCTTGGCCAATCGCTAGAATCACCGTATCGACATCAATGATTTCTTCTTGGCCTTCGATGGCAACAGGTCGCCTTCGTCCGCTGGCATCAGCTTCCCCAAGTTCCATTTTTTGCAGGCGCATTTTGACTACATGACCTTTTTCGTTTTTGATAATTTCAATCGGATTACTGAGGTTCTTAAAGATAACACCTTCGTCTTCAGCTTCGGTGATCTCGATCTCTTCAGCGGGCATTTCAGCCTTTGTCCGTCGATAGACATTGTAAACCTCTTTGGCTCCCAATCGAACGGCGGTCCGGCAGGCATCCATAGCTGTATTGCCACCACCGACGATGGCAACTTTTTCGCCAATTTTTATCGGTTCATTGTTAGTGATCGCCCGTAAAAAATCAATCCCACCAATAACCCCCTTAGCATCGACACCTTGGCAACGGAGCCCACTGCTAACCCATGCCCCAAGGGCGACAAGAACAGCATCATTTTCCTCGCGAATGGTTTCAAAAGCGATATCTTCTCCAATACGCAGGTTATTTTTAAAGTTAACCCCCATTTTTTCAATAAGATTCGCTTCTTCATCAACAACCGCTTTAGGAAGTCGATATTCGGGTATCCCATAGCGGAGCATTCCACCCATCTTTGGCATAGCATCATAGATGGTCACAGCATGACCAGACTGAACAAGGTAATAAGCAGCACTTAAACCAGCTGGTCCGCCACCAATGATACCAATCGATTTCCCGCTTGGTGAGGCAATCTCTGGTATAAACATCTCATCCATCATGTCGTAGTCAGCAGCAACGCGCTTAAGTTCCATTATTGCGATGGGCTCATCAACCTCACCGCGACGACAGGCTGTTTCACATGGGTGGGGGCAAACACGTCCGATACAACCAGGTAAAGGTAGTTGCTCTTTTATCAATTCAAGAGCGGCTTGGAATTCACCATTAGCGATTAAGCCGACATAACCCTGGCAATCGGTTGTTCCTGGGCAAGCAAGTTTACAAGGTGCGACACAGTCACCAATATGTTTTGACAAGAGTAATTCTAAGTTTGTTTTTCGTGCTTCACTCACGCGATCGGTTATGGTTTTGATAGTCATTCCCTCTGAAATCTCAGTAGCACAAGCCTTGAAAAGTTTGGGACTTCCTTCAATTTCAACGACACATAAGCCGCACGAGCCAAAAATTTCCATTCTTTCATCGTAACACATAGTTGGTATAAAAATATCATTCTCTCTTGCAACTTGTAAGATGGTTTGTTTTGCTAAACCACTCACTGTTTTATTATCAATACTTAATTTGATTTCTTTCATTTTATCACTCCTCACTAATCGACATTTATTGCGCCAAACTTACACACAGTAAAGCACTTCCCACAATTTATACATAGATCCTGATCGATATGATGTACTTTTTTCTTCTCGCCAGAAATAGCATCGACTGGACAATTCTTTTTACAAACACCACAACCGATACAAGCCTCCGTATCGACAGTATAGGTTAATAAGGGCTTACAACTTTTTGCCGTGCATTTTTTATTATAAATATGATCTTCATACTCATTTCTAAAGTATTGGAGGGTGGTAAGGACTGGATTTGGAGCCGTTTGACCAAGACCACATAAAGAGCCTTCTTTAATTTTATGACATAGCTCCTCGAGTAGTTCAATATCACCGTCGCGTCCATCACCTTGCGTGATCCGCTCTAAAATTTCTAGCATTCGTTGGGTCCCAATCCGACAATAGGTGCACTTTCCACAAGATTCGTCGACTGTAAAAGCAAGGAAAAAACGCGCCATATCTACCATACAGGTTGTTTCATCCATTACGACCATACCACCCGAACCCATAATCGCCCCTGTTTTTGTGATCTCACCATAATCGATTAAGGTATCAAGAAGTTTTTCTGGTATACAGCCACCTGAAGGACCACCCATTTGGACAGCCTTAAAGGCTTTATCGTCTTTTATACCACCGCCGATTTTATAAATAACATCACTTAAGGTTAAGCCCATGGGAATTTCTACTAGGCCGCCACGTTTAATTTTCCCCGTCAAGGCAAAGACCTTAGTACCTTTGCTTTTTTCTGTTCCCAATTGTGAGTATTTAGCCCCGCTATGGCGAAAAATCCAAGGTACATTGGCTAGTGTCTCAACATTATTAATATTGGTAGGACGATTAAAAAAACCTTTTTCAGCTGGAAAAGGCGGTTTTAAGCGTGGCATCCCCCGCTCTCCCTCTAACGAGGCGATTAATGCCGTTTCTTCACCACAGACAAAGGCACCAGCACCAGCTTTAATTCGGATATGAAAAGAAAAATCGGTGCCATAAATATTGTCTCCCAATAATTGTTTAGCAATCGCTTGCTTAATAGCATGGTCTAAACGTTTAATGGCAAGTGGGTATTCGGCACGGACGTATACGATCCCTTCATTAGCTCCAATTGCATAGCCAGCAATGACCATTCCTTCAATTAGGGCATGCGGGTCGCTTTCTAAAACACTACGGTCCATAAAGGCACCAGGGTCGCCTTCATCAGCATTACAAACGAGATATTTGGGTTCCCCTTGAGCTTTTCGAGCAGCATCCCACTTAAACCAAGTTGGAAATCCGGCACCACCGCGTCCGGCTAATCCAGAAATCTTTATTTCCTCAATGACTTGCTCCGGTATCATTTCAGTTAAGGCTTTTTTTGCCCCTTCATAACCCGATACATCTAGGTATTCTTGAATATTCTCAGGATCAATACGACCGGAATTTTGCAAAACAATACGTTTTTGAAGATTGATCATCTCGATATCTTCGGATTTCATTTCTAATTGATTTAGTTCTTTTTTAGCAATAATATAGTCCTCAACGATATTTTGGGCATCATTTGGACTGACGTTCACAAAGGTTATTTTTTCCCCATCTTCATTGATTACATCGACAATCGGTTCAAGGTAGCAAGTCCCGATACAACCTGTTTTTTCGATTACAAGGTCTAATTGATGGTTAGCAATAGTGGAAAGAAGACGTTCTTCAACCTTATGTGCTCCTGCAGCAATGCCACAACTACCTTCTCCAATAATAATTTTTGTTGTTCTCATGGTATTCATGCTTTCACCTCCTGGAGATGATTATTTTTTATTTCTTTCAGTATTTTTTCGATTTTTTGAGGATTTAATTGCCCATAGGTATCATCATTAATCATCATCACTGGTGACAAACTACAGCAACCTAAGCAGGCTACATTATTGAGGGTAAACAGTCCATCGGCTGTTGTCTCCCCTTCTTTTATATTTAAGTAGTCGCTAACGGCTTCCTCGATCATTGCCGAACCATTAACATGACAAGCAGTACCTTGACAAAGCATAATGAGATAGTCTCCGATTGGTTCAAAGCGGAATTGCGTGTAAAAAGTAGCCACGCCATAAACTTTTGCAATGCTAATTCCAGTCTTTTTTGCAACATGACGCATTATATCAACAGATAAAAAACCATATAACTCTTGCGCACTTTGCAAGATAGAAATAAGACTACCAGGAATATCTTGATATTTTTCAAATGTATCTTCGAGTTCCTCAAAGTGATTTCCGCATGTTCCTTGATTGCAGGAACAGTTATTATCTTTTGTTATTTCATTCATTAAAAAAACCCCTTCCATAATTATAATAATGTATCATAGTTATTATACACCAAAAAGTAAAATATAAAAACTAATTAAGGAATATAAAAAACCGCTAAACAACAGCGGTTTTTTATCTTGTGAACTTAATAGGAAAGGATATTTTCTCCACGTTGAAGGCCAGTATCACCGGAGCGAATAAACTCAAGAATCCCATAGGGCTCAATCATATTAAAAAAGGCACTAATTTTATCACGGGTTCCGGTAATTTCCAGTACCAGACTTTCCCTTGCAACATCGACAATATTGGCTCTAAACATATTGCTAATTTCAACGATTTGGGTTCGATTTGTATCATTAGCTTTTACCTTAATAAATACAAGTTCTCGCGTAATTGAGTTATCTGGTTTTAATTCAACAATTGTGATCACATCAATTAATTTGTTTAATTGTTTCTTGATTTGGGTTAGTACTTGCTCATCACCAGTTACAGTGATGGTTATGCGTGAAAATTTAGCATTTTCAGTCGTACCAACCGTTAAACTATCAATATTATAACCTCTTCTAGCAAACAATCCAGAAATTCGACTAAGCACACCAAAATTATTTTCAACCAGCAATGATAGACAGGTCTTTTTCTCCATTTTTTCCCCCTAAATTCTGATAAAATCTGGATGAACATGACACTCGATAAGAGTCGGCCCCTTATAGGCCAAAACTTCGGGTAAGATGTCATCAAATTCTTTATTATTCTCTACACTATAGGCTTTAATATTATAAGCCTTTGCCAAGGTCATAAAATCAACATCAAAATTGATATCGGTACCGCAATAGTGATTTTTGCCATAGGAATCGCATTGAAGTTGCCTAACCATTCCAAGCTTATGGTTAACAATTAAAAGAATCGTAAGGTCAAGCTGGTGTTCGGCGATTACACCTAATTCGCCCATACTCATCTGAAAGCTACCATCACCACAAACGATAAAGACTTGCTTAGGATTATCAAGAGTTGCAAAACAGGCTCCGGCGCCAGCTGGGATACTATAACCCATGGTTCCAAGTCCGCCAGAAGTAAAATACTTTCGATCGTGATTGATATGATAGTATAAGGCCGCCCAAATTTGATTAAGTCCGACATCGGCAACAAGAGTTGCATTCTCTGATGACATTTCAGAAAGAGATCTAAAGAGAATTTTTGGATTAACTAAGTCCGAACAAGGAGGCTCGGCCGCGTATACAAGTGGGTATTCTTCTTTAGTCTTTCCAACTTCTTGGACCCAGGCGTCATGGTCGCAGCCTACATCAAGTTCTAAGAGCTCTGCTAGAACATTTTTGGCATCACCAACAATGGGAACATTAATTTCTAAGTTCTTACCAATTTCAGCTGGATCAATGTCAATGTGAATAAAATCAACATGAGCACCAAAATCATTTAGATTGAAGGTCGCCCGATTTGACATGCGAGCCCCAATATTAATAATCAAATCAGCCCGATTCATAATCACATTGGAGTATTCAAAGCCATGACTTCCAACGATTCCAGAATAAAGCGGATCATCCTCGGAGAATGCCCCGATTCCCATTAAAGAGGTAATCACTGGAATACCATTTTTTTGTGCAAAGGCGGTCAATTCTGTCTTCGCTTTAGCGAGTAACACCCCACCACCCGCATAAATAACCGGTCGTTTTGCAGTTTTTATCTTTTTAACGGCACGCTTGATCTGTCCAGCATGACCCTCTAGAGTCGGCTTATAACCCGGAATTAAAATCTCATCATCACTATAACAGCTTTTTACATTTTCTAATTGGACATCCCGAGGAATATCGATCAAGACAGGTCCCGGCCGGCCGGTAGAGGCAATATAAAAAGCTTCTTTAATTATTTTAGGAAGATCCTCAGCATTTTTAACCAGATAACTGTGCTTTGTAAATGGAGCTGTTGCCCCTGTAATATCAGCTTCCTGAAAGGCATCCGTCCCAATCAGATTTCGATCGACTTGCCCCGTAATTGCGACAATTGGGATCGAATCTAAATAAGCTGTTGCAATGCCGGTGACTAAATTTGTCGCTCCTGGACCAGATGTTGCCAGACAAACCCCAACCTTACCAGACTCTCGTGCATAACCACTCGCATAGTGGGGAGCTGTTTGTTCGTTTCTAACCAGAATATGTTTTATTGATGACGAACGAAGTGCCTCATAAAGTGGTAATAAAGCCCCGCCTGGATAACCAAAAATAAATTCAACTTTCTCTTTTTCAAGACATTTTAAAATTAATTTTGATGCTAACAATGGAATCACTCCCTTTTTTAAATATTTCACTAATCATATAAAATTCAAAAGCTGATGTCAAGGATTATTTTAAAATATAATTATTATCGATAGACTAATAATTTACCTAATAGTGGTGTCTTAACAGAGATTGCTCCTTCAGGACACATTTCTTGACAACAATAGCAGCGGATGCAGCGATTATAAAAATAAAGTGGATAGCTTCTGTTTTTTCGCTTAACTATTTTTAATGCTTTCTTCTCTAAGGGACAGGCACTTACACAGACACCACAAGCAATGCACTTATCTTTATCAATGACCGGTTTTTGCAGGAGTAAGCCCTTTAACCGCTTAAAATTTCCCAACGATGATTTTTCATGGGCATCTACAGGTGCTCGTTCCACATCAAATTCTGGCGTGTAAAACATCTCTAAGTCATCGCCTAGAAGTAAAATATCATCACTTTTTCCCAGTCCCCATTCAGCCCCGTACTTAATTGTTGGAACATGATCAGGTTCTAAATTAATCATTCGTGCAAAGGTCGCATCTAAGGCCACTGGATCATCAGAAATGAGAAGAACTTCCATAATTTTAGGCTTTCCAGATGCTGGCCCATTTCCCTCCATTGCCAAGATACCATCCATAATATAAAGGCGTAGCTTTGTATTTAGACAACGATTCAGATCAACAAGCATTTTCCCGAAACTGATCGGATCTTGGTAGCGACCATGAGAAAGGCCTTTGTGCAAGCCGTAAACACAGCCAAGATTATTTTTTACCGCCCCGGTAATACGCATTAGGCCATGGGTTTTCATCTTTGGCAAAGAGATGATCGCGTCGGTATCGATAACCGCTTTAGCAATTTCAAAACGCTTAGTGACATTGCCTAAATAATAATCAAGGCTGCTTCCTTCTTTAAACTCAGCAAGAGGTATTTTATAATTTTCTGCAACTTCTTGAAGACGACTTGCTTTTGAGGCGCTCAATGGGCTTCCTATTCCGGGTGAATCACCATAGGATATCTTGGAAATACCAGCATCTTGTAAAATTCGAATGATCGCTTCAAAGACAGACGGATGAGTTGTTATTGCAAAATCAGGGTCTT
Organism: uncultured Lachnospiraceae bacterium; assembly: GCA_964632785.1. Lineage (GTDB taxonomy): Bacteria > Bacillota > Clostridia > Eubacteriales > Eubacteriaceae > Acetobacterium. Next base: position 50,995 of record CAZWEU010000003.1, on the reverse strand, counting down.
TACCTCTTAAAAGATTTGGTTTAATCAAGACCTTTTCATCCGTTGAGATAAAACGCTCAATTCCGCCTAAAAAAGCGATTCCTTCTTTTAACCGATGATAGACAAGATCACGATCATAGGATTCACAACCCATGATGACAACTTTTGAAGGACTATTTTCCATTTTTTTTCATTCCTCTTTCCGTTAAATGTATTTTCTTACTCTTAAGTAAAAAGCCAACGGCTCGTTTAAACGATGCTTTACTCATATTAAATTCTTTCATAATGGCATGTGGACTACTTTTATCATTATAAGCGAGTACCCCTTGATTATTAATTAATTTTTCTAATATTTTTTCAGCATCTCGGGGAATTTCTTTATATGCTTTTTTAGTCGGACTAAGGGCGATTTTCCCATCACTTCGAATTTCAGCTACCCGTGCTTTAATTTGTTCACCGTAGATGACATCTTCGTTGAGGATTTGGGCTGGTATAAGGCCGTGATATTTGTTTTCAATTGCCACAAAGGCTCCTATTTCTGGGTTGACCTGGTAGACATAGCCTTCTACCCAATCACCAAGCTTGTAGGTCGAGGTCGTCTTTAATAGGGGATAAACTTTCATGGTGGCGCACAATCGATCACTCTTATCGATATATAAATAAGTAAGATAGGTTTTTCCCTTTTCGATTTTTGCAACTTGTTCTGAATAAGGGAGGAATAAATCTTTTTCTAATCCCCAATCTAAAAAGGCGCCGATCTTAGTGATATCAACCACCTTGAGCGGTGCCAGCTCACCCAATTTAATTTTAGGTGTTCGGGTCGTTGCGATCAGGCGATCGCTTGAATCACGATAAACGAAAACACTTATTTTATCTTTGACTTTGGCATTTTCTGTGACTTCTTTTAATGGTAAGAGCACTGATTTTTTCTCATCAATGCCATCGGTCAAATAAGCACCTTGGGGTGCTAAGCGTTCAATTATAAGATTTTGTATTTTACCTAATTCGATCATTTTTACCTCTTCTTTTATGCGATAAAAAAGGGCGTGTCTCTGAACACAACCCATTGTCATCTCATTTTATATTTTTTAATTCTCTTCTATTTTCTTCAATGCGTTCATTCATTTCTTTTAATTCGACTTGAATATTATACAAAAGTTTATCAGCATAATTTTGTGTGCCTTGCTTAAGTGACCGTGCACTTTGATTTGCATTTCGCATAATTTCATTGGCATTATTATTTGCTGCTCGTGTGATCTCGTGGGTATCTAGTAATTCTTTATATTTTTTTTCAGCTTCAGCTTTTATCCGGCTAGCTTCGCTCTGGGCAGCGAATAGAATTCGTTTTCGTTCGGACACTATTTTTTTCGCTTCGTTGAGTTCATCAGGTAATGCATCTCTGATCTCATCGATTAACTCAATTGCTTCTTCAGGATCAATTAATGATTTTGACGAAAAAGGGAGCGTATTTCCATTTTCAATTACTGATTCTAGTTCTGCCAGCAATTCTTGTACCATTATTGAATACCTCCTTCCTCAAACTTTTTTTTCATTGCATCCTCGACATTTTTAGGTATAAAACCTGTAACATCGGCATTTAGTTTTATTAATTCCTTAACAAGACTTGAGCTAATATAAGAGTATTTATTATTTGTGACCATAAAAAAAGTTTCAATTTCATTATCAAGGTGTTTATTGGTCAAAGCCATTTGAAATTCATATTCAAAATCTAATAAAGCACGAAGCCCTTTAATTATGATATTGGTATTTTTCATCCGAACATAATTCACGAGGAGACCATCATAACTATCAATTTCAACATTTTTAAGCCCTAGATCAGCAATACATTCTTTGATAAAATGACAGCGTTCTTCTAGGGAGAAAAGATAATTTTTATTCTCATTAAACATCACACAGACGATAATTTTATCAAAGGTTTTAGCTGCTCGTTTAATTATATCGAGATGACCTAATGTAATCGGGTCAAAACTTCCTGGGTAAACTGCTATTCTTGAATTCATCTTACTCCTCACCATAAAAACGAACTAGTGTATTTCCATACTTCTTTTCCTTGTAGCAAAGAAGTCTACTTTTTTCTATAGGCATTATAACAGATTTTTCTGTTTCAATCACTATCTTTCCATCAATCGCTAAGATTTCTTTTTGATCAATGCGATTTATCAGGCCAATCAAGTTTTTACCTTGAGCATAAGGAGGATCCGCAAAGATAAAATCACATTTTATCTTTTGATGACTTAAATAGTCAATAGCTTCTTCGGCCGTTTTCTTTAATACAATTCCTTTGTTTTCATACCTTGTTTTTACTAGATTTTCTTTAACATCACTTAAACTTTTATTGGAAATATCAAAGAAATAGGCTTTCTCGACACCACGACTAAGCGCTTCAATTCCCATTGCTCCAGATCCGGCAAAAAGATCAACAAAAACTTTCGCACCGATTAGATCAAATTGAAGACTACTAAAAATTGCTTCTTTAATTTTATCAGATGTTGGGCGGATACCTTGCCCTTTTGGAGTCACTAAACGTGTTCCTTTTTTTTCGCCTGCTATTACGCGCATGATTACTCCTAATTTAAAGATATTTCTTCGATCGATTGATAAAAAGAATTAAGAATGTCATCATAGTAGATCATCACTTCTTTTTCTTTTGACTGCTTTATTTCATTAGCAAGAATTCGAGTATTCTCGATAATTTTAAGATCCTCTAATGGATTAAGCCAGCTCATCTCCGGTAAGCCATGTTGTTTGTAGCCAAAGTAATCACCAGGTCCTCTTAATTTGAGGTCTTCTTCGGCAATATCCTTACCATCATTGTTTTGCACAATAACACGCATCCGCTCAATAGTATCCTCATTTTTAGAATTGGTGACTAAAAAACAAAAAGACTGAGCATGCCCTCGTCCAACCCGTCCCCTTAATTGATGGAGTTGCGCTAAACCAAAACGCTCAGCATTTAAAATTACGATTGCCGACGCATTTGGCACATCAATACCAACTTCAATAATACTAGTCGCCACAAGAAGCTTTATGAGACCGGCATTAAATTTATTGATAACCCTGTTTTTTTCATCTGCATCTTTTTTCCCGTGCAAAAAACCAATTTTATAGTCAGGTTCATAAAGCGCTTTAAGGGTCTCAAAAACTGATTGGATATCATTAACCTCTTCCATACTTTCAGATGCTTCAACAAAGGGGCAAATGACAAAAACCTGTCTATCTTTAGCCATCTCCGACCTTAGGAAATCATATATTTTCGGTAGTTTTTTTTCATTATAACAATGAGTCTTCACCCGTTTGCGTCCTCTTGGCATTTCATCAAGGTAAGAAACAGACAAGTCCCCATAGAAGATCAAGGCTAATGTTCGAGGAATTGGTGTCGCACTCATTACCAAGGTATGAGGCTCAAAGCCCTTTTGAATAAACTTTGCTTTTTGACGGACTCCAAAACGATGCTGTTCATCGGTAATGACAAGACCGAGATTATAATAGCTGACACTTTCTTGAAATAAAGCATGTGTCCCGATGATAATCGATAGCTTGCCTAATAACAGATCATTTTTGATAGCTTTTTGTTCTTTTTGAGAAAGACCACCGCTTAAAAGACCAATTTTTAGGCCCGTTTCTTTAAGGAAACTATTAAAGGTCTGGTAATGCTGTTGGGCAAGGATTTCGGTGGGGGCCATGTAAGCCACTTGATAACCATTTTGTCCCATTAAGCAAGCAATGGCAATGGCAATCACTGTTTTTCCAGATCCCACATCGCCCTGAATTAAGCGGTTAATGATTGTTTGGGCCTTAAGTTCATCAACGATTTCCCAAATAATCTTTCTTTGGTCATTTGTTAACTCAAAGGCTAAGGAATTGATGAAGACATTTAATCCTTCAAAATAATTAAGCTCAATAGTCGATACATTATTTTCTGATGCACTTGATAAAATACCACAGTTTATTTTCAAGGCTTCATCATACTTAAATCGCTCTATTCCCCTAGCAAGATCACTTAATTGGTTGGGGCTGTGGGTTTTACGATAAGCTTCTTCATTGCTACACAGTCCATACGAGTGTCGAATCGATGACGGCAGATCAATTGGCCAGTGAGTCAAATTATCTAAAATCGTCTTGATCATTTTACTAAGATCATTTTTATTGAGACCTTGGACTTGGCAGTAGACTGGTTGAAGTTTAAAAAAAGATTCTGGGTTTTTGGCTTCAACGACTTGTGGATTAGCCATTTTGAGCTGATTTCCTTCTTTTTTTAATCTTCCATAAAAGTAATAGGGCCTTGCTAACTTTAATATATTTTTCAAATAAGGTTGATTAAAATAAACAATTATAACTTCAAGAGACTCCCATTCCACCTTACAGGTAAATAAATTCATTCCATTCTTAAAGAATTGTGTTTTACCAATTTTATTAAAAACGCCTTTAAAAGTTATCAATTCATTATCGGTGACCTCATCTACCTTAGGTATGTAAGTCCGATCGATATACTTACTGGGAAAAACATTCAGCAAATCTTTAACTTTAAAAATCTTATTATTTGCTAAGTATTCAGTCTTTTTTTTACCAACGCCTTTTATGACTGAAACTGGATCATCCCACTTCACCATAACCTCCTAATCTGAATACTATTCGACTGAAACGATATAATAATAAAGCGGTTGCCCACCATATTGGAGCTCTATGTCACAATCTTCAAATTCATCAATTAAGGTATCATGTAGATGTGTGGCGGTTTCTTTTGTTATGTCCTGACCATAATAGATACTGATTAGTTCACTCTGATCGTCAACCATTGTTTTTAGAAGTTTTCTCGTTACCTCTTCACAGTTTTTTCCGGTATGTTTTATTTCGCCATTGGTGATACCTATGATATTATTTTTTTTAATCTTTAGACCATTAATTTTGGTATCTCGAACGGCAAATGTTACCTCTCCGGTTGTAACTCCAAGAATCGCCTCATTCATGGCTTTTTCGTTCGCTAAGGGATCTTGTTCAGCTGCGAACATCAACATAGCTGAAATACACTGCGGCATCGTTTTAGAAGGGATAACAAAAACCTGTTTGTCAGAGATTGTCGCTGCTTGCTCAGCAGCCATTAAAATATTCCCATTATTCGGAAATAAAAATATCGTCTCCGCTAACAGATCATCAATCTCATTTAAGAAATCTTGCGTACTGGGATTCATCGTTTGACCACCCAAGATAACCCGGTTTATCCCTAGATCGTTAAAAATTTCTGTTAAGCCTACTCCAGGAGAAACAGCAATAAAGCCATAAGGCGCTGTTAATGCCTTACTTTTTTTTGCGATTGTCGCAAATTGATCGCGCATATTATCAATTTTAATTCGCGTTAGCTGGCCATAGTGGAGGGCATTTTCTAACGCTAAACCAGGATTGTCGGTATGCAAGTGAACTTTAACGATATCATCATCCTTGACAAGGACAATCGAGTCCCCAAGGAGGTTTAATTTTTCCCGAAAACTCTCTTCTTCCAAATGGCCTGCATTACTAATAATAAACTCCGTACAATAGCCAAAAGTAATATCTTCTGCTTTCATATGGGAATCATCGACAAATTTATCCAAAAAAGAATGTGTCTTTACGCCACTATCTGGCCTAACAATTGGACTAACATCGTAGCCTAATTCTTCATTCTTAAAAGCTTTTAAAGCACCTTCGAGAATATAAATAAGGCCTTGTCCTCCGGCATCAACGACGTTTGCTTCTTTAAGAACCGGAAGAAGCTCAGGCGTGTTGAGGAGTGTGAGTTTTCCTTGTTTAAGGATCGCCTCAAGAAAAGTTGTTAAATCATTAAAGCGTTTATGATTTTCAATAGCAAACTCACTCATTTCTCTGGCAACGGTCAGGATTGTCCCTTCAGTCGGCTTCATTACAGCTTTATAGGCAATATCAGAAGCCTGTTTAAGGGCCGTTGAAATATCCTCTGCCTTTAGTAACTCCTTATTTTTACACCCCTCTGAAAAACCCCTTAAAAGCTGAGAAAGGATGACGCCAGAATTCCCCCTTGCGCCAATTAAAGCACCAGAAGATGCTGTTTTTGTGACATTATAGAGATTGAATTCGTCTATCTTCGAAAATTCTGAAACCGCGTGGCTAAAGGTTAAAGACATATTTGTTCCAGTATCGCCGTCAGGCACTGGAAAGACATTGAGTTCATCAACGACATCTTTATTGCGCTCGAGGTGCCTTGCACCAAACTCAAACATTTTCTGCAATGTTTTGCCGTCAATTTGTTGATTATTCATGATGTCCTCCATTTAAACACGCACACTTACAACATTCACATTAATTCGTTTGATTGATAATGAGGTTTGCTTTTCAACATTGTATTTAACATTTGAAATAATATTTTCAGCAACAACAGAAATTTTTGTTGCGTACTCAACAATCACAAAGAGATCAATGACTAAGCGGTTATCTTCAATACTGATGCCGACACCTTTGTTAGCTTGTTCACCAGTTAATATTTCAATTAAACCATCTTTTCCTCTTTGATGGGCCATTCCGACTAAGCCATAGCATTCCATCGCCGCTTTACCGGCAATATCAGCAATGGTTTTTCTTGTAATATCAATATACCCTAAATGAGTATTAATTTTCATTTTTCCAACTCCTTTATTCTTAGTTATCCTATTTTACATATTTTTCAGTCACAAGTCAAAATTTCTATTGCATTTTTTTCTTTTTCAATGATATAATATAGTTTGTTTTACAAAAGGTAATTTGCAAGGGAGGGACTATTATGGCTAAAGAATGTTTTGTATGTAAAAAAACCGTTGTATCCGGAAATCATGTTACTCATTCAAATAAACACAACAAACGAGTTTGGAAACCAAATCTACAAAAAATTAAAGTTGTGATTGATGGAACAACGCAACGCATCAACATCTGTACACGTTGTTTAAGATCCAATAAAGTTGAACGCGCCTAGTGAGTAGGCTCCAGTAATTTCTATTTTTTAAGAAACGGTTGCTTTGTTTTTCAAAGTAGCCGTTTTTTTATGTCTCTATTCGCAGACAAGGATTAAAAGCAACATGCCTTTTTCAAAATTAATGTATTGGTGACTAGCCTTAACAACATTGCTAATCCCATAGGGGGTCTCAGTTGGCATTGATTTACTTAAGATTGGATAAACAAAGCCTTCAATGCTGAGGCCTTCAACTTGTCCACCTAATGGCAATAAAGAAATGATCGTACCTATTTTAAAGTTAAACTCTGAAGAGTGACCAAGAAGGACTATTTCATTAACCTCATCAATCATTTTCGCTTTAATCCCTTTTTTTACTAATCGTGATAGCAAATAGACATTCGCTAAACTATGGTCAAAACGATTTCCTAGTCCACCATAAAGAACAACTTCTTTTGCCTTCATCTGCATCGCTCGCATAATCGCAAGCTCTGTATCCGTTTCATCTTTCATAACCGGATAGGTGTCGACTTCAACCAAAGGATTATCTTGATAATAAAGAAGATTTTCACTTGTGATCGAGTCCATATCCCCAAGGACTAGGTTTGGGCGGACATCGATTTCTCGAAGCAGATTGGCTCCCCCGTCGGCTGCGATGATAAAAATATTTTCTTCCTTTTTAAGTTCCTGTCGATAAAAATCATGATCAAGATAGGCACCATTTGAAAAAATAAGAATTTTCATTAATATCGTTCCTCTTGTTGAATCTCTTCAAGAAAACTAAGGTAATGCTCATAGCGAAGCGAACTAATCCTATTATCTTCGACAGCTTCTTTTACTGCACAGCCTGGTTCTTTGTGATGGATGCACGAATCAAAACGGCAGGCTCCTTTTATAAAGTCGGGAAAATAGTCTTTTAAATCAATCGCTTCGATTCCTCTAGGAATACTATAGGAGGAAAAGCCAGGTGTATCAAGTAAGTAGGTATCGTGATTAAGGATTAACAACTCAACATGACGGGTGGTGTGCTTTCCCCGTTTTAGTTTTTCGCTTAGAGCCCCAGTTTCCATAACTTCTTTAGAAAAAAAGAAATTTGCCATGGTTGATTTTCCAACTCCTGATGGTCCGGCTAAAAAGGCTGTTTTGCCAACAAAAATAGCCATAATTTCGTCCATTGACGCTTGATCGAACTGATCAAGATAAATACATTGATAGGGGGTTTTATCATAAACCTCTTTTAACTCATCGATAAGCTCTTGCTTGACTAGATCTTTTTTAGTAAAACAAATAATTGGCTCAACATTTTGAATTTCTGATTGTAATAAGAGTTTATCAATCAGTAATAAATCTGGATTGGGATTTTTAAGTGAAAAGACAAGCAGGCCAATGTCAACATTGGCCACAGGTGGTCTGACAAATAAATTCTTTCTTACTTGGATGTTGTTAATAATCCAGATCCCATCTTGATCTCCCATACTGATTTCTACCCAATCACCAACGGTAGGCACCGTTTTTTGGTGTCGAAATAATCCCTTTGCTTTTGCCTCGACAATCCGTTGTGAACCAAAAATTTTTACGTAGTAGAAACCACCAATGCCTCTGATAATTCTTCCTTTTTGTGTCTCTAATGGATTAGAAATCAAGATATCCTGTTCCTTCACTATTGCCATTAATAAATACCTCGTATACTTGCCTTCCATAGCCTTCAATATTAATTGAGAAACTATCATTGGACATATTCGTTCCCTCATAAACAGTTTTCTCTGTTTTATTCGTTAAGTAAAGGATCACTTTTACCTTTACCGATTCAGGTGGTGTTAGATCTGTGAAGTCATTAAGATTGATTGCTAACTTTTGAGTAGATATTTTTCCACTGCTGACTAATAAGTCAACGGATGAATTTCGATTAACTGATTGACTAGCTGCAATGCTTTGCTCAATCACTAGGCCTTCAGTAAAGCTTTGGCTAGCTTCATAAGCAACGGAACCCAGCGTTAAACCAGCATTTGATAAAAGGGTTCGGGCCTCATTTTCGGTTGACCCAACTAAATTGGGTACAGTCGAAAGATCCTGTCCCTTACTAACATAAATAGTCACTTTTGTTCCTTCGTTTGCGGTTGTCGCACCAGTTGGATTCATGTCAAAGACTATATCTGCAGGTTCATCCTTGTTGTATTCCCTCATAATCTCACCAACTAAAAACTTCGCAGCTTCAAGCGTTTTTACTGCCTCAGCTTCAGTCATCCCGACAACATTAGGAATTTCACCTGTTTTCATGCCACGACTGACCGTGACCTTAACAGTTTTACCAGTCTTGATTTCCTGACTACTCTCTGGATTTTGGCTAATAATGACACCGGCCTCTATTTCCGAGTGGTAAGTTTCTTTCTCAACTTCAAGATTTAAGCCAACTTTTTCAAGGGTCTGAGTAGCCTCGGTAACAGTCATGTTCTTAATATCCGGGACATTAATCGTTTTTCCCGAAAAGACTCCTAAGCCGATAAGCGTAAGGGCTAATAATGCAATTGCAACAAAGATGGTAATAAGTGGTTTTTTACTTTTCCTCTTAGGTTTGGTCGTCCGGCTGTCATCGTATTTAAAATCATTCTCATCATCCTCATCAACGGTCGAATGATTCCCCGTATCCTCAGTATGAAAAAGACCTTCTCGCATAATATGGGTTTCCCCACGGCTATGATTATTGCTATGGCCATCGTTGCTACTGCCACCAGCACTTTCTAAGACCCGTTCCAAATCACTCACTAACTCATCGACGTTTTGATATCGTTCATCAGGTTTTTTCTCGGTTAGTTTGACAACAATTTGATTAACCGCTTCTGGTATTTGAGGCTCTATTGTCTTCGGAGGAACTATATTTTCTTGAATATGCTTAATAGCAATGGTAACCGTATTTTCTTCATCAAAGGGTAACTTTCCAGTCAATAATTCGTAATAGAGAATGCCCAGTGAATATAAATCAGAACGTTCATCAACGAAACCACCACGTGCCTGTTCAGGTGAAATATAATGAACTGACCCCATGGTTTGGTTAGTCATGGTAACGGTCGAACTGGTGATCGCTCTTGCGATCCCAAAATCAGCTACTTTTGGGACAAGATCTCTGGTTAATAAAATATTATGGGGTTTGATGTCACGATGAATAATCTTGTTTTCATGTGCACAACGCAATGCATTCGATATATCGACCAAAAATCGACTTGCCTCGACATAATCAATTTTCCCCTTTCGAAGCAAATATTGCTTTAGGGTGATCCCGTCGATATACTCCATAATGATATAATAGATATTATCTTGGACGCCAACATCATAAACACCGACAATATTGGGATGCGATAAACAGGCAACTGCCTGAGATTCGCGGTCAAATTTCTTAATAAATTGTTCACTTTCAGTATATTCTTCGCGTAATACCTTAACTGCAACATAGCGATTGAGTTTGAGATCCCTGGCTTTATAAACGTAAGCCATCCCTCCTCGTCCAATCAGTTCAACTATCTCGTACCGCTTGCCTAATGTTCTACTGAGCATCTATTCCTCCTTCAAGAGGATTAAATAGGACAACGGTAATATTATCCTTTCCCCCATTTTTGTTGGCAGAGTCGATCAGCAATTTTGCTGCTTGCTCTAAGTTGTTTTGATTCACTAATTCTTGAATTTCCCGATCACAAACCATGTTAAAAAGACCATCTGAGCAAACTAAGTAAGTCGACTTAGGGTCAATTGGATAGCTGTAAAAATCAACTTTTACCGACGTATCGGTTCCTAGTGCTCGGGTGATGACATTCTTTTGCGGGTGGATTTCTGCCTCTTCTGGTGTTATTTTACCCTCATCGACTAAAATTTGAACGAGTGAATGATCCTTAGTTAACCGCTTGATGTCAGATTCTGTAATCGCATAAGCACGGCTGTCCCCAACATGACAAATGCATAATTGATTGCCATCAAGGATGCACATTGTTAGCGTTGTTGCCATTCCTAAACGAGCGGGTTCACCGTCTCCAACTTTTTTTAATTCATGATTAATATCATTGACAAAGGCCATCATTTCTTCTGAATCAAAGTAATTACGGATTCTCGATAAATTATTTTTAATAAATTCGACTGCCGTTCGGCTTGCAATTTCGCCGCTTCGATGCCCACCTAGCCCATCTGCCACTGCGAACACATAGGATGTTCGGTCAATGTTTTTTATTGTTGCTGCTAAATATGCATCTTGATTGACTTTTCGTTGTATTCCCACATTGGAACCGTAGGCACATTTCATATAATCACCTTATTCTTGTTTTTTCGTAACTGACCACAGGCAGCATCAATTTCTCGTCCCATTTTACGTCTTCTTGTTACATTGACACCATTTTTCTTTAAGGATCGAAAAAATAAATCAGAACGATCACTTTGCTTAAAATTATTTTCTTCAACTTCATTTAAATCAATGAGATTAAGATGATGAGGCATCTCTCTTAATAATTGTGTTAAGTCATTAATGTCCTCTTCTTGATCATTGAAATTCTTGATTAAAGCATACTCATAAGTAATGCGTCTACCTGTTTCATTGAAATAATCATGACATGCCTTCATTAATTCATGCAAGGGATATTTTTTAGCAATCGGCATTAGAGCTTCTCTTTTTTCTTGGCGAGCAGCATGAAGGGAAATTGCCAGATTAATTTGTAGTTTTTCACTCCCTAAACGCTTTATTTGGGGAATTAGACCGCAAGTTGAAAGAGTCATTCGCCGTTGGCTGATTCCTATTCCTGAATGGGCAATGGTTAAAAATTTTAAAACAGCTTCATAGTTATCTAGGGGTTCACCCATTCCCATCAGAACCATATGGGTAATTGGAGTTTTTATTTTTTTTTCTACGAGTATAATTTGATCAAGCATTTCACCAGCTGTTAAATTACGTTTTCGCCCCGAAATAGTGGATGCACAAAAACGGCAGCCCATTGAACAGCCAACTTGGCTTGATACACACAAAGAAAGTCCATGCTGGTAGTGCATGGATACCGCTTCAACTCTCTCTCCATCGGGAAATTCAATTAAATATTTCTTCGTATGATCGCTTGGGTCTTCTTGACTTTCAATGATTTCGCCATGTTCAATAAAAAACCTATTATCTAATTGCTTCCTTAGGTCTTTTGAAAAGTTTGTCATCCCATCGAAATTAGAAACTTTTTTTTCATAAAGCCATTGAAATAATTGCTGTGATCGAAAAGATGGCTGCTTTAATTCTTTCATCAAGCTGGCACATTCTTCTAAAGTTTGTCCAAAAATATTTTTTTTCATTACAATCCTGTCTTTTTATGGAATTGTGACTTTCTAAACACTATTTTTTATTATATCAAACTTATTGATAAATAACAATTTTAGCTTGTAATTTTATTGTAAAGTTTCTAAAATGATTTTAATTCACTTTTTTAATTAAACACATGAAAAAACCATCGCAACCGTCCATAAGTGGTTGGGTATAATGATAGGGCTTATCGTGAATATTCACAATGACGAGATGAGCATTTTTATTTAGGAGCTTCTCTACTTGTTTTTCATTTTCATCCTGATTGATAGTGCAGGTAGCATAAAGTAAAAAACCACCAGGTTTTAAGGAATAGGAGGCGTTTACTAATAAGTTTTCTTGCAAAATTATCAGTTCCTCAATAGCTTCCTCATTCATCTGATAACGAATTTCTGGTTTCCGTCGAAAGACGCCAAGACCTGAACAAGGTGCGTCAAGCAAGATCCGGTCAAAGCGCTCTTTATCTTCTTCACGCAAATGAAGGCCATCTTTTTTTTCAATGGTAATATTGCTACAGGCCATTCTTTTAGCTGAGGTGTCAATTAAGGCCAAACGACTCGGGTAGATGTCTCTGGCAATAATACTACCTTGATTTCCCATCAATTGGCTTAAATGGGTTGTTTTTCCACCAGGAGCCGCACAGATATCTAAGACGTGATCACCTTTTTGTGGATCAAGGGCTTCAACAGTAATCATGGCACCTTGATCTTGTATTGCGAAGAAACCAGCTTGATAAAGGCTTGATTCTTGAATCCGCTGGTTAAAGACACCTAAGTTTTCTAGCTGTAAAGCGGCTGGGCTATATTCCCCTTTTCTGACATTAACCCCTAAATTAGCAAATTCTATTTTAAGATCTTCAAGACTTATTTTTAAGGTATTACAACGAATCGTAAAAGGTGCTTCCGCCTGGGCTACTGCAAATATCGCTCGCGTTTTTTCTAGGCCAAACACACCTATATATTTTTCGATGACCCAAAGGGGCATTGAATACCTAATGGACATTTGTTTGAGGGGGTCCTTAATTTCCCAAAATTCCCAATGCCGTCCTTCTTTTTCGATCCGCCTGACTTCATTTCGAAGGACGCCATTAACGAATCCCTTTGCCTTTGGTTTAATTTTCTCAACTAACTTAACTGATTCGTTGACAACCGCATAGGCAGGCATGCGATCAAGAAAATACAATTGATAATAGGCAATTCTTAAAATCTCAAGCACTTCTTTTTGGATTTTTTTAACACTTCGACCCGATTGTTTTTGAATCAGATAATCAAGACCCATTTGATTTTGCAAACTTCCGTAGACAATACGCAGATAAAGGCGTCGATCCTCATCTTTATGGTTACTTGAAACATTCTTAACCTCAAGATTCGAATAAGCGCCTTCATAATTAATCCGCATTAATGACTGATAAATTTCTTTTCGAATCGCCATTAATCTCTGGACCCTCTTAAAACAAGAAGTCTAACTAAATTAAGTAAAGCCATTAAAGCTGCCGCAACATAAGTAAGAGCAGCTGCATTTAAGACTTTTTTAACGCCGACTTCTTCACTTGGCTCAATTAAACGGTTATCCACGAGACCTTTAACCGCCCGTCGACTAGCATCAAACTCCACTGGTAAGGTGATGATGGTAAAAAACAATGCCAAGATAAAAAGAACAATCCCAACATCCATGAGGGCATAACCCCAAGTGGTTTGACTAAAAAGAAATCCAATAAAGAAAAGTGGCCATGCTAAATTTGATGCAAAACCAGAAATTGGTACAATGAAATTTCTAAATCTTAGCGGGCCGTAACCCTCCTTGTCTTGAATAGCATGACCGGTTTCATGGGCGGCAATCCCCACCGCTGCAACACTCGCGACATCAGATACCCCTTGTGATAAGCGCATGACTTTCTTACTAGGGTCATAGTGGTCAGTTAAGTTTCCCGAAACACGTTCGATTTCGACGTTTTCCAATTGATTAAGGTTTAACAATGCGCGAGCAGCATCACGTCCGGTAAGTCCATTTTTGGTTGGAACTTTACTGTAGGAACGATAAGCGCTACTAACTTGACTTTGAGCATAGGCAGCAAAAATAATCCCCGGGATTAAAATTATTATGGTAGGGTTAAGTGATATAAAAAACATGTCGATTCCTCCAATCATAAACTATCATTATAAACGACCTTTCTAAAAATAATCTTAGCTTTACTTTAAAACTTTTCCACTTTCAATTGGATTTCCTCTAATATACAGCCTTGTCTCCATTCTTTTCTTGCCCGGCGCCTGAATTTCGTGTAGTTTAATGACCCCATTAGCAGACGCAATCAAAAGGCCATTTTGATCATCGGCTTGGATGACTGTACCGGGTGGATAATCTAATTCTTCTGAATCAAAAACGGGTGAAAAGCATTTAATTTTTTCCTCATCTAAGAAAAAATAGGCACCCGGGATTGGGTCACATCCATTGATTCGTGAAACAATATCATCGCCCTTTTCGTTCCAGGTAATGTGGCCTGTTTCTTTTGTTAATTTCCGGGCATAAGTGGCGCTATCGTCGTCTTGCTTAATGGGGATTATTTTTTTGTTAATTATTTTTTGAAGATTGTCAAAAAGTAAGTCTGCACCCAGAAGAGATAGTTCGTCATGCAGTGAACCAAAGGTTGTTCGGTTATTAATAGCAACTTCTGCTTTTACAAGGATATCGCCAGTATCCATCCCAAGATCCATCTGCATAATTGTAACCCCTGTTTTCGTCTCCCCATCGATGATGGCCCGCTGTATTGGTGCGGCACCTCGGTAGTATGGAAGAAGCGAACCGTGAATGTTTAATGCCCCGTATTTAGGGATATCTAATATCTCTTGAGATAAAATTTGTCCATAGGCGGCGACAATAAATAAATCTGCCTGGTATTCTTTTAAAAGCGACACTACTTCTTGATCGCGAATTCGTTCTGGTTGTAAGATATCAATTTCATGTTGCAGCGCAAATTCTTTGATTGGTAAGCAGTTAATCTTCCGACCTCTTTTATTGGGGCGATCTGGTTGGCAAAACACCGCTTGAACAGTATTATTAGACTTAATTAATTTCTTTAAACACGGAAGACCAAAAGCAGTTGTTCCAAAAAAAATAATCTTTAAGGGTTTCATTCTTCGACCCGATCGGTAAATAAAACCCCATCTAAATGATCTAATTCATGGCAAACGGCTCGGGCTAATAAGTCACTCGCTTCGAGTTTTAAAAGGTGGCCTTCGATGTCCATGGCTTCTACTACTAAATGTTTGGGTCTTTTCACCATACCAGACTGTTCGGGTAAGCTTAGGCAGGCTTCTTCATCAATTTCCTCCCCATCCATCGACACGATTTGAGGATTGATCAGAGTGATTGGCCCTTTACCGACATCGATGACGACCATTCGTTTTAAAATCCCAACTTGAGGAGCAGCTAAACCGACTCCATCAGCTTTTTGCATTGTTTCAATTAAATCGGTATTTAATTCAGTGATCCGCTTGTCAATTTTATCAATTACCTTAGATTTTTTTCTAAGAATCGGATCGTCATCAATTCGTATCTGTCGTATTGCCATTCGTTTCTCCTTTTTATTTTTTTATTTTAAAACTAATCGGTGATTTTATTTTTTCTATCTCCCCATTTTTGATGAAATAATCCATCATCTTTTGAAAAGCTCTTAAATCGAGACATTTTAAAGTTATCCGCAAATCCCATTTCCCTTTTTTATTTAAACCACGATCATTTGCTTTAAACAGATAAAAGGTTTTTGCTTCCATATGAAGCTTACAGTAGTCACGAATAAGAATATAAAGGCGTAAAGCATCGTTTGATGCCCAGTCCCTATCTTGATTACTAACTTTTAATTCAATCATTTCATAAAATGGCGGGTATTTTAAAATTCTTCTAAACTCAATCTCATCGCGATAGTAGGCTTCAAAATCATTTTCAATAATTGAAAGAATTGTATCATTTTGTGGTTCATTGGTCTGGATAATTCCTTTTGCCCCCTGTTTTAGCGCTTTTTTAAAAAACTGTGCATAAATTTGGTAGGTCATTTCCGATGCATCAAATCCACCTAATTTTAAATCACGATCAATTAAAAGACAAGCAGCCAGACCAATATTGTGAAAGGAATAGTGCTTATTAAGGACCTGGGTCCCAATCAGGATATCAATTTTATTGCCCCTAATCGCTCCATTAATTCCTTTAATTTCATCTAAAGATAAACCACCTTGAACTACTGCAATGCGGGCATTTGGGAATTGATCACTTACGTTTTTTTGAACTTGGTCAATCCCAACACCAAGGTGGCGAAGCTGTCTTTTGCCACAGTTTGGACAATTTTGAACCATGCTTTTTTGGTAATCACAATAATTACAGGAAAGACTGTTTTTTTGAGAATTATACTTAAGAGCAATTTTACAATCAGGACATGTGAGGACTTGACCACAAGCACGGCAAATGATTCCGTTTGAATAACCCGTTCGATTGATAAGAAGCACACTTAGCTGCTTCTTATGGAGATTATTAGTAATTCCCTCACTCAAGCAATGGCTGATCATTTTAAAATTACCATTTAGCATTTCTTGGTGCATATCGACCGTCTTAAGTCCTTCTAGTTGAGATCTCCTTCCGATCGCCAAAAGGCCAATCTTACCGGTTGACACCTCATACCAAGTTTTTATTCTGGGAATTTCATCCATTAGGATACAAGGAATATCCAAAATCCGCCCATAGTTTTGGACCAGATCAGGGATGTGAAATTTGGGTGATCCCATCGAATGATAACTTTGACTATGTTCGTCATCAACGATAATCAGTCCAAGCTTTCTAAAGGGAAGAAATATGGCGCCTTGGACACCAATAATTAATCGTGTCTGTCCATTTTTTACCGTTTGATAAATATTGCGTTGTTCGCAAGTCCTAAGCTTATGATGAAATATAGCCAGACTTTCTCCAAAATATTTAATAAATAATTCTAAGCGTTGATAGGATAGGTTGATATCTGGAAATAAAATTAAAACGGATTTTCTATTCTTAATCTGCTCTTGAATTAATTTAAATAAAAGCCGGTATTTGGCAGCATGATCATGACAGAGAAAAAAACAATCCTTATTTTTCAGCTGGTGATAATAGTCGTAAAGAGACTGTTCATTTTCACTCAGGATGACTGGCCTCTGACTTCCTTGATCTTGGTCATGGTTTTTTTCGCCAAAATTCTTTGCGGTAATCTCTTCGCCAATAAAACCCTTTTTAATTAGTGAAGCAATACTGTTTTTATATTGCGGTATAAGCTGTTTTAAGGTCGACTCTTTTAATGCTCTTGTTTCAAGGAGGGACATTATTTTCTTTTGAACAAGGCCCAATCTTGGTTTTTCCAAGAGTCGATTGTCGGTTCGATAATAAATTTTTTCCTTACTTTCTTGATAGACACGGTAGGTTTTTTTTTCGATTAAATAACCAGAATCAATCATTTGAGCAATAACTTTTCGATCTTCTTGTTTTATTTTTTTATAATTAACCCTGCTATTTTGAGAAAAATAAGCTTGGATGGTAACATTCATGGCAAGCGTATTGTTGGTCATCTTTCTTTCAATGAAGCGTTCACGGATGATTGGAAGGGGACTGACAAAATAAGCAAGATTTTCATAGAATAAATTACAATAATAATCTTTCATCCAAATACAAAACTCGATCTGCTTTCTATCAAGGACTGGTTCTTGATCGATCAGCTGTCTAATTGCTTTTAGTTTTCGCTCCTGATCATTTGTTTTTTTAATTCTGACAACAAATCCTTCGAGCTCGCGATTTCCTCTTCCGAAATTTACAAGAACCCGCATGCCAGATTTTAATTCATTTTCAAGGTCACTTGGGACCAAGTAATCGTAAGCTTTATCAATTCGTTTGTTTTTTTGATTAAGATATAGGGCTGCAATTTTCAAGTTATTCTCCCTTGAAGAATTAGCGATTTTACTCCTCTTCTTGATGACAAATACAGTGGACCAAATCGTTAGCAATCTCAGCAGTCGCAATACTAACAGGGTTTTCGTTGTCTATTTTAATGAGGGGCTCGTCGCCCTCAATAATCTCACGCGCCCTTTTGGCCGCTGCGATCACAAGTGAATATTTATTTGTAGCTTTACTGATTAATAAATTTAAAGCAGGTTCTCTCATCTTTATCTCCCTAGTATATCATTTATCTGATTTTTTAAGCGTTCTGTCCGACATTTTTCAGCTGTTATAATCGATTGGACCTTATTAGCAGCATCATCTAAATCGTCGTTAATGACGATATAACTATAGTCATCAGCATTCTTTATCTCTTCATTTGCACAATCTAACCGTATTTCCATTTGAGTTTTGCTTTCGGTACCCCGTTCTTCAATTCTTCGTTTTAATTCTTGCATCGACGGTGGAACTATAAAAATATAGATACCCTCTTTATAGCCAGAACGAACTTTTGCAGCTCCTTGAATATCAATCTCTAAGATAACATCATAGCCATCATTTAAAAGCTCTTCTACATGATGCTTAGGGGTTCCATAATAGTGTTCATAAACTGAAGCATACTCAAGATAATTTCCCTCTTCAATCCGTTTTTCAAACTCATCCTTACTAACGAAGAAGTAGTCCTCGCCATCTTTTTCATGGTTCCGAGCTTGTCTCGTCGTTTCTGATATAGATAGTTTAAGGTCAGGATTATTATCGCAGATGATTTTGCAAACACTTCCTTTTCCAGCACAAGACGGGCCTGAAATCACAATTAGAATGCCTGTTTCTCTTTCAAAAAACAAGTCTGAAGAGGATGCTTTAGGTGAATTTTTATATACAATAGGACATTTACTCATTTTTCACACCTTTACTCAATATTTTGAATTTGCTCACGAATTTTTTCAATTTCACTTTTTATATCGACAACCACGCTTGATATGGCCAAATCATTGGCTTTTGATCCAATTGTGTTGATTTCGCGATTAATCTCTTGGATTAGAAAATCGAGTTTTCGCCCAATCGGATTTACTTCTTCTAAAATTTTTTCTAAACGCTTGGTATGACTCACTAAGCGTGTTAGTTCTTCATCAATATTTAGTTTGTCAGCCATGATTGCAATTTCCGTTAATAATCGGCCTTGATCAATGTCACTAGCCTCAGTATAACTTTTTATCTTGTCTTTTAGATCGGTCTGGTATTTTATAAGAACTTTTGGTGCTCTTTTTGAAATAATATCAATCCACATTTTAATTTTATCATTTCTTAAAAGAATATCCTTCTTTAGATTCTCACCTTCTTTTAGGCGGCTGTCATTTACATTATCCAGCACTTTATTTAATTCAGCTTCAATTTTGACCCAAATCAAATCGTTAGCACGTGTTTCTTCTTCCCTTCTGATCACATCTGGAAATTCAGCAATCAGGGTCAAATCAATTTTGGGGGAAATACTTGAATCCAGTTCTTTGATCTCCTTTAAAAGACTAATATAGTGCTGCGCTAAGTCATGGTCACAAACGACCCGTCTTTTTTTTGCGCCAATGTCATGATACTTAATTGAACACTCAATCCGACCGCGTGCTATTTTTTGAGAAATCGTATTTTTTATTTTATCTTCGACGCTGTTTAGGACTTTTGGAATCTTTAGAGAATAGTCACGATAGCGATGGTTGATCGTTTTAATTTCTATATTAAAATCAACCTCTTCATCGTAATAATTACCGTATCCAAATCCTGTCATACTTTTTACCATAAAGTTCCCCAATCTACATTTTTAAGTGATCGATATCATTATCTACAACTTAATCTCCTCACTATAACGAATTCTGTGAAAAAAGTCAATAAAGTGTGGTAACTTATGCGCGTAAAACTCAAGAGAGACTTTCAATAAAAAGCAATCAATGATAGAATTTAAGAGAAACTAGTATCATAAAATAATTCGCGAAAGGAATATCTTCATGGCCTTTGACGGTGTTACAACTTATCATTTAAAGAAAGAACTTAATCAGCTTTTAGTCAATGGACGGATTCGAAAAATTTACCAGCCTGAAAAAGATGAAATCCGCTTACTCGTTAACCAAGGGAAATTTAAATACCACTTACTTTTATCCGTTAATCCTAGCAATCCTAGGGCATACCTTACGGAAAATCTAAAGGAAAATCCATCAGCCCCACCCAATTTTTGCATGTCCTTGCGCAAATATCTTTTGAATGGCACGATTACGGAAATAATGCAATATAAAACGGACCGGATTCTTAAGTTCTCAATTTTAAAAAATAACGAATTTAATGACCCAGTGGTTCGGACCCTTTTGCTTGAATTAATGGGTCGAAATAGCAATCTCATCCTTCTCGATGAAAATGATCGTATCCTTGATTCTCTTAAAAAAGTGGGGACCTCATCCAGTCGGTACCGACAGATCTTACCGGGGCGAGATTATATTTATCCACCGGAAAACAATCGTCTTAGTTTTTTAGAATTTAGCCCGGCTCATTTTAAAGAGATGCTTTCTATGTTAAGTGATCAATCAATTGAATCTTTTTTAATAAAAGCTTTTCTTGGTATCAGTCCTGCCCTAGCAAAAGAAGTTTCATACCGTGCCGGCTTAGACTCGCAAAAGGAAATCACGTCACTTAGCAAGAAACAAGAACAATTTTTAATTGAGGCCTTTGACGAGGTCATAGCACTAATCACTGAAAAATCCTGGCCGCGCATCTATTTTAAGCGCCGGAGACCCCTTGATTTTTCCACCATTCCCTTGCATCATCTTCAGCAAGATTATCCCTTTGAATTATATCAGTCACTTTCATCGATGCTCGAAATTTATTATTTCAAAAAAGATAAGATTTTGCGTTTTAAAAATAAAAGTGCAAGTCTGTCGCAACAATTAGAATCACTTTATAAAAAACATCAAAAGAAGCTTAAAAATTTGCAAGGAGATCTTAGTAAAGCTCAAAAAGGTGAAAAATTTCGCATTTGGGGTGATCTCGTGACTGCCAATATTTATCAAATCGAAAAAGGAATGGATAAAATAGACGTGGTCAACTATCATGATCCAGAGGGGAAATCAATTGAGATTCCGCTCAAGTCAAATCGCTCGCCTTCGGAAAACGCTCAAGCCTATTATAAGCGCTATAACAAAAGCAAATCGGCCATCCGCTACTTAAAACCCTATATCCAAGAAACGAAAGAAAAAGAGTATTACCTTGGATCCTTGCTTAATAGCTTGGATCAATCGACTGAACTTGCAGAACTCGATGAAATTCAAGATGAGTTCAACCGATCAGAATTCAATAAAAAACCGAAGCCTAAAAAGAAAGCAAAGAAAAACGTGATTTCAAGTCCCTATCATTACCTATCTTCAGAAGGGTTTCACATTGTAGTCGGAAAAAACAATTATCAAAATGATCTTATTTCAACAAAGCTCGGGGAAAATGAAGATTGTTGGCTGCATGTTAAAGACCTTCCCGGCTCTCACGTATTAGTCATTGCAAATGGTCAATTCATCAGTGAACAAACATTGCTTGAAGCCGGAAACCTGGCTGCTTGGTACAGTAAAGCCAGAGGTTCATCGAAAATTCCTGTTGATTATGTCGAATATAAATATATAAAGAAACCACCTAAAGCAAAACCGGGTATGATTATTTTCACCAATCAAAGAACCATGGTTGTTTCACCAGATTTAAACTTAATCGAATCAATTGAACGTCTTGAAAAACCCTTTATGCGATAAAGGCTAGACTGCCGTGCTTTTTAAGGTACGCAAAAGCCCAATCATCTCAGCTGGCAATGTAGTGGTAAAAGTAAGCCTTTTTTTAGTCTTAGGGTGATTAAAGGCTAAACTTTGAGCATGAAGACATTGGCCTCTTAATTTGAATTTCTGTTTCTTCTGCCCATAGACAGGATCACCAAGGACAGGATAGCCCATATTTTCCATGTGAACGCGGATTTGATGGGTCCTTCCTGTCTCAAGACTAAATTGTACAAAGGAATAGTTTTCATAGCGCTTAATCACCTTAAAATGAGTAATGGCTGTTTTTGAGTTTTTCTCGATGACTGTCATTTTTTTTCGGTTAATGGGATGGCGACCGATGGGCATCTCAAGAAGGCCAGAATCCCTCTTTATGACCCCATTAACAATGGCATAATAAAGCCGTGTGACCGAATGTTCTTTGAGTTGTACGGCCAGATCTTCATGGGCTAGATTATTTTTAGCAACCATCAAAAGCCCTGAGGTATCTTTATCGATTCGGTGAACAATCCCAGGACGGAACATCCCATTGACCGACGAAAGGGCATCAGTGTAGGCCATTAAGCCATTAACAAGAGTCCCTGATTCATTGCCATATCCGGGATGAACAACCATTCCTTTAGCTTTATTGATGACTAACACATCCTCGTCCTCATAAATGATATCAAGTTTAATCTCTTCGGCGAGAACTTCTAATGGTTTTGCTTGCGGGAACACAAAAGTAATGCAATCGTTTTGATCCAGACGATAACTCGATTTTTTTTTCAAACCATTGACTAGGATATGACCTTCTTTGATTCGCCTTTTTAAATACTCTCGCGAACGGTCTGAAATCTGACTAGCACAAAAACGGTCTAAACGCTCATTGACTTGGTTTTCATTGATAATTATTTTCATTTTTTCCTCTTATTGATAAAGATCCACCAAAACTCGGATATTACCCTTTTTAGTTCGGTCATCCATTGAGATGACTCGTGCCTTTCCTTTTCCCTTTAAAGCAATAACATCATCATTCTCAATCCGATAGTCTTTCTTAGTAATTTCAAGATCATTAATTTTCACCTTTTTTTGTTTAATCAAGTCAAGACTGCTTTGCCGGGAATGTTTCCAAATTTTCCCAAGTATACCATCGATTCGATTGGAGCTAATAATTAAAGTAATTCGTTTGTACTGCCGTTCAAAGATTAAAATTTCATCAATTTCCTTAGCAATACACTCAATTTTACAATGATTAATTTCATTAAAGTGAGTGAGTAAATAACCTTTTATACGTTCGTGAATAATAACCTGAACCCAGTCTTCGCCAACATCAATATCGCCAACAAGCTCTCTCGTAATACCGAGACTCATCAGGGTCCCAAGAACATGGCGATGATTCATAGCAGAAGTCTTTTTAAAGATTAGTGAGCTGATTGGCCAAATCAAGTCATCTTTACTAACATAATCAGGGTAGACACATAAAATTCGTCGCTCACTCTGTACATTTCCTCCAAAAAAAAGATAAGGGACATCATAGACCTTCATGATGTCCTCTATTTTTTCTTGAAATCCTTCATCATTAAAATCAGAATATACAGGAAAATAATTATTTTCACAAATTTCCTTTATTCTGGATAGACGATAAACATCTTTTTTATCACTCATGTTTAAACTTCTTTCTTTTTATTATCAAAAAAATCCGATGATAATCATTTGGTACAGGGGTTGGATAAACCATCTTAAAATTAAAATTGCTGCAATCGCAGAAAAATCAATTGGTCCAATAACAGCAAAACGTCTTAAGGGTGATAAAATTGGCTCTGTCAAGCCGTAAATAAACTTTATCACGATGTTATTGGGGTTTGGTCTGATCCAACTTAATACGATATTAATTAATATCATTAACGATATGAATTCAAATAGGTAACTTCCAGCTATTAGCAGAACTCTTTGAATCATATTTATTCCAGGTCTTCATCCCATTCTAAAATTGGTGTATTAAAATCGAGATCATCATTTTGAGGATTGGTTAAGACGGCGACTTGCTTGGGCGCTAAAATAAAGACGTTATCAGCGATTTTATTGATCGATCCATCAAGAGCAAATAAAGCACCACTTAAAAAGTCGAAAATCTTTCGACCGTTTTCATAATCAGTGTTTTTTAGGTTCAATACGACTGTTTTATTTGCTCGTATTTTATTACAAATGCCCGGAGCATCTTTAAAGACTTCTGGTTGGAGGACT
Organism: uncultured Lachnospiraceae bacterium; assembly: GCA_964632785.1. Lineage (GTDB taxonomy): Bacteria > Bacillota > Clostridia > Eubacteriales > Eubacteriaceae > Acetobacterium. Next base: position 26,793 of record CAZWEU010000003.1, on the reverse strand, counting down.
AGAACTTCTGGGCCTTCATCCATTGCAAAGTCATTATGTCGAGGACTGATTGTTTTTTTCGTTTTCGGTGGAATAAAAGCACCTCTGCTATCTTCAAGCTCACGACCTTCGTCTACGAACTCATCATCATCATATACTTCATCATAGTCATCGTCGTTATCAACTTCCATCCCAAAAACTTTTATAATTTTATCTTTAAATTTTTCAGCTGCCATTATCGTTCTCCTAACTCCTAAATATTTTTCGTCCAATCCTAACGAGATTAGAACCTTCTTCAATTCCAATTTGGTAATCGTCTGTCATTCCCATGGATAAGATCTCTAGTTTAAGATTTTCTCCTTGTGACTGCTTCTTTATTTTATCATAAATTCTTTTTAATTCCACAAAAACTTTTCGAATTTCATTTTTATTTTCAGTATTTGGACCCATTGTCATTAATCCTCTAACCCGAACCTGTTTAAACCCTTCAATTTTTGGTAAAACTTCTTCTAATTCTTCAATTGAGAAGCCACTTTTATTGGGATCATTTACTAAATTAAGTTGTAATAAAACATCCGTAGTTACCTCTTTTTTTTGACTTTCATTATTGATCGTTTTGATCAATCTAAGAGAATCAACAGAGTGAATTAAAAAAACTTTTCCAATCAGATATTTGACCTTGTTTTTCTGTAAATGACCTATGAAATGCCAGCGAATCTTTTCATCTGAAAGAGCTTCATATTTTTTTAAAAATTCTTGAGCACGACTTTCTCCTAAATCGACAATTCCAGCATCCACTACTGCCTTAGTTGCTTCAAGGTTTTGATATTTTGTAACAGCAACAAGGGTAACGCTGCTATCAATTTCTTTTTTCAAGTTTGTAATATTATCTAAAATCATTTTCTCTCCCTAGGGATGAATTCGGATTCGCGTTCCACTGCTCAAGGCCGGATTATTCGATACCTTTAGAACCACATCACCACGATTCTGCTTTTCAATTTCAACCGGTAATGGGTCGTTAAAATAGCCTTTTGAAACGCTTTGGACCATTGTTGCATCATCTTTCTCATAGATAGCACTTTTAGGAATGACAAAGGCATCATAATCTTGAATATAAATATCTCCTTCAGCTATCACGACATTTGAAAAATCGTTGACATAGTCTTTTAACATTAGAACCACGATTTTTTTATTACCATCTTCAAATTCATCAACCAAGTAACTCGTGTATTCTTTATCCTTGTAATTAAAACGGAGCTCCGGGTAATAAAGAAGTTGATCAATACGACGAATTAAAAATTGATAATAGTCATTATTAATCCCTCTATCAATAGTCCCCATTATTTCTTCTTTCATTTCAAACATTTCAGCTTCGCCCATGATCTCTTTTTCTTTATCGATTGTAAAGGTAATAAAGACGTGATCGTTATTAATTACCTTTAATTGCGTACTTGCTTGTTGGTCTATTCTTCCGACCGTGTCAAGAAAACTTCCGGTGATATAAGGTAACATCTCTTGATTTAGTACTTTCTCAATGGGTTTGATGTTACTGTAAATATAGCCACTTGAATGCATATATAAGTTATTTAAACTAATTGGACGCGTTTTTTGTTCAGCAAGCGTGAAATACTCTTGCCTTTTACTTTGAAGCTCTTCAAGCGAAAAACCCATATATTGAACTGACTCAATCAGGAAACTTCGGTTCTCACGTTCATTATCTTCAATTTGACTAGCGATACTCGACACACCCCGATAATTGTTATTTAATTCTCCGACAATGCGGCTCCAGTTATTATAATACCCATCTTCAATTAAGCTATCGATAACTTTGATTTGTTTATTTAGAAAATCACCATTCAGTGTTTTTGCGCCACTTGCCAAATTCTTATAGCCATTGGCTTTTTCGCCTTCCTCTAAGGTTAAATCATTTTTTTGAAAATTATCGACATCTCGATAATCAATGCTTTTAAAAAAATAGAGATTCGTTTTTTCAGACTCAGTGTAACGACTTTCATCTAATAGCATACTCATGTTATTGAGATAACTTGAAAGCGTCAATATTCCAACAATAAAAAAAAAACGATGCCAACAATCAGATTACGCAGTGACTTGACTCGTTTCGTGTTCTTTTTTTTAGTTCTTTTCATTCCAATCACCTTTTTATAAATGGTCTGAGTGAGAGGACTTGAACCTCCGGCCTCTTGACCCCCAGTCAAGCGCGCTACCAAGCTGCGCCACACCCAGACAATACATTCATTATAATGATAGTTAGATAAATAATCAAGTGTTTTTTAGTTATTTTTCATTCCTTAAAGGAATCCTTTGTTTAAATGAGCCCTATTAACTTGTTATAAGTGAATAATAGGGCTCGCAATCAACCTAATGACCCAACATCTTTTCTTGAATTGACATGTCACAATCGATTGGCGTAGAAATCGTTGTAATAATGGGCATATATTTGCCGCGAAAAACTCCTTTTTTATCTAGTTGTTGAATCACAAAATAAGAGACTGTCATTAAGATGATCCCACTAAAAAAAGAGGTCAAAACTTGATCAAGCGAGAGGTTAAAGATATCAACCATTAAATAAGCTAACACACTCCCAATTAAAAACACCAGTAGTGGTATGCCATAGGCAATGAAAGCAGCTTTAAATACAGACATAAATTCCATTTCCACTTCAACCGTTTCACCAACTTGCGCCTTGATTGGATTTTGAGCTAATGTTTCCATCGTTGCTTTTTCTTGACCGATATGGCAGGCACCACAGTCTCCACAGGCGGCATGACGCTGAATCGAAACCAGCGCCTCTTTACCACGGTTTTCAAAAATAACCCCTATTTCTTTCATAACAATTCATCTACCGATATGCCTAAGTCAATAAGCTGATCAAGACTTGCTTGGCCCGGTGCATCCATCATTAAACAGCTATGATTTTGTGTTTTTGGAAAAGCAATAACATCACGAATATTATCATGATCCAGTAAGAGCATGATCAAGCGGTCGAGACCAAAAGCCAATCCACCGTGAGGCGGCGTGCCGTATTTAAGAGCCTCTAACAAGAATCCAAATTGTTCCCAAGCTGCTTCTTTCGAAAAACCAAGAGCTGTAAAAACACGTTCTTGAAGCTCTTGATTATGAATTCGAATGCTACCACCACCAAGTTCAATGCCATTGACGACCATATCGTAGGCATCTGCCCTGACCTTTTCCAAATCACTTTCCAAGTATTTTAAATCATCCATAAGAGGAGCTGTAAAGGGATGATGTTTTGCCACGTAACGGCCTGATTCTGAATCATATTCAAGAAGAGGAAAGTCAGTAACCCAAAGAAAATGATAGCGTCCATCAAGTTGATAGTCTAATTTCTTAGCAAGCTCCAAGCGCAATTGTCCCAAGGCATGGTAGACAATCTCGTTCGTATCAGCAATGATAAAGATTAAATCCCCCGCTTTAGCATCTGTCCGTTTAAAGATTGCTTCTTTTTCGGATTCGGAAATAAATTTAAGAATTGGTGACTTCATTTCATCTTCAGAGACGTCAATCCAAGCCAAACCCTTGGCTTTATAAATTTTTGCAAAGTTCTCTAAGTTCTTAATTGCTTTTTTACTTAATTTCCCTTGCGCGTCTTTTGCATTAATAGCCCGAACACTGCCACCTTTTTTTACGGCTCCAGAGAATACTTTAAACTCTGAGTCTTCAACAATATCTGATAGATCAATTAACTTTAAGTCAAATCGTGTATCTGGTTTATCAGACCCATAGTGATCCATCGCTTCTTGATAGGTCATTCGTTTCATCGGAAGGGGGATCTCAATATTTTTTATTTCTTTTAAAATCTTTGCGATCATTTCTTCACTAATGGCAATGATATCGTCTTTATTAATAAAGGACATTTCCAGGTCAATTTGGGTAAATTCTGGTTGTCGGTCTTGTCGCAGGTCCTCATCTCTAAAACATTTCGCAATCTGATAATAACGATCGACGCCAGCAATCATTAAAATTTGCTTGTACAATTGTGGTGATTGAGGAAGGCCAAAAAACTTTCCTTTTTGAACCCGTGAGGGGACTAAAAAATCCCGTGCGCCTTCCGGAGTCGGTTTGGCTAAAGCTGGTGTTTCAACATCACAAAAACCCCTTTCATCTAGAAAATTACGAACAATTGATGTGGTTTTATGACGCGTCATTAACATTTTTTGAAACTTTGGCTTTCTTAAGTCCAGGTAACGATATTTTAAGCGAACGGCTTCGTTACTCCCATCATTGTCTTCAATATAAATGGGTGGGGTCTTGGCCGTATCTAAAAGTTTAAACTCTTTAATCTCAACTTCAATCTCACCCGTTTTTAAGTTTTTATTGATGTTATCACTATCTCTCAAGGCTACCTCCCCCTTGACCCATAGGACATATTCATTTCTTATTTTTTCAGCTCGGGCAAAAAGATCGCGTTCCTCTTCATTGATCACACATTGTACTTTACCTGACCGGTCTCTTAAATCAATAAAGAGTACCCCACCTAAATTTCGGCGGTTATCAACCCAACCTGCTAATTCGACAATTTCTCCAACCTTATTTTGCTTTAATTCCCCACATAGAGAATCTCTATAAAAAGTATTCATTCTACCTCCAGTATTCTATCTTTTCCTAACTATTATAATGAACAATTCGCTTGTTTGTCAACCTGATTCAGATCGCTTGATCTAAATATAATTCAAAATGACGCTTTTAAGACTTGTTAAAAAAACTATCAAACGCCTTTATTTTTTTATCGAGGATTTCGTCAAACCGATCATTATAGCTTTTGACATCTTTAACAGTAAATATCTTTTTAATCAAATCTTTTTCCCTTAAATAAAGATTCCCGGTTGCACCCGCTCCAATGCCAATGATCGATTGTAGCTCAGACATCATCATGATATTATAAATGCCCTCGTGACCTGGCTTTGAATAGCCAATATTTTCGCTATTTCCACACGTATATTTGAGACGGTATAAATAATATGGATCGTATGCATTAGCGATCATTTTTTCTTTGACCAACTGATAAAAATCTTCTTCATAGCCGTCCTTAACAGTAATACCATGATCAATTTTTATTTTTGAGCCTTTTTTTATTGACAGATTGTGGATTGTGATACTCTCTGCTTGAAAGGCTAAGACCTGTTCCAAACTCTTTAAAAAATCCTCTGGGCGCTCATCAGCTAAACCTACAATTAAATCCATATTGAGGCTTTTAAAGTTAAGCTTTTTAATACTATCAACCCATTTCTCAATTTCTCCAGCTTGATACGGTCGTGACACAGCCTTAAGCGTTTTTTCATTCATCGACTGTGGATTGAGACAGATACGATCAATCCCATGGTCCTTAATGATTTTTAATTTTTTCTCCGTTAAGCTATCGGGTCTTCCTGCTTCAAAAGTATACTCACGAAGGCTGGAAAAATCAAAGGTTTTTTCCAGCAAATTTAAGAGTTCTGAGATTTCTCCTTCATTTAAAACAGTGGGCGTTCCCCCACCGATATAGAGGGTGTCAGGGATTAAGCCCTTTTCATTAACAAACTGACCAATTTTTTTAATTTCAATTACAAGATGATTAAAATAAGATTGTAGATTATATCTTTTTTTATCCACAAAAGTCGAAACAAAAGAGCAATAGGTACATTTTGACGGGCAGAGTGGAATGCCAAGGTAAATCCCGATCCGGTTATTTTCTTGACCACAAGCAATAAAGGCTTCTTGCCTCTTAGCTAAATCCATCAGTAGGTGCGACCGATCCAAACTGACACGGTAGATATTAATCAATTGATTAAATATGTGACTTTCATTAAGGCCCTTGTTTTTCAATTTCTGAACAATTTTTACTGGTTTTATCCCAGTCATGCTTCCCCACATTAATTCCTTTTTAAAAAAATGTGATAGAAAGTCGTAAAGAAAGCGTTTATAAGTTCGTTTATCCTTTAAATCGTTTAAATCTTTTACGGTATAACTTCTTTGATGAGAAAATCCCGAAGCATAGTCAAGACGCAACTCAATTTCATTAAAACGATTTTTCTGACTTAAACGTATTTCCCACTCACCAGTAAGAGTCGTTTTTATACCGGGCATGAAAGCCTGAATCATTTCATGAAAGTGATATTCCAATTCTGGTTTTTCTAAATTAAAAAGGAGAAGACTCATTGAGCTATCTCCTAAAAATTTAGATAGGGATTGTGTTTTTTTTCATAGCCAATCATAGTATTTTCGCCATGACCTGGATAAACAAGGATATCATCAGGCAAAACAAATAATTTATGACGAATAGCGGCTATAAGTTCGTTCATATCACTATCAAAAAAATCCGTTCGGCCAATCGAACTATTAAACAAGGTATCTCCAGAAAACAAGTGCTTATTTATAAGGAAGCAAACACCACCTTTAGAGTGCCCCGGTGTATGAATAATTTTAAAACTTAGGTTACCTACCTGAAGAATTTCTTCATCGACTAGGAAACCATCGGCCTCTTGCCCACTTAAATCAAGTCCAGCTAAGTAAGAAAGATTTCGTTTCGGATCAGTCAGGCAGGCCTTATCATTTTCATGGATTAAAACTTGTGCGCCAGTTTCTTTTTTTAATTTCTCGACTGCACCAATATGATCAAAATGACCATGGGTGAGTAAAATATAATGGATGATCAGGTCATTCTCATCTATAATGGTTTTGATACGCGAATCGATAAAACCAGGATCAATAATAACACCATTCTTGTTTTCATCCCAAACAATGTAACAATTTGTTCCCATTACCCCAAGACTTAACTTCTTAATTTCCATAAATTCTCCTAAAAAATTTTTTCGCTGTCTAGCAAGAGGGTAACTGGTCCATCGTTAACCAAACTTACAGTCATTTCCTCTTGGAAAACCCCCGTTTTAATGGTAAGCTTTGATTCCTTTTTTATTTTTTCAATAAAACGATCGTATTTTTTTTCAGCCTCAATCACTGGGCCACAACGGCTATAACTCGGCCGTCTGCCCTTCTTTGAATCACCATAGAGGGTAAACTGTGAAACAATCAAGATCTCACCTCTAAGGTCCGTAACAGACAGATTCATAATACCAGTAGAATCATCAAAGATGCGGAGATTTAAAATTTTTCCAATTAAATAATCCATATCTTTTTCATCATCATCTTTTTTAATCCCTAATAGAATCGTCAACCCTTTATTAATTGTAGCAATTTCCTGACCCTTAATGGCTACGCTCGACTTAATAACTCTTTGAATAACAATTCGCATATTGCATTAAACCCGATAAATCTGGTTTACCTCCTTAATTTTATTTAAGTTTTTAATCAATAGATTTAATTCTCGACGACTCTTTACTTCACAGGTTGCCGAAAAAAAATCATAACCATTCTTATCACTCTTTGCATTTAAAGCAGTAACTGGGATATTCATATCAAGAAAAACTTCCGATATCTTAATTAAGGTCCCGGCAGCTTCGACCGCTCTAATATGGACTTCAGCGGTAAAAGATCCCGAACTGTATTTATTCCATTCAACCTCAACGATTCGACTGGGATCTTGAAGATTTAGAACATTCGAACAGTCAGCCCGATGAATGGAAATACCGCGTCCCTTCGTAATATAGCCAACGATATTATCACCTGGTACCGGATTACAACATTTTGAAAAATGAACATCAATCTCATTGTGACCGGCAACTGTCACCGTATTGCTTCTGCTCTGTTTTTGATCGGGCTTTTTTATAACGATTTCTTTTGTTTCTTGCGGAAATTCTTTAGGGAAGAGCATCCGCATTTTTTGAAAGACCGTTCCAATTTTAATGCCATTGTATCCAATTGCCGCGTAAAAATCATTAAGATGCTTATATTCACATTTTTCCATCACCGTTTCAAGGTTAGCTTGATTGAGTAAGTTGCTGTGTTGGAGACCTTCTCTTTTGATTTCACGTTCAAGAATTTGTTTGCCTTTTTGGATGTTTTCTTCTTTTTCTTCTTTTTTAAAGTACTGCTTGATTTTATTACGGGCATGGGCACTCTTAACAAAGGTCAACCAGTCACGACTAGGACCATTAGAGTTCTTCGATGTCATCACTTCGACGATGTCGCCACTTTTTAGTTTGGAGTTTAAGGGCACAATTTTATTATTAACCCTTGCGCCAACACAATGGTTGCCGATATCACTGTGAATGCGATAGGCAAAATCAAGTGGACAGGCTCCGGCTGGTAAGGCAATGACTGTCCCCTTAGGTGAGAAAACATAGACTTCCTCATTAAGTAAGTCGACTTTAATTGTTTCTACTAGCTCTCCGGCATCCTCTGATTCGCGTTGAAGTTCAAGCATTTGACGAAGCCAAGACATTTGAATTTCATAGCGCTTATCTTTTGAATCAATAATACCCTCTTTGTATTTCCAATGGGCAGCAATACCATATTCAGCTGTTTCATGCATTTCTCTCGTCCGGATCTGGATCTCAAAAGGCTCGCCTTTTGGACCCATAACCGTGGTATGGATCGATTGGTAGAGGTTTGGTTTTGGCATGGCAATATAATCTTTAAAGCGTCCTGGTATCGGTGTCCACTGAGAATGAACAACTCCAAGAACACCATAACAATCTTTTAAAGAATCAACAATAACACGCACAGCAATTAAATCGTAGATCTCATCAAAACTCTTGTTCTGGTTTCGCATCTTTCGATAAATGCTATAAAAATGTTTAGATCGTCCATAAATCTCGGCATTAGTGCCCACGGCTTTGATTTCTTTATCGAGAACTTCAATAACTTCATTGATATAAGCTTCTCGAAGTGATTTTTTCATTTTAATTTTATTAACAAGGTCATAATAACCGGTTGGGTCAAGATATTTAAGGGAAAGATCTTCGAGTTCCCACTTTATCGTCGAGATTCCAAGCCGATTAGCCAATGGTGCATAAATATCTAAGGTTTCTCGCGATTTTTCAATTTGCTTAGATTCACGCATATACTCAAGGGTCCGCATATTATGAAGACGATCGACTAATTTAATCAAAATGACTCGGATATCTTTCGACATGGCTAAGATCATTTTTCTTAAGTTTTCAGCCTGACTTTCCTCTTTTGATTGGAACTCAATCCGTCCAATTTTAGTCACACCTTCAACCAGTTCAGCAATGTTTTTATTAAATTCTTCTTTAATATAGTCATAAGAATAGTCAGTATCCTCAATAATATCATGAAGGATCGCTGCTATTATTGTTTCTGTATCAAGTTGCATCTGAGCTAAAATATAGGCAACTGAAATAGGGTGAATAACATACTCTTCACCCGATAAGCGTTTCTGATTTTTATGGGCATGTCTCGCTAGTCGATAGGCTTTTAAAATCAAATCTGTATCCGCTTTAGGATTATGTGCTCTCACTAAGTCGATAACATTGTCAATTTTTCCTTTAATCGCATCGTTTTCCATACTATTTCTGCCTTCTTTATCATTAAATTCTTTAATGAGGATAGGTGACCAATGTATGAACAAAATAATCTCTCAAAAGGTCACGCCCTCCCAGTTCCGTTAGTTCAATTAAGGTGATTAGACCAGCAATTTGCCCGCCAAGTTTTTCGATTAAATTGATCGTAGCCTTCATTGTTCCCCCAGTTGCCAAAAGATCATCAATGATGATAACACGATCCCCTGGGCGAATAACATTCTTCTGAATCTCGATCACATTAGACCCATACTCAAGATCATATCCTTGGGACACGGTTTCACCAGGAAGTTTTCCTGGTTTCCGAATTGGGATCAATCCAGCGCCAATCGAATAGGCAACAGGTGCTCCGAATATATAGCCTCTTGCTTCAGGTATGGCAATTAAGGTCGCGTCAAGAGCCTTAGAGACTCTGATCATCTCGTCGATCGCTTCTTTAAATGTGTCTGGATTTGCGATCAGACTATTGATATCTTTAAAACTAATACCCGATTTAGGAAAATCTGGATAAATAGCAATCATTTCTTTTAAACCCATTCTATGCTCCTTTTATTCCGTTAATTTTTTTAATCTTATCATTAGTTTTGAGTTTTGGATATCTTTTTTTTCAGATATCGGTAATATTCTGATTTTAAAATGATTCTTATTTAAACTAAAGTCAATTAGTTTATTTTCTTTTAAAATTTCTAAGATCATCAATGTTTGGTAGGCATTTAATTCTATACTCTCAAAAGTTTCAATTGTAATACTGTATTCAGTGTTTACAACTTTTAAAAAACGATAGGTTTTTCGCAGTATGTCAATCGGTAGGGTAAGATTTTCAAGCGCTAATCCGTCAATATGATCGTTCAAGACATCCTGGTCAAGACAATCGGCACTTTTGATATAATTAACAACTATTTTAGCTTTTTGCAAGTCGTAAAGTGGGTTAATTTTCATATCCCTGATCTGTAATTGGAGACTTTTATTTCCTCTAAAATTATTTATTGATAATTTGGCGATGAAGGATAAAGCTGAAAAACTCTGTGATTCTCGCTTTTTTAAAAGTCTTTCATAAGAGCCCATTCCAAAACCGACCGCCTGGATTCCAAAAAAATCGATCCGAAGATGGTTACCTTCTTTTCCCATCTTGCTATAGCTTTTGATCTTAGGATTATTTATTAAAAACTGAATCCCAGGATTTCCAATACCGCAAGGTTCAAACATTGCTAATTCACGATAAAAACCTAAACTCAGGTTATCAAAAGATAATTCGGAATCATAGTATATTTTCTTTTGGAGAAAGTCTTTGAGCTTAACCTCTTGTGCATAGTGTTCAAAGGCTTTTTTTAGATCTTCAATCTTATCTTCACAAATAGTAAAACCGGCGGCCTGAGCGTGTCCGCCAAAACTGGTAAAAAGATGGTCAAAAGATGAGAGTGCTTCAAAGAGATTGAAACCCTCAATACTTCGACAAGAAGCTTTTCCAATCCCATTTTCGATGCCAATTACAATCACTGGACGATAGTGAACTTCTTGAATACGGCTGGCAACAATTCCGATAACACCTGTGTGCCACCCTTGGCCATGGACGATGATAAATTCTTTTTCAAAAAGCGCTTCCTTTTCAACTTGCACCATGGCTTTTAAAAGAATCTCTTTCTCCAGCTCTTGTCTTTTTGTGTTTTCGTCCCTCAGAAATTCTGCTAGGGAAGAGGCTTTTTTAGAATCTTCAGTTATCAACAATTCAACGATCCGGTCAGCTTGTCCAAGCCGTCCGGCTGCATTAATCTTAGGGCCGAGAACAAAACCAAAATGCCAGGCCTTAATATCCTCTAATTCGCTGACCGCGATTAATTGTTTAAGTCCTAAGTTCTGTGGATCCTTGTTTAAATGCTGGAGACCTAGGTGGGTTAATGTTCGGTTCTCACCAGTTAAGGGAACTAAATCAGCTACGGTTGCAATCGAGACACATTCGATATATTCTTGTAAATTGTCATTTAAGTCTAACTTTAGGCTTAGAGCTTGTATTAATTTAAAGGCCACACCAGCACCACAAAGTTCTGGATAGGGATAATGAGAATCTTTTCTTTTGGGATTAATGATCGCAAAAGCCTCAGGTAAGGCCCCATGGCATTCGTGATGGTCGGTAATGATAACATCGACACCGTGGGCATTACAAAATTTAACTTCCTCAAGAGCAGAAGTCCCATTATCAATTGTAATTAAGACCTTCATCTCTTTTTTGATTAAATCACTAAGTGGACTTGTATGAAGACCATAACCGGTTATCAGACGATTAGGAATAAAATAATCAACCTCACAACCAATTTTCTTTAAATAAAGATAAAGAATCGCCACGCCAATTGTTCCGTCAGCGTCGTAATCCCCATACAAATAAATCATCTCTTTTTTATCCCGTGCTTTGAGTATACGGATAATTGATTTATCCATATCGATTAATTTATAAGGGTCATGAAGGTCACTCAACTTAGGATTAATGAAGGTCGTATTCTCCTTTAAAGAACGGATTCCTCGATTAATCAGAATATCAGAGACCAAAGGATTAAGCTTACTCTTTTCCTGTAGAGTCTTTTTCAAGGCCTCGTAGAATAAAGGGTCATTATTATTTTTACTTGTCTGACGGTAAATCCATTTGGTTTTTGTCATTCCTCTTCCTTTTATTCCGTAATATTCGATGACAGCCTTAATTAGTTTATAATTAAGGCCGCTCACAATACATCGTTATTCTACATTCAATTATTTATTCAATTATTTAACCTTTACTCTTCTTTTATTAGCATCAATTTTTGATTTTTGATTCATTTTTATTTTATACCATAAGGTACTGGCAACAAAAATGGAAGAATAAGTTCCAATAATAATTCCTACAATTAAGGGAAGTGCGAAATCTTTAATGGCTTGAACACCAAGAAAATAAATAGCTGTGATAGCAAGCAAAGTTGTGATTGAGGTGTTGATGCTTCGTTGAAAGGTTTGGGAAAGGCTGGTATCAATTAAATTTTCATAGTCAAACTTACCAAACTTATTTCGATTTTCACGAATTCGATCAAATACAACAATCGTATCATTAATCGAATAGCCCAGAATCGTTAAAATTGCTGCAATAAATGGTGAATTGACCTGAATTTGGAATAATGAGTAAACCCCTAGAACAATAATCAAATCATGTACTAAAGCTATAACAGCAGTCAAGCCGAATAAGAATTCAAATCGAAAGGTAATATAAACCAGCATCAATATGACGGCAACAATCGATGCAATAATAGCATTACGGGTGATTTCAGCACCAACTGAAGGACTAACTGTATCAATTGAGAGCAAATCGGATTCTTCTAAATTATATTCTTCTTGAAAAGCAGAAAAAAGCGCTTGTCGTTCTGGTGTTGATAAACTTTCTTTTGTTGAAACAATAATTTGAGTCTGGTCTTCACCAGCATTGGTGATAACCGCACTTTCGTCAAATTCATCAACAATCGATCGTACTTCCTCTGTGCTAAATTGAGTATTTAAATCAATGGTAATGATCGTCCCACCAATAAAATCAATACCATAATTCAGACCCTGAATTATGAGAGAACTAAGGCTAACGAGTATTAATACTGCAGAAATAATAAACCACACTTTACTTTTTTCCATAATTTTAAATTTTTTCATCTTAGTTACCCCCAATGCCGTAAAACTTCTGATTTTTAAATAATTCGGTCTTAACAAATAAAATGATCAATTGTTTGGTAATAAAAACGGCAGTGAACATGCTTAAGAGAATTCCTAGAATTAAGGTTACGGCAAATCCTTGTACACTTCCACTTCCAAGGAAGAACAATACCGTTCCAGCGATCAAAGTGGTAACATTTGAGTCAAGAATCGTTGAAAAAGCTCTTGAAAAACCAGAATCTATCGATGTTAAGAGTGATTTTCCTAACCGCGCTTCTTCTTTGATACGCTCAAAAATGATCACATTGGCATCGACAGCCATTCCAATTGATAAAATCATCCCGGCAATCCCTGGCAGGGTTAAGGTTACATTTAAAGCCGTCATAATGGTTAGTAAAATCACCATATAGACAACCAAAGCAAGATCGGCTATAAAGCCTAGCCCACGATAAAAGAATAACATAAAGATTAAGACAAGACCAATTCCCACGGCACCGGCAAAGATACTTCTATTTAAAGAATCTTGTCCTAAAGATGGTCCAATGGTTCTTACTTCAACTGGCTCTAATTTTACTGGAAGCGCCCCACCACGGATCAAGGCCGCTAAATTACCGGCTGCTTCAAGACTTTCCATCCCTTCAATGACTGCTTCTCCAGTTGTTATGGCAACATTAACCGTTGGTGATGAAATGATTTCATCATCTAACTTAATTTTAATAGTTTGACCAATGTAGGCTTCAGTAGCACTAGCAAAAAGTTTTGTACCATTTTCACTAAACTTAAGGGTTACCACTGGTTTTTCTAAACCGGCAGCATTTTTTTGCATCACACCTTTTGAATCGACCACGTCTTTCCCTGTTAAAATAATACTATCATCTGGAGCAAGGAATTCTAACTGGGCCGTTTTACCGATCAATTCCAAAGCTTCTTCCTGATTTGTAACCGATGGAATAGATACTCGAATACGATTTTCGCCTTGTTTAGTGATCGTTGGCTCGGTTAAGCCGATAGAATCAATTCGTTGGCGAATAGTTAAAATCGCCGCTTCAATTTTTTCCGGTGTCACCGGATCATCACTTGTTCCCTCAGCTTCTAAGACCACATTAACCCCACCCGTTAAATCAAGTCCGTAATTCATTTTATTACCAATATCACCAATATCGTAGATACCTGCAGTCACACCATTAAATAATACATAGGCTGCTAAGGCAATGACGATTATTACCGCAATCAAGGTAAATGTGCTTTTCTTTTGAAAGCTATTTTTACTCATGCTAATCCTCCTCAAAGTATTCTTTAAATATTAGATAAGATTTTTAATCAAATTAAGACGTTTTAATACTTCTTCTTTTCCAAGCAAGTCCATCAAAATAGTTAGATCCGGTCCATGCATTTCACCTGTGATCATAATTCGAGTTGGCATGTAAAGGGATTTTCCTTTTATTTTTTCTTCCTTTTGTATTTCTTTAAGAATCGCTTTTGCTCTTTCTTGATCCAATTTCTCGGAGGCGGTTACTTTCCTTACAAGGGCTAAGAAGAGACGATTGGCTGATTCATTTTTTAAAAATGATAATGCCTGATCATCTTCAATCTTAAAATCTTTGTCCAAAATTTCCTTAAGTTCTTTAGGGGCTTGAGCAAAGTAATCAATCCGATCGCGAAGCAACTCGCCTACCTTTTCAAGCCATTCTTTTTTTTCAGTTAACTCGCTTGCCTTTAAGTAATTGGCTTCGACTAAATAGGGTGTTAAGCTTTTTATTAAACTTTCTATCGGTAGTTTTTTAATATAATGAGCATTCATCCAGTTTAATTTATCGCGGTCAAAGACCGCTCCAGATTTACTAACCCGCCTAAAATCAAAGTTCTCAATTAATTCTTCTAAGGTAAATATTTCCTGATCGTCTTCAGGACTCCAACCAAGCAAGGCTAAAAAATTAATCAATGCTTGAGGCAAGTAGCCCTTGCTTAAAAAATCACTCACTGAAACATCACCTTGGCGCTTACTCAGTTTTTTATGGTCATCATTTAGAATATTCGGAAGATGAACAAAGATCGGTTTTTCCCAGCCAAAGCAATCATAGAGATAAACATGCTTTGGCGTCGAAGGCAACCATTCTTCACCGCGAATAATGTGGGTGATTTTCATTAAGTGGTCATCGATTACGACAGCAAAATGATAGGTTGGAAAGCCATCTGTTTTAATCAGTACCTGGTCGTCTGAATCATCACTATTGACCGAGATATGGCCGCGAACTAAATCATCAAACTCAATCTTATAATTAATCGGAAGTTTTAACCGAATCGTATAGGGTTGTCCTGCTTGAATCTTTGCATCGATCTCCTCATGGCTTAAACGACGACATAGGCCATCATAGCGTGGCGTCTCGCCCTGGTCTTTTTGCCGCCTTCTTAATTGGTCTAGGCGATCTTTGGAACAAAAGCAATAGTAAGCATGATCTTTTTCGAGGAGCTTTTTTATATAGTCATTATATATTTCTAATCGTTCAGATTGAATGTAGGGACCAAAAGAACCTGCTTGAGCAATCTGAGAATCTTTGATACTCAAGCCTTCATCAGGATCTAAACCAGTGATCCTTAGGGCTGATAAAAGATTTTCCACCGCCCCTTCTTCATAACGACTTTGATCGGTATCTTCTATACGCAATAAAAATTTTCCGCCCATTTTCTTAGCAAAAATATAATTATAAAGCGCCGTTCGTAAACTTCCGACATGAACATTTCCTGTTGGACTTGGCGCAAAGCGAACTCTAATCATTTATTCCTCCAATATTTATATTTCGTCAACTTTATCATTATAGCACTTTTAATCGATTTTTCATAATGAGTTTAGCATTTCGGACAAAAATTTTTTTCCCCCGCCAGCCGGCAGCAGTTAAAGAAAATTCTTTTTTAAACTCTGCTTGACTCATTTCACTTAAGGCTTTTAGATTAGGATAGGCTTTGGTTTGAGAAATCCGAAAAGATGGTTCACCAATTTTGCTTAAGTTTTGATTATAAGGACATACCTTTTGACAAATATCACAACCATATAAATACTGGGTAAAGTGTGTTTCGTCTTCAGCAGAGAGTGTTTTTTTCTGTGTTAAATACGACAGGCATTTCCGGGGATCAAAACGAAAATGATCTTGAAGCGCTCCTGTCGGACAGGCTTCAATACAACGTCGACACTTACCACACTTCGCCGTATTGACGTCGTTTTTTTTAAAGATAATCGTTTGATTGATTAAAATTTGTCCAATGAAAAAATAGGATCCGTATTCATCATTGATCAGACAATTATTTTTTCCAAAAAACCCTAAACCGGCGCGGTAAGCTGAGCCACGATCAACTAACCCGCTATTATCGACAAAAATGCGATAGTCGATCTTTTTAAGGCCCAGTTCAAGACAACGCTTATTTAATCGTTCCATGAGGAGGTGTGCTTTTTTTTGAAGGACAAGATGATAGTCAAGGCCTCTAGCCACTGAAGCAATTTCACCACGTTCGAAGTGATCTTTCAGCTTTTTAAGTGGGTGATAATAGTTAACCCCTAGAGCAATTCCTGTCTTGACAGGTGGATAAAAATAATGATAATTAATCCGATTCTGTGGTATTTCACCTTCAAAACCAGTCACCTCGCCTTTATCAAACCGATCTTTTAGTCGTGTAAAACATTCATCTAAAGGATCGGTTTTAAAAAGACCAATTAAATCAAAGCCCGACTGACGTCCAATTCTAATAACTTCTGCTTGTGTTAACATCTTAAAGATAAATTACTTTCATATTAATGCTTCAATCTCAGCCCATACCTCTTCATAACCGAGCTGGGTTTGATTTGAAAACAGGATTATTTTTTGATCAACATTATGACTGGTCATTTTTTTAATGCGCATAATCGCTTTTTTCATATCATTTCGTGTTAATTTATCGGCCTTTGTCGCAATGATAATCGGATTAATGCCAGCGTAAGTCAGCCAATCATACATCAGATAATCATCATCTGACGGTTCATGCCTGGAATCGACGAGGAGGAAAACGCTGACAATATTGTCCCGGGTCCGAAGATACTCTTCAATCATCACCCCCCATTTTTCCCGCTCCTTTTTCGAGACCTTGGCATAACCATAGCCAGGCATATCGACAAAATATAATAATTCATTAATGCGATAAAAATTCATCGTTTGCGTTTTTCCTGGACTTGAACTTGTTCGCGCGAGAGATTTTCTTCTAATAAGGACATTGATAAATGACGATTTTCCAACATTAGAACGACCTAGTAGAACAATTTCAGGTAATTTATCTTCAGGATATTGTGCTTTTGATACAGCTGAAATTACAATTTCCGCTTTATTAACTTTCATTGTTTCCCCTTTTAAAACTTATTTAAAGATAATCTCAATGACTTCATTCATTTTAGAAACAAGATGAATCTCAAGTGCTTGAAGAACAACCTCTGGTACATCTTCTAAATCTTTTTCATTATCTTTTGGAAGAATAACATCCTTAATACCGCCACGATGGGCCGCTGTTAATTTTTCTCGAAGTCCGCCGATTGCTAAAATACGGCCTCTGAGGGTAATTTCACCAGTCATCGCTAAGTTTTGAGAAACACCTTTGCCTGTCAAGGCTGAAATAAGAGCTGTGGTAACACTGATTCCAGCTGAGGGACCATCCTTAGGAACTGCTCCTTCTGGAACGTGAAGATGAATGTCTTTTTTTACATAAAAATCAGGATTAATAGCCAAGTCCTCAGCTTTCGATCGTATAAAGCTGATCCCAGCTTTGATCGATTCTTTCATCACATCACCTAACTGACCGGTTATTTCGATCTTGCCAGATCCATCAATGACAACCACCTCAATTTGGAGGGTATCACCCCCTACTGGTGTATAAGCTAATCCATTAACAAGTCCTACTTCCTTTGTATCTTCAGCCAAATCAAAACGATACCGCCTTTTTCCTAAAAATTTCTCCAGATTTTTTTGAGTGATAGAAATCGACTTCCGCTCTTTTTCAACAATTTCTTTCGCCGCAACCCGACAAACCTGGGCAATTTTTCGTTCTAATTCCCTGACACCTGACTCTCTTGTATGATATTCGATAATATTCTTAATAACCCCCTCAGAAATTCTACAAGTGGATTTCTTTAGGCCATGTATTTCTAATTGTTTAGGAATTAAATAACGTTTGGCGATCTCAACTTTCTCCGATTCAACATAACCATTGACATCAATGACTTCCATTCGATCTAGAAGTGGACGCGGAATGCTTGACAGCGAGTTGGCAGTCGTAATAAAAAGGACTTGCGAAAGATCAAAGGGTAATTCCAGATAATGATCAGTAAAGCTATTGTTTTGTTCTGGATCTAAGACTTCTAGCAAGGCAGATGCAGGATCGCCACTAAAATCTTGGCCAAGTTTATCAATCTCATCCAATAGAAAAAGAGGATTTCTGCTTCCTGCCTTCTTAATATTATAAATAATCCGTCCCGGTATTGCACCAATATAGGTTCGCCGATGCCCTCTAATTTCAGCTTCATCTCTGACACCACCGAGCGACATGCGAATATATTCACGATTTAATGCCCGAGCAATTGATTTAGCAATGGAGGTTTTTCCAACGCCGGGCGGTCCAACTAAACAAAGAATTGGTGACTTTAAACCACTCGATAGTTGCAGAACTGATATATATTCCAAGATCCGCTCTTTCACGTTTTTCAAGGAATAATGATCTTCATCAAGGATTCGGCGGGCTTGTGTCACATCTACTGTTTCTTCTGTTAAGGTGTTCCAAGGAAGATCAAGGATCCATTCCACATAAGTTTGAATTAAACCGGCTTCCGACGAACCTTGAGGGACCTTGTTCAAGCGATTAATTTCACCTAGTACTTTATTTCTTACCTCATCTTCAAGTACTAATTGATCAAGGCGTTCACGATATTTTTCAACATCTGTTTGAACATCACTTTCCCCAAGTTCACCCTGGATCACTTTAATTTGCTCGCGAAGATAGTATTCCCGTTGATGTTTATACATTTCACTGCGGACTTTTTCGTCGATGTTATTTTCAATTTTTATCATTTCGACTTCTTCTGTTAATATCTCATAAGTTACTTGTAAGCGTCTGTTTATATCCGTTTCCTGAATCAAACGTTGGCTATCGATCAATTCCAGAAATAAATTAGCACCGATAAGATCAATAAGCTGATTAGGATCTTCAAGTGACTCCATTGACAGAATTAGGTCTGAGGCAACCTTCCTTGTTATATTCATGTAGCTTGCAAAAGACTCTTTAATCATTCGCATCAAGGTTCGGTTTTCTTTCGTATCTCGGTAGTTTGATTTAATTAAAGCTGTCTCAACTAGAAAATAAGGATCTGTATTTTCAAACCGGATAATTTCACGGCGTTCTTTGACTTCAACTAAAACTCGAACCAAATTGTCGGGCATTTTTAAAAGTTGTTTTACTTTCACACGGCAACCAATTCGATAGAAATCATCAATCGAAATTTCTTCTTTTTTCATTTCCTTTTGAGTGACCAAGAAAGCCATTTGATCTTTTTCCATTGCGATCTCAAGAGCTTTTACTGATTTAGGTCGTCCCACGTCAAAATGGACAACCATCCCTGGAAATACACTCATTCCTCTTAAAGGGATAAGTGGTAGGGTTTCTTTCTCTAAGATCAGCAATTCAGAATCTGATAACTCAGTTTGATATGGTACTTTTTCATTTACACTGTTATTTTTCATGTTTTTCTTCTTTTCCCTTTCCTATTCAGGTCACTTGATTAAAAAGAGGCTGCACAAAATTTCAAATGTACGTTAATCACTGATTTAATCGTACTTTGATTTTGAACAGCCATCATTTAATGACACTTAAGATACTTCGTCACTACTCTTTTTTTCAGAGTCATCTTTATGACTAAGAATTAAAACGGGTTCGACATTATTATCGACTACTTCTTTTGTGATAATTACTTTTTCGATGCTTTCGTTAGATGGTGCTTCAAACATTATATCGAGCATAATATTTTCGATGATCCCTCTTAAG
Source organism: uncultured Lachnospiraceae bacterium (assembly GCA_964632785.1). Lineage (GTDB taxonomy): Bacteria > Bacillota > Clostridia > Eubacteriales > Eubacteriaceae > Acetobacterium. The sequence continues at coordinate 6,649 of CAZWEU010000003.1, read as the reverse complement.
CCCCTAGCACCGGTTTTATTATCCATTGCTTTTTTAGCAATCGCAACAAGTGCTTCTTTTTGAAATTCGAGCTCAACGTCTTCAATATCAAACATTTTTATATATTGTTTAACTAAAGCATTTTTAGGTTCAGTTAAGATCTCAATTAGGGCTTTTTCATCCAAATAATCAAGCGAAGCAATAACTGGAATCCGACCAATAAATTCTGGAATCAATCCATATTTTAACAAATCCTGTGGTTGTATCGTTTTAAAGGCCTCGTCTTTTAACTTTTCTTCTGAATTCCGAATATCCGCCCCAAATCCCATTGAACTACGATCAATTCGCCGTTCAATAACCTTATCCATCCCATCAAAAGCGCCACCACAAATAAATAGAATATTTTCAGTGTCAATTTGAATAAAATCTTGATGTGGGTGCTTACGTCCACCTTGAGGTGGAACGTTCGCTACGGTGCCCTCAAGAATCTTAAGGAGTGCTTGCTGTACCCCTTCGCCACTGACGTCGCGTGTAATTGATGGGTTATCGCCTTTTTTTGCAATCTTATCAATTTCATCAATGTAAATAATTCCTTTTTGAGCTTTTTCAACATCGAAGTTTGCAGCTTGAAGGAGTTTCAGTAAAATATTTTCGACATCTTCCCCAACATAACCCGCCTCTGTCAAGGACGTTGCATCAGCCATTGCAAAGGGAACATTTAAAATCCTTGCCAAAGTTTGGGCGAGCAATGTCTTTCCTGATCCAGTTGGACCAATTAATAAAATATTGCTTTTTTGCAACTCAACATCAGAATCCTGATCATCAATACAGGCAATCCGTTTGTAATGATTGTATACAGCAACGGCTAAAGCTCTTTTTGCTTTTTGTTGGGCAATGACATATTCACTTAATCGAGACTTAATCTCTTTTGGCTTTGGCACACTTTCAAGTTCTAGCTTTTCAGGTATATCTTCAACTTCTACAATTTCTTGGCAAAGTTCAATACACTCGTTACAAATAAAAACATCCGGCCCGGCAACCATTCGTTTAACTTGTGAGTGGTCTTTACCACAAAAAGAGCATCGGGTCGTGTCAAATCCGTCTTTATTGTTTTTCATTTTTGGCCTCCTATCTAGAAATGATAATTTCGTCAATCAGACCATAAGTCTTTGCTTGTTCAGCACTCATGAAGTTATCACGATCAGTGTCTTTAGCAATGGTCTTTATTGGTTGGCCGGTTCGTTCACTTAAAATTTTATTAATCGTTTCTCTCGTTTTGATCAAGCGTTTAGTGTAAATTTCAACATCTACACTTTGGCCTTGGGAACCTCCTAGTGGTTGATGGATCATGATTTCGCTATTTGGCAGTGAAAATCGCTTTCCTTTTGTACCTGCTGCGAGTAAAAAAGCACCCATAGAAGCAGCCATTCCAACGCAAATTGTTGAGATATCACATTTAATATAATTCATTGTATCAAAAATTGCCATACCGGCCGTAATGCTTCCACCGGGACTATTAATATAAATTTGAATGTCTTTTTCAGCATTTTCAGATTCAAGAAAAATGAGTTGACCAACCATTAAGGCTGCTAAGTTGTCGTTGACTTGACCATTTAAAAAGATAATTCTTTCTTTTAGAAGCCGCGAGAATAGATCATAAGATCTTTCTCCAGCTGCCGTTTTTTCAATCACCATGGGAACGAGATTTCCAGTCATTCCTAATTGATTTATAAAATCATTTGTCATAAACGTTCTCTTCCTGCTTTCCTTTATTTATTCAGCCTTTACAACAGCAGAATCTAACATCATTTCTACCGTTTTCCGTCTCTTCACATTGGCCTCTATGTATTCTATCATTCTTTCCTGTAGAGAATTTTTGTATTCTTCAAAATCTTTACCATAGGCATCAGCAAAAGTTTTTATTTCTTGGTCTAGATCGTCCTTTGGTGCTTGGATGTTTTCGGCATCACCAATTTTTGCCAGAACCAATTCAATTCGAATATTTCGCTCTGCCTCTGTTTTTAAGTTGGCTCTAAAATCCTCTATCTTAGTATTTGTATATTTAAAATAATCTTCAAGTGAAAGGCCTTGTTGACTCATTTGATTTTCAAAATTTTCTAAATTACGATCCACTTCTTCTTCAATCATTAAATCGGGCACATCAAATTTAGCCTGATCAACAGCAAATTCGACGACTTTCATTTCGGCTGAACCTTTTAATTGTTCTTTTTTTGCTTCCTTTAGATGTCCTTCAAGATCAGCTTTCATTTCCGCTAAGGTATCAAATTCACTCGTATCTTTTGCGAATTCATCATCAATTTCAGGCAATTCTTTTTCTTGGATTCCTTTTATATCAACTTTAAAAACAACATCTTTACCCTTTAAATTTTCAGCATGGTAGTCTTCTGGAAATGTTATATTGACCTCAACCTGATCCCCTGCTTTTGAGCCGATCAGCTGTTCTTCAAAACCTGGAATAAAGGAACCACTGCCAATAGTCAATTCATGATCGGTGTCTTTTCCACCGATAAAAGGTTCATTATTTAAGAATCCTTCATAATCGATCGTAGCGATTGATCCATCTTTTACCTGTCCTTCTTCGAGAGTGATTAAACGGGCATTTTGTTCTTGTGTCTTTTTAAGCTCAGCCATTATTTCTTCCTCTGTAATAACAGGATCTAAGGAATCAATTTCAGCCCCTTTATAGTCGCCTAATATAATTTCCGGCTTTACCCCAACTTTGACAATAAAAGTTGCTCCTTCTTCTTCACTAATTTTTTCGATCCGCTCTAAATCAGGACGAGTAACCGGATTAATATCAGTGTCGATGATTGCTTGTTTATAAGCTTCAGGAAAGACAATATCGATGGCATCTTCTGTAAAGACACCTTTACCATAATGAGCTTCGATAATTTTCTTTGGAACTTTTCCTTTTCTAAAACCTTGAATAGCAAATCTCTTTTTATTTTTATCATAAGCTTTTTTCACCGCTGCTGAATAATCTTCAGGGCTAATCTCAATTTTTAGTGTTGCCGTACTTTTTTCAATACCTTCTAATGTAGAACTCATGTTTTCCTCCGTATCCTTCATTTATAATTATTATTTGTTTTCAATTTTAACAGTATATCATAGGAATATTAGCTTATCAAGAATGAAAATTGATGGTGGTATAAATTAATGTTTCTTAAATCTTGTTATTTTACTTAGTGATTAAACACGGCTTATTACTTTCTTTTTTAACAATGGCAAAGCTCAGACGGTGGCGCCTGAGCTTTGCCATTGTTAATAGATTTTAGCCACCTAGGTAAGCCTCCTGTACCTCGGAATTTTCAAGCAGATCACTTGCATCTCCAGCCAATTTGATATTTCCAGTTTCCAGTACATACCCACGATTGGCAATGTGTAAGGCTTTTCTGGCATTTTGCTCGACAAGTAAAACCGTGGTTCCTTCATCATTAATCGTTTGAATCATATTAAAAATTTCGTCGACCAGCAATGGTGCTAAACCCATCGAGGGTTCATCAAGTAAGATCAGCTTCGGTCTCGTCATCAAGGCCCGACCCATTGCTAGCATTTGCTGCTCACCACCGCTAAGTGTTCCAGCAGTTTGTTTTATTCTCTCCTCAAGCCTAGGAAAATTCACAAATATCTTTTCCATATCCTCTTGAATTGAAGCCTTATCCTTTCGGATATAGGCTCCCATTAAGAGATTTTCATAAACGGTCATCTCAGAAAAAATACGTCTTCCTTCCGGCACATGAGATATTCCTAGAACAGGAATTTGGTGAGAAGGAACCTTATTAAGGTTTTCACCTTCAAAAGCAATCATCCCTTGACTTGGCTTTAAAATCCCCGAAATGGTTTGAAGAATTGTCGTTTTACCGGCTCCATTTGCGCCAATCAAGGTTACAATCTCGCCACGTTTCACATCAAAATTAATCCCTTTTATGGCATGGATTTTCCCATAATGAACATTTAAATCTTTTATCTTAAGCATAGTTGTCTCCTAATCACCGAGATAAGCACGAATAACATCAGGGTTATTTTTTATCTCATCCGGTGTTCCTTCAGCGATGGTTTTCCCGTAATCAACGACTATAATTCGTTCACAAATGCCCATAACGAGTTTCATATCATGTTCTATTAAGAGAATCGTAATATCAAACTTATCGCGGATAAAGTGTATTGTTTCCATCAATTCTGTGGTCTCATTGGGATTCATCCCTGCTGCCGGCTCATCAAGCATTAAAACTTTTGGATCCGTCGCTAGCGCCCTAGCAATTTCTAATTTCCGTTGTTGACCATAGGGGAGATTTTTAGCCAATGTTTCTGCGTATTCCCCCATATCAAAAATCTCTAACAATTTTAAACATTCTTCTTTTGCTTTTTTTTCTTCTGACCAGAATTTTTTTGTCCGAAACATACCCTGGACCATGTTATAGTTAATGAAATTATGATAGGCTATCTTCACATTCTCGATCGCTGTCAAATCCTTGAACAAACGGATATTTTGAAAGGTGCGACCAGCGCCTAGTTTTACAATTTCATGCGTGTTTTTTTTAATAATCGTCTGATCGTTGATAGTGATATCTCCCATTGTCGGGACATAAACACCCGTTAACATATTGAAAATCGTTGTTTTCCCAGCTCCATTCGGTCCAATTAGGCCGACTAGTTCATCTGGCTCTAAGGAGAGGTTGAAGTTATCAACAGCAGTTAGTCCACCGAATTGCATGGTAATATTTTTTGCTTCCATAACAGCCATTATTTATCACCTCCATTAATTGATGTTTTTCTTTTTTTTCGAAGGGTCAGGGCTTGAATAAATTGAGTTAATGAAAATTCTGATCGTCCCAGCATTCCTTGCGGTCTAAAAATCATCATAATAATAAGTACCAATGAGTAAATAAGTAAACGATATTGGGCAAAGCCTCGTAACATCTCTGGTAAAATAGTTAGCACTATGGCCGAAAGAATTGATCCTGTTAAACTGCCAAGCCCACCTAGAACAACGATAACAAACATTTCAATTGAGAACATAAAGGCAAATTTATTCGGTTCTAAAAAAGCTTGATAATGGGCATATAAAGCACCACCCACACCAGCAAAAAATGCTGCGATCGTAAAGCCGAGGACTTTGTAACGAGTCGTTGGGATCCCCGCTGATTCAGAAGCAATCTCATCTTCGCGAATTGAAATAATCGCTCGCCCATGCTTAGATCGTCCCAAAGTAAATATCAAAACGGCAACGATCACGGTAATTAAGAAGACATTGTTAAAGTTCACTAGCTTGGTAATCCCCTTGAAACCGGCAGCTCCTCCAGTAGGTGTAAAGTTAATGAAAAATATTCGGATAATTTCAGAAAACCCAATCGTAACAATGCCTAAATAATCCCCACGCAGGCGAAGGGTTGGCCCGCCAATCAAGACCCCAAACATACCAGCTACTATTCCGCCAATAATAATTGCTAAAAAAAGGAGCAAAATTCCGGGTAAAACAACGCCATTGGCAATCAGTCCTTTTGTAAAAGCAGCCGATACATAGGCACCAATCGCCATAAATCCAGCATGTCCCAGAGCCATCTGCCCTAAAAAACCGGCAGCGATATTAAGACTTAAAGCCATAATAATCATAATGCAAGTAATAATCATAATCCCAATCATATAATTATTAATAATTTCTGTTTGAATTAAAATAAAAAACACAATATATAAGAGTGCAATTGATATGGCATTGACGAGATATGATTTTTTCTTGTGTTGATCCATCCTTATACCTTCTCTCTTGTGTTTTTACCGAGAATTCCTGTCGGTTTAAATAATAAGACAATAATTAAAATCGCAAAAACAATCGCATCAGCCCAAGTCGTTGATAAGTAGGCTTTTGTCATCGTTTCAACCATCCCTATAATAAAACCACCAAGCATGGCGCCAGGCACAATGCCGATTCCACCAAGGACAGCGGCAATAAAAGCCTTAAGGCCCGGCATGACCCCCATTGTTGGGAAAACTTGAATGTAGGCAACACTGTATAATACGCCTCCTAATGCCCCTAAGGCGGATCCAAGGGCAAAGGTTAAGGAAATCGTTCGATTGACGTTTATGCCCATCAGAATCGCAGCATCCTTGTCTTCAGAAACGGCACGCATGGCACGACCCTGCTTTGTTTTTCGTATATATAGATCTAATAATATCATAAAAATAAGGGCTAAACCGATGGTAATAATTGTCGTTGAGCTAATCTCAATACTCCCTAAGTTAATCATTATTTCAGGGAATAATTTAGGCATTACTTTTGGGTCGGCTTTAAACAAAAGCAAGGCTAGATTTTGCAAGAATAAACTCACCCCAATCGCGGTGATAAGTGCTGATAATCTTGGGGCATTTCTAAGTGGTCGATACGCAACAAATTCAATGGCGACACCAATGACTGTCATGATCAGCATCGATACTAAAAACACTGCCCAAACCGGCATTTGGAAGCTGGTCGCAGCAATAAAAGCAAAATAAGCACCGAACATCATGATTTCACCGTGGGCAAAGTTAATCAATTTAATGATACCATATACCATAGTATAGCCAATGGCAATCAGAGCATAGATACTGCCTACGTTAAGCCCATTGATCAGCTGTTGCAGAAATAAATTCACATTGACTCCTCCTTTAAATA
>CAZWEU010000002.1:0-83855 GCA_964632785.1 uncultured Lachnospiraceae bacterium | reverse complement strand
TTCGATATTTTGCCGACCCGATGAGGGATTGATAATAAATTTCACTCTTTCCATAAATTTTCCTTTCACGATCTTTTCTTTCCTCTAAATATAGCTTAAATCACTTTTTTTATCAACTTAATCCACCGCGAATTTTTCCTTGCCTAAGCTAACTCTCTTGAATTTGTCCTCATTCTGACTTATAATTTAAATAAGCCAAAGTAATTCTAAAAGAAAGACGTTTTAGAAAGAAAATATTTTTCACCAAAGGATATTTCATGCAAAAAGTTATTTTTCTAGTCGATATGAATGCTTTTTTTATTGCCTGCGAAATGACCAGGAATCCTGCTCTTGTGGACGTGCCGGCAGCGGTTGCCGGTAGTCCGGAAAGACGGACCGGTATTATTTTGGCGGCCAATTATCAGGCCAGAGCCAAGGGGGTTAAAACTGCCATGGTCATTGGCCAGGCCTTAAAGCTTTGCCCAAAGATGCTTTTTGTCCCACCCGACCACGCTTTCTACAAGGAAAAATCGGAAGCGGTTATGGACTTATTATCGCATTATTCCCCCATTGTCGACCAAAACAGTATCGATGAAGCCTGGCTGGATATGACCGGTAGCCAAGGCCTCTTTGGCCCGCCAAGGGTGGCGGCCCAGACCATCATGGCTACCATTAAAAAGGACCTCGGCCTTTGGTCGTCGATTGGGATTTCCGACAATAAATTTCTGGCCAAGATGGCCGCTGATATGAAAAAACCGCTCGGCATTACCGAGCTTTGGAAGAATGATCTTGAAAAAAAACTCTGGCCCCTGGCGGTTTCAAAAATGCATGGTGTCGGTTCAAAAACGGCTGAAAAACTCAATCAATTAGGGATTTATACCATCGGTGATTTGGCCGCGGCCAAGCAAAATGATTTAATCACCATCTTAGGAAAAAGCGGCAGCGTTATTTTTAACCGAGCCAAGGGGATTGATCCCTCCCCTCTTGTTGGCCGTCGGCCTGACGATATGAAGTCGATCGGCCGGGAAAAAACCCTGGCCAAAAACATTTCTGATATCGATTCTGCCAAAGTTTTTCTGATGGAATTTGCTGACGACATCGGTCGAACAGCCAGACGCCATGGCAAAAAAGGATCGGTCGTTCAGATTAGCTTAAAATACCCTGATTTTAAGGTCATCACCAGACAAAGCTCTCTTTTACCCACCTCTACGACCAAAGACATCTACCAGGCAGCCTGCCTCCTCCTTGAAAAAAATTGGAACGACAAACGGCCAGTGCGCTTAATTGGCATTAGCCTAACGGGCTTTGATGAAAATGATACGGTCAAGCAAGTCTCTTTTTTTGATGATCTTAAGGTAAAAGATGATAAAAATGAACGCCTTGATCAAGCCATGGATCAAATTAGAGATAAACACGGCAAGGAAGTCATCACCCTGGCTTCCTTGGTCAAGAAGGATTGATAATCTGTTTGCTAGCTTTTTTTGTAAACTAAGCGATCCCGCCTTTTTCTAATACATACTCGACATCAAGGAGGCTGTTAATATGCCCATGAAGATGCTCACCAGGATACTAATGCCGATACTAATGGCCATCAAAATAAGAAAGGCCCGGGCAAAATTCTTTTTATTAACACCTGTGTCACTTCCAAAACCCCAAATAAACATAAAGACAATGCCGACAATGGGAATGGCAAATAAGATCATCATTAAGACATAATCCTTAGTCGTAATTAATTCTCCTGTTTGACCAGAATAAGCCCTCTCTGCCGGTGGACGGTTCGTTTGTTGCGGCCGAGGACTCGTCGCTTGCCTTGGCGTGTTTTGAATCACATCGGCTTTATTCTCTTGTTTAGCCCCGCAGTTGGTGCAAAATTCGGCCCCGTCCGGTAATTTATTTCCACAATTATCACAATACACGATCTACCTTCCTTTCTCTAAACTACATTCTTGCCAAAATAATTCCTAATTCTCTCATCACTCCAGTGATGACTGATCGTTTTGATCTTCCATGCTCTTATCCTTTTTCTCTTCCCCCTTTTTTTCTCTTATTTTTTTTCTTATCTTTATAAAAATGAACACTCCTAGTAAGGCGACCCCGGCAAAGGGAATCAGGCTAACGAGCATAACCAACAAAAAGGCCATCAAACGAAGAAGAAGATTGAGGGACTTGACAAAACCACCCCCAATTTTGCTGATAATTCCCGAAAAGGGTGAGCTTACCGACGTTGATGATATCTCTTTTTCATAAAGCGACACGTAAATCGTCGCATAAGAAATCTCAATATCCCAGTTTTTCTTTGTCGATGTCAATTGATCACTTTCGGTACGAATCCGATTTAGTTCACTTTCAATCGCTAGGACATCAGTCATATTTGTCGCTTGGCCTAAAAGTTCCAGCAGGCGCTGCTCCTGAAGCTTTAGATTGTTTAGTTGGCTTTCCACATCTTGGTACTGCTGGGAAATATTGGACGAGCTGATATCGGCATTGGTCGGGCTGCCAAAAGACTGAATCGTCTCCATGGCTTCTGAAAAGCCGTCAGTCGGAATGCGGATGGTCAGGTATCCCGAATTTCCTTCTTTAGTCCCTTGACCTGTAAAATTTGACCCCGATTCCTGAATAAAGCCACCGGCTTTTTCAACATAGTTTATAATCTTGTCAAAGCTTTCTTGGTAGTGGTCAGTATTTAAACCGATCCTGCCATTATAGATAATTTTAGATTTATCAAAACTGGCATCACTCCCTGACCTGACCGCCGCTTCTTCGCTGACCACCTGGTCCATCGCTGTTGATTCAGTGCTTAAACTTTTATCCTCTAAAGAAGGTGACGAACAAGCTGCCAGCATCAAAATTAGCAGACACAAAAAACTATAGAACCATCCCCTTGCTATTTTTTTAAAAATAGACCTTCCAATTTTTTTTCGATCCCCACACTTGTCTTGTTTTTTCATCATTCTCCCTTCTTCTCACTCCTTTAATAAATTGATTGTCATTTATTTTTTACCCGCACAGGGCTAAAACAATCAGTCATTTTTTATTTTTATCCTTTTGCAGCTAGATTGCAAAGATTCTTGTCTATTATCCCTTGCTACAATTCTCAAGCCCTTATTTAACTTTCTAAACAGATAATTAAACTTTAATGAATTTTTGTTTAATTGCGAGTGATTATATGTTATAATAAGCCGTATTATCATTCCTATTAGGGATAAACTTATTTGGAAAGGGAGCACAATGGAGACAAAAAGAAATGAAAAAGACACTTGTTCACTGACTTCCTGCAACTTTAATGTCAATGGACGCTGTCCGGATGTTGAACTACTCAAGAACCCTTGGAAAGAAACAGGATGTATTTATTTTCAAAATAAAAATGTCCAAACCAAGAAAGTAAGCCAAGGTCGCTAAATATTTTGTTTAGTCAAAATTAAAAAAGAGTCATTCGAATTTTTATTCGAATGGCTCTTTTTTATTATAAATTATGCTATAATTAAACCATCTTTAAATACATCACTGGGGGATCAAATGGCTCAAAGCTTTAAAAAAACAAGCATCTTAACTTTTTTTGTCGCCCTACTGGGCGCCATCATTGGTGGTATCAGCTGGCTGCTACTTTTCATCATGAATCTGGGGATTGAATTTTTATGGGCAGAGCCACTCTTTTCCTGGGCCCTCTATCCATTGGTCATCTGTGCTTTGGGTGGTTTAGCCATTGGCCTGTGGTCCAAGCGCTTTGGCCCCTACCCCCAAGAAATGAGTGAGGTTTTAAAAATTATTAAAAAAGGCCAGGTCATTCCTTATCATAACCTTCACATTATTACAATTTCTGCCTTACTCCCCCTCGTTTTTGGTGGCAATCTCGGTCCGGAGGCGGGATTAAGTGGGATTATCGCCGGTTTGTGTTTCTGGTTTTCCGATCGCTTTAAGTTTATTTTTTCAGAACTTGAAGAGCTGGCCCAAGTTGGAATCGCTGCTAGTATTGTCGTAATCTTCCGGTCCCCTCTTTTTGCTTTCATTCATCAGATTGAAGATCCCGATCACGTCTCGACCATTCCTAAAAAAACCAAACTCCTCATGTATTTTATTGCCATCTTTAGCGGCTTTGGGGCCTTAAGCCTACTGCAAAAGCTAAGTGGTAATCAATTAAGTCTCGGCCGCTTTCCAGCTATTCAAGTAATTTCTTTAAATGAACTCCTGGCTGGTCTCCCATTGGTCGCCATTGGCATCGGGACAGGACTGATTTATTATTTCTTTACCTATGCAATCAAAAGGCTGGCCAAACCACTTAATTCCTTTATCGTCCTTAAAGGCATTCTTGGGGGTCTCGTCCTCGGGGGTGTCGGTATCTTTCTTCCCTATGTGATGTTTTCCGGTGAACACCAATTAGCCTTAATTATGACTACTTGGCAAGAAATGGGCCTGGTCTTACTCCTCTTGACCGGTCTTTTAAAATTGATCCTTGGGGTTTTTTGTCTGGAAATGGGCTGGCGGGGTGGTCATATCTTTCCAACTATTTTTTCCGGAGTCGCCATTGGTTACGCCTTTGCCCTGATCTTTCCGATCGACCCGATTTTTTCGGTCGCGATTATTACCGCTACTTTAACGGCTAGCGTCATGCGAAAGCCCTTGACGGTTATTTTACTTTTGTTAATCTTCTTTCCTCTTAATACCATGATTCCCCTCAGTCTCGGAGCTGTTCTTGGTGGGGTTATGCCAATTCCTGGATGGCTGAGGCCAGCCTAGGCTAAAGTTATTACTTTTACATCATTTCTAATTGGAAAATAAGTATAAATTCTTGTCCTTTGCTTGAGTATTAATTTAAAAGAGAGTATACTGGACCTATCATGTCAAATACTATTTAGGAGGCTACAAATGGGATTAGTAACATCAACAGAGATGTTTAAAAAAGCTTATCAAGGCGGCTATGCCGTCGGAGCTTTTAATGTTAATAATATGGAAATTATTCAGGGGATCGTCGAGGCTGCGGAAGAGGAACAAGCTCCTCTTATTCTTCAGGTATCAGCTGGGGCGCGTAAATATGCCAATCCAGTTTACTTGCGAAAATTAGTTGAAGCAGCCGTCGAAACGAGCGGTCTTGATATTTGTCTTCATTTAGACCACGGTGACAGTTTTGAAATCTGTAAGTCCTGTGTCGATTCCGGCTTTACTTCAGTCATGATCGATGCCTCACAACTTCCATTCGAAGAAAATATTGCCCTGACCAAACGAGTTGTCGATTATGCTCACGATCACGGGGTTGTTGTCGAAGCCGAACTTGGCAAACTGGCCGGCATTGAAGATGCTGTCGAAGTTGACGAGCAAGATGCCACCTTCACCGATCCTGATGAAGCCGTTGAATTCGTTGAACGGACGGGCTGTGACTCCCTAGCCATCACCATCGGGACAAGCCACGGTGCCTTTAAGTTTAAAGGGGAACCCCGACTTGATTTTGAGCGTCTCTATAAAATCAGTGAATTATTGCCCCTCTACCCTCTCGTTCTTCACGGCGCCTCTTCGGTTCCACGCGAATTTGTCGATCTTAACAATAAATTCGGTGGACAGATCCCCGGAGCCCAAGGTGTTCCCGAAGCAATGCTGCGAAAAGCCGCTCAATCCGGTGTTTGCAAAATTAACATCGATACCGACTTGCGCTTAGCCATGACCGCTTCCATTCGCCAGGTTTTTGTTGAGCATCCCGAATTCTTCGATCCACGTCAATATTTAGGACCAGGACGCCAGGCCATTAAGGCCATGGTTGCCCATAAAATTAAAAACGTTCTTGGCGCTAGCAACAAACGCTAAAACAAATCCTCCTGAATCCCATTCAGGAGGATTTTCTTTATTAAATCCACCCAGCCTGTTTAAAATTATCAAAGCGTGTTATAATGGACAAAAAGGACCACCATGAAAGAATTTATTATCAGCCCAAATGAAAGTAACCAGCGCTTGGACCGCTTTTTAATGAAATTGATGCCAGCGGCCTCAAAAGGCTTTATTCAAAAGATGATTCGCAAGAAAAACATTAAATGCAATGGCCAAAAGTCCAATCCTAGTCAACTTTTAGAAGAGGGCGATCACATTTTAATCTATTTTTCCGATCAAACCTTTGCTAAGTTTTCCCCTCCAACGAAAGCCTCGTCTGTAAAGGTCTCATGCCAGCAAAAGCTTGATATCGTCGCCGAGTCGCCATCACTCCTGGTCATCAATAAGCCGGCTAATTTGCTTACTCAGCCTGATCACTCCGGCCAGGCTTCCTTAATCGATTTGGCCCTCGACTACTTGATTGCGACTGGGGCTTATGACCCGCAAAAAGAAATCACCTTTAGGCCCGCTTGCTCAAACCGCCTAGACCGCAATACGACCGGAATTGTTTTAATCCCTAAAGATTACAAGACCCTGCAAACAATCAATGGCCTCATCCGCCAGAAGAAAGTTAAAAAATACTACCTTGCTTTGGTCGCCGGCTTGGTTGAAAGCCCGGGAAGATGCCTTGATTTTGGGACCAAGGACCAAGATGCCAATCGTACTGAGGTCTCTGATGGCCAGCTAACCAAGGATAGCCTGATCATGGAATTAAACTACCAGCCCCTTGAAAGCCGGTCAAAGACGAGCCTGCTTAAAATTGACCTATTAACCGGCCGGTCCCACCAAATTCGCGCCCAACTGGCCCACTTAGGCCATCCCATTTTAGGCGATCCCAAGTATGGCCGGGCGCTCGCCAATCAAAAACTCAAAGGTGACGATCAGATCACCAGCCAGCTTTTACACGCTAATCACTATCTTATCCCGGCCCTTGATTACAATTTTTCAGCCCCGCCCCCAGCATCATTTTTACGGCTTGCCGAGGAGCTTGGCTACCATTATTTTTCTTTGAAGGAGGAGTAAAAAATGGCCTATTGGAATAGTCGCGGCCTGCGTGGCAGTCAACTGGAGGAAAGCATTAATTTGACCAATAAGGTCTATTTAGACAAAGGCCTAGCGGTCGTCCAAAAAATTCCCACCGCTATTAAACCCGTCGAGCTTGACCCGGCCAAAGGCACCATTAAGCTTGCTTATTTTGAAGAAAAAAGCACCGTTGATTATTTGGGCAACGTGCAAGGAATTCCAATCTGCTTTGATGCTAAGGAAACCAGTCAAAAACGCCTTCCCATTGCCAATATTCATGGCCATCAAATTGAATTTATGAAAGCCTTTGAAAAGCAGGACGGCCTGTCTTTCTTAATTGTTCATTTTAAATTTTGTGATGAGACCTTTCTTCTCCCCTTTAAAAGCCTTGAACCCTATTGGCAGGCTTCCAAAAATGGTGGCCGTAAATCAATTCCTTATAAAGATTTTAACCAAGAGTATCGGATTTACCCCAATCAAAATATCTTTCTTCATTATTTGGAAACCATTAATTCTTATTTAACTCGAAAGGAGCAACAATGAAAAAAATTCCCAGTTTTACCATCAACCACCTTGATTTATTAAGAGGCATCTATGTCTCGCGAAAAGACTACTGCGGTGAGGAATGCATCACAACCTTTGACCTCCGCCTAAAAGAGCCCAATCGTGAACCGGTGATTAACATTGCCGAACTCCACGCCATGGAGCACATCGGTGCCACTTTTTTAAGAAATGATCCTAAATTAAGTGAGGACATCATCTACTTTGGGCCCATGGGCTGCCGAACCGGCTTTTATCTTTTAATCAAAGGCGACTTGACCTCTCAGGATGTCTTGCCCTTAGTTAAAGACCTCTTTGACTTTATAAGTGATTTTGACGATGCGATCCCCGGGGCCACAGCCCGAGATTGTGGTAATTACCATGACATGAACCTGCCCATGGCTCGCTATGAGGCCCGTAAATACTTAACTGAGGTCCTTCTTGCCATTAAGCCGGAAAATTTGACCTATCCCCTCTAAGACAAAAGGCTTTGCAAATAGTTATTTGCAAAGCCTTTTCTTTATGCTTTTTTTCCCATCATTTTATCAAATAATTTTTCTGACCAGGTCTTTTTTAATTTCTTTGCTTCTTCTCGCTCTCGCACACATTTGTTTATCCGGTTAACCCAGCGTTTTGCTTGAGTGATCATTTCCTTATTCTTAGGGTCTGGAATCATCGTTGTCCATTCTTGAAACATTTTCCCATTTCGGGTAAAGGTCTCATAATTGATGGCCAAAACCTTATAGATTTGGCTGCCATTATCATAGTTCTTAATGACCGCCCGGGCTTTGGTCCACTTATGGAAACGGCCCATGATATAAGCCGAATCGGTATTGATAATGGTCACATAAGGCTTTATACTCGCCCGGTATTTAAAACTTTCCGGAAAGACAATTGTAAAGAGCAAGGATGTTGCCGTTAAGATGGCAAAAAAGATAAAGCTGTAATATTTTATTCCCTCTTCTAAGCCAATAAAAAGGGCGACTGACGTGATGATAATGATGGCCATAAAAATAAGAACCGTTTTTATGTTGGCTTTTCGTTGGATGTCACTTAATGCACCGACAAAGCCAAGATATTGGTCTTCATCGTATTCCCAGACCAGTGATTCTTCCTTTTTTTCCATTAACTCCAGAAATTGCTGTGATCGTTTTCTAAAAAACAGGAAAAAGCCGATTGAAAAAAGAATAATGACCACGCCAACATAAGAAAAGTAAAACTGATACAATTTAAATGATGCTAGCAGTATCGGTGCCAAAATAAAGCCAATCCCAAAAGCCACACCGATATAGGTTAGGGCAATCTTTTGCTTAAGGGGATTTTTAATCTCTTCCATTTCTTCACTACCTTTTTTATAAATTTTTAAATGCTTCCCGTACTTGATCAATTTTTCCGCAAGTCATGGCTCCTTCCGGACATGGCCCTTCTAAGCATTTTGGGCCGCCGTTTCCAAATAATAGGGGCGCCACGCTTCGACATTGACCAAGCATCTCAGTTGCTAAACTTCTAATTTCCCACTGGGCCCGGTTACAACACCGTTGATTGAAGAAATGCAGGAGTTCTCTGGTATTCATGGTCATTACAATCTTTGTTTCACAGGCATTGGGTAAGACAAAGCGGGCATCTTCAATGGCTTGTTTTTCCGCTAGACTCTTGGCTTTTTTTTCTGATAGGCCATCAGCCATTAAGGCCTTGGCGTATTTTTCAATCAACTTTTCGGCTAAGGCATCATAGGATTTTTGAGCACTTTCCATGGCCTCGATAAATATTTTTTGGCCCTCAGGCAGATTTTTAATTTCCGGTGGAAGCACGTAGTGAAACTGTCCTTCATTCACATAGCGTTGCGATTTTTGACTGTAGCTGGCCACCCGATGTCTGACTAATTGATGGGTCAAGGCCCGGCTAACCCCTTCAATGGCAAAGGTAAAGCTGGCATGTTCAATCGGGGAAGCATGGCCCATAGCCATCAGACGACTTAAAAAGCTATCAACATTTTCGTCTGTCAGATCATCCATAATTTCCCCTGCACCGGCCTTTGAATAACAAAGCTTGGCGGCGGCGGCCACTAGTTTTTCCGGCTCGGGTGTATGTTGAATTAATGTCACGTTTAATTTTATTTCCACTAAATTCTCCTTTTAAATCATCCCTCGTAAATGAAACAACTTATTCTTCTATCTCTTCATTATACCATTTCTCTTATAAATGTAAATGACTAATAAATGGACCGGCTTGCTTTTTTCAAATTCTTTTCTCTCGTTGACAAGTATTTTCATTTCTTTAACCCTTATTTATCGCTATAATAAGGGGCATGGAATCCGATTTGCCATGACAAGGAGAAAATGAATGCTCAATCACTTAGCCAATAAGACCAAGCAAGGCAAGCAATTTATCAGTGGCGAAAGCCACCCCTACCTGGGAAAAAACTATCGCCTTAAACTTAATAAAGCATCCGAAACAGGTGTTTTTCTCACTAACCAAACGATGACACTTAATATCAGAGACCCTCAATCGATTAGCCATAAGGAATTTGTCCTCGATATGTGGTACCGGCAGCAAGCCCGGATTGTTTTTATCGATGCCTTGGCCACGGCCATTGTTAAAGCCGCCCCTTATAGCTTAACTGTACCCGACCTCAAGATCCACCGCCTAAAAAAGGGTTGGGGCCTTTGTTCACCAAAACGCAAACACATTATCCTCAACCTTGATTTGATTAAAACCCCCAAAATCTGTATCGACTACATCGCCCTTCATGAGCTTTTGCACTTTGCCTACCCCAACCACAACCTTTCTTTTTATGGGGCCCTGGGGAATTTAATGCCGGATTGGAAACAGCGAGAAGATTTGCTTAACACCAGCTATCGGCTCTTCTAGACGCCAACAATTTAAGCCGGCTCACTGGTCTTTCCCCTCGCTCTCTATCTTTAACAAGGCTTCTTTAATTGCTAATCCCCCCGCATAACCCACAAGGCGTCCATTTGAACCAATCACCCGATGACAAGGGATAATAATGGCCAGTGGATTGTGATGGTTGGCCATCCCGACTGCCCGGGCGGCTTTGGGCTTTCCGGCCTTTTTAGCGACTTGCTTATAAGTCCAAGTCTCCCCATAAGGGATTGTTTTTAAAATCTCCCAGATTTTTTCTTGAAAGACCGTCCCTTGGGCCCGACAGGCGAGGTCAAATTCTTTTCGCTCCCCCCGTAAGTAATCCTCAATTTGTTTGGCCGCTTCAGCTAGGAGTGGTGTTTCTTCATAAATTTGGTCTGCTTTTTGCTCCTCAAATGACAGGGCCGTGACCAAGCCATCCCTTTCTGTTAGGGTAATTGGGCCAAGCCTCGTTCTTATCCGATAACTTTTTTTCATCTTACTTTCCTTTTCCTGCCAAAGCACTAAATATGCATTTTTTTCTTTAACTTTTTCAAGGTTTTTTCCGATAATCGGTGATAAATCACTTGCAGTAACAAGATAACCGCTAAACCGGAAATTGAGACGATCAATGACCAGCTTAAACCAAAGCCGCCAGATAAATTAAAGCTAATGATCCCATCGATGCCAAGGGCCAAAACAATGATAAAGGAAATCAAACTGGTTGGCATAAAGACAAACTGGCTTTTCCTTCGGGTATATTTAAGGACTAAGCGAAATAATAAAACATCCAAGTAAATTAAGCTAATAATTGGAAAAGCATAATGACTAAACCATAAATTTTGACTATTAGTCAAGTCATAGATAAAGAAAAGAGCCACCACCAAGGTCAGGTAAATACCAAGGAAATTTTTCCATGGTCTTAAATAACCCAGTAAAAAATAGATGATGGCAAACAAAGCAACCACCACTAAACCAATAAACTTAATATAATCGGTCCAGGGATAAACAAAATTGATCACTAACAGAATTAATAAAATGCTGAGGGTGATAATTCCGATCGAGAAAAAAACCATGTTTTTTTTCTCCAGATGATCTTCGGGATAGGTGTTAATCGCTTGGGGATAGCGTTGGTCCGCTTCCTTGCAAACCTCCCCAATATCGGGAACGGGAAAATCACAAAGGGGACATTTTTCGACATCACACTCGACCTCAACACCACATTTTGGACAATAAGCCATTGTTTCACCTCTTATTCGTTTCAATCTTAACGGGGATTCCCATCTTTATCAATTTACCAAAAAATATCTGTTCAATACTGGTATTGGCCGCTGTCTTGCCAAAGGATAGGGCAATTTGATTATTATAAGAGACCGTTACCAGTTTTAGCCGACTCTCGGCACTCGGGGGCGGAAAGACTTCAATGCTTGTGACTAGGTCCTCAATTTCTTCCGGCAAGCGGACAATACCAAGATTTGATAAACCACTGGTGTAGCCTTTCTCACCATAGCGCTTATAGATAATTGGCATCATAATTTTTTTTACAAACAAAGGAATGATACGGAGCAAAATAAATTTTTCATTCCTGACATTCCTGGAAATATAACGATTAATATGCTTTTTATTCATATAAAGGCCCATATAACCCTTGATCTGGTCAATAATTTCTTCCCTTGTATAGTAGCCTAAGGATAAATCTATATCAGGGTTTAAGCTGATAAAAAAATTACGCAGGGTGATTGATGGAAACATCCTCCTTAAATCGACCGGGACGTTGATGGCGATCCGTTGCTTTCTTTTTTTCTTTTCCGGCATATCAGAGGCCATGATATGGTCTTGAATGCTTTCCATATAGAGGGCTAAGAGGTACTGGGTGATGGTGCACTTATTTTCTTTGGCTAGGCTATAGACCGGTTTTAAGGGGACAAATCCGGTTAATAAGAGGTACTCGCCCTTATCTAAGAGGTCAAAATCAAAATGATAGACCTTTTTGGTGGCCGCAGGTGGGGGTACTTTTTCTTTATAGTAAACTTTAAACGAATCCTCAAATTCGCGCGGATCGACCGCTGATTCCAGGTCTTTAGCAATTCCGATGTCTTTGGGCTCAATCCCCTTTTTTAGCTTAAAATACTCAATTAAAAGGGTCTGTAAAAAAACAAGACCGCCACTACCATCACATAGACTGTGATTAAATTCCACATGAATAGCGTTTTTAAAGTAAATAACGCGAAAGGGAAAGCTTTTTCCCTGCCGTTGCCGCATGTTTTTACACGGATAATGACTTTCCTCTTCAACCAGGGGTTTACGCTCGGTATATTCATAATAATACCAAAAAAAGCCCCGTTTTAAATTAACTTGAAAATAGGGAAAGCGGAGGATCGTCTGATCAAGGGCCTCTTGTAACTTTACCGCGTCAACCGCCTGGGCCAGCCTTGCCGTAATCCGATAAACGGCTGATATTCGCGACGAAGCAATTGCCGTATATAAAAATCCCGCATTATCTAAAAAATAAAACTTGTTTTTTTCCATCTCATCATGCTTCTGGGCTTGCATTTTCCACCACCTTTAAGACTTTTGCGCTCTCTTAATCCTTATGCTTGTCTTTTATTATATCATCTTAAAGTCATCCCGTCGATTATCTAATCACGCCGGCTTAATTTAAAAAGTGATCATTTACAATAAAAAAAGAAGAAGAGCCTTTAGGATCGGGATTCTTCTTCTTTTTCCTTCTTTTCTTAATTGCCAAAACACAGAGAATAAGCAGTCCGACTGGGACTGGGAAGACCGGTCTCGCTGATGGTAACACCGATTTTTTCTTCTACATCGGCAAATAATTTAAATATGTTTTTTCCCGATTCCAATAGAAAACCTTCTTCGCCAGGGTAGATGCAGCTTTCGATGGCAATATTATAGCGCGACTGTAAATCGTCTTTCATCATTTGCTGGGCATAATCAAGGGAGAAATTACTCAATTCCATAACAATATATTGGTCTAATAAGTTATCCAGTGATAGGCAATAGTCTTCAATTTCCCATCCGGCTGTCACAATATTAGGAATAACATAGTTAAATTTTCGAATTGCTTTAACCACCTGCTCACTAAAAAAAACGATCTCTTCAAGTGAGAAGTGTTGGTCATCAATCACCTTTGCTTGAAGGAGTCCATATAAGATCTTGGGTTTAGGAATATTTTTAGCCAGCCCGAGGATCTGGTCAATTGGGATGACACTGGCAGTTCCTTGGTCCATTCGAATTTTCTCGTAGAATAATTTTTCATCGAGTAAAAAATCGCAATCTGATATTTCGATTATGTCCATTTTATTACCTTAATAGGCACGTGCGAAGTAAGCCATCTTATCGGCCGTTTTTCCGCAACACACACATTTTCCTTCATAGAGATTTTCTTGCTGATCGGCAAAAGGAAGACAGCGAATTGACGTGCCGGTCTCTTCTTTAATCCGGTCCTCACATTGGCGCTCACCACACCACATGGCCTTGATAAAGCCAGGGTTTTCATTTAATCTTTCTTTAAAATTTTCTAAATTATCGGCTGTCGAGGTCTTTTCTTCCCGCATTTGGTGGGCTTTGTTAAATAGATTTTCTTGAATCTCCTCTAATAATTCACTGACTGATTCATTTAAAGAATCAAGACTCACCGCCACCTTGTCTCCGGTATCCCGTCTGGCTAAGACACACTGATGATTGGCAATATCCCTTGGTCCAATCTCTAAGCGAATCGGCACACCTTTCATTTCCCATTGGTTAAACTTCCAACCCGGTGAATAGCCATCGGAATCATCAATTTTCACCCGAAAATCTTGACCCAGTTCCTTTTTAATGGCATAGGCCTGATCAAGGACCCCTTCTTTATGCTGGGCAACCGGGATCACCACAATTTGAGTCGGGGCGATCTGAGGGGGCAGGACAAGGCCGTTATTGTCGCCATGAACCATGATGATGCCACCGATTAAGCGGGTTGAAACTCCCCAGGAGGTGTGGTAAGGGTGGGCTTGTTCATTCTCCCGGTCCAGGTAGCTAATGTCAAAGGCCTTGGTAAAGTGCTGGCCCAAATTATGGGATGTCCCCGCCTGAAGGGCTTGGCCATCATGCATCAAGGCTTCCATGGTGTAGGTTGACTGGGCTCCGGCAAATTTTTCTTTCTCACTTTTTTGCCCGACGACCATGGGGATAGCTAAAATATTCTCGGCGACATCGCGGTAAATTTCCAGCATCTGCATGGTTTCCGCTTGGGCTTCCTCGGCTGTTTCATGGAGGGTGTGACCCTCTTGCCATAAGAATTCAGAAGTTCGTAAAAATGGTCTGGTGGTTTTTTCCCAGCGAACGACCGAACACCATTGGTTATAAAGATAGGGTAGTTCGCGATATGAGTTGAGCCACTTGGAATACATGCTGCAAATGATCGTTTCCGAGGTCGGCCGAATACATAAACGTTCAGCCAGTTCCTTATCGCCTCCATGGGTTACCCAAGCCACTTCCGGTGCAAAGCCTTCAACGTGCTCGGCTTCTTTCTTTAAGAGGCTCTCGGGAATCAGAAGTGGAAAATACATATTCTCATGGCCGGTGTCCTTGAAACGTTGATCGTAAAATTTTTGAATTAATTCCCAGATTGCATAGCCATAGGGGCGAATCACCATAAAACCCTTGACCGGTGAATAGTCCACCAGCTCCGTTTTGGAGATCACATCCGTATACCATTTGGCAAAATCGACCTCCATTGGTGTAATTTCTTTAACTTGATTGGTTTGTTTCTTTCCCATTATTATCCTTCCTAAGCAATTATCGTAATCGGTCTGTTTCTATTATAACAAAAAAATCACCTGCGTCAGCAAGTGATTTC
Organism: uncultured Lachnospiraceae bacterium; assembly: GCA_964632785.1. GTDB lineage: Bacteria > Bacillota > Clostridia > Eubacteriales > Eubacteriaceae > Acetobacterium. Next base: position 68,740 of record CAZWEU010000002.1, on the reverse strand, counting down.
AAAAGTTTCTGCTTTATTATTTAACTTCGATGCTTCCGCCAACTTCTTCAATTTTTGCTTTGATTTCATCAGCTTCTTCTTTTGTTGCCGCTTCTTTAATTGCTTTTGGTGCTTCATCAACAACTGCCTTTGCTTCTTTCAAGCCTAGGCCGGTAATTTCTCGGACAACCTTGATAACTTTAATCTTTTGATCGCCTACAGCGCTTAAGATCACATCAAATTCTGTTTGTTCTTCAGCTTCTGCTGCTTCACCGGCCGGAGCCGCACCGGCTGCCGCCGCTACTGGAGCCGCTGCACTAACACCAAATTCTTCTTCCAGCGCTTTTACCAACTCTGATAATTCAAGTACCGTTAACGCTTTTACATCTTCAATTAATTGTACAACTTTTTCACTTGCCATTTTATACTACCTCCAAAGATTCTTTTTATTTTCTTATTCTGCTTGTTTTTGTTCTGCAATTGCATTAAGGGCGACAACTAAGCCCCGCATGTTACCATTTAAAACATTGACAAAGCCGGCAATTGGGGCATTTAAGCCGCCTAATACCTTAGCAATCAATTCTTCTTTTGGTGGCAATTCTGCCAAGTCTTTAACCCCTTGGACATTTAAGACCTTGCCATCAACCATGCCCGCTTTTATTTCAAGGGCCTTGTGTTTCTTTGCAAAATTACTGAGTAGTTTTGCCGGAGCAACAGGATCGGTATCGCAAAATGCAACGGCGGTTGGACCAACCAAGGCATCTAACAAACCTTCATAGCCTGTTTCTTTAACGGCAAAACGCATCATTGAATTTTTATAGACTTTATAATCAATACCAGCAGCTCTTGCTTGTGCCCGTAATTCAGTTACTTCCGAAACATTCAATCCACGATAATCAACAAGAACAGCGGTTTGCGCAGTTTTGAATTTTTCCGCAATCTCCTGAACAATGACCTGTTTTTCTTCAACTTTTGCCATATACGATGTGCACCTCCTTCATTTATTTCTATTAAAAAAGCTCTCTCCACGACGTGAAGAGAGCAAAAAATGCTACTTTCTCTTCAACCTCGGTAGGATTTATTGACCACCTACTGTCTATGGATGAATAAACTTTGATAACAAATCTATTTTATGCTATTATCTGGTTCTTGTCAAGCATTGAAATCTATATTTTTGCTGGATTAATTTTGACGCCCGGACTCATCGTCGAGGCCAGGGTGATCGTTTTAAAATAATGACCCTTTGATGCCGCCGGTTTTGCTTTTTTAACGGTCTCAAGTAAAACGTTCATATTCTCCAGTAAATTTTCATCTGAAAAAGAAGCTTTTCCAATGATCACATGCATGATATTGGTTTTATCTAAGCGATACTCAACCTTACCGGCTTTTGTATCGGAAACAGCTTTAGCGACATCCATGGTGACGGTCCCTGATTTTGGATTTGGCATTAATCCTTTTGGTCCGAGGACGCGACCTAATCGGCCAACCTTGCCCATCATATCGGGTGTTACGATCATGACATCAAAATCAAACCAGTTTTCTTTTTGAATTTTTTCAATCATGTCATCTTCGCCGTAAAAATCAGCGCCTGCTTCTTCTGCTTCTTTTAGTTTTTCACCTTTGGCGATGACTAAAACTTTAACGCTTTTGCCGGTCCCATGTGGAAGAACAAGAGCGCCACGTACCTGTTGGTCGGCATGTCGTGAATCAACACCTAGTTTAATATGTAATTCAATGGTCTCATCAAACTTTGCCGTTGCCATTTTTTTGACTTGGGCAATCGCCTCTTCAAAATCATAAAGTTCTTGCTTATCGTAAGACTTGACTAATTCTTGATATCTTTTTCCCATCTTTACCTCCTTGTGGTCTTAGCGGTTTCCCTCCCACTTAATTGCTAAATGTCCTATTGACTTACTCTTCGACGGTGATACCCATACTACGGGCTGTTCCGGCGATCATCCGCATTGCCGATTCAACACTTGCGGCATTTAAATCCGGCATTTTAATAGTGGCAATTTCTCTGATTTGATCTTGAGTAACCTTGGCCACTTTTGTTTTATTGGGTTCTCCCGATCCTAAATCAATTCCAGCTAATTTCTTTAATAGAATTGCTGCTGGTGGCGTTTTTGTAATAAACGTAAACGACCGGTCCTGATAAACGGTAATCACAACAGGAATAATCATCCCTGCATCATTTGCTGTTTTTGCATTAAATTCCTTACAGAATCCCATAATATTAACGCCATGTTGCCCGAGTGCGGGTCCAACTGGTGGAGCTGGCGTTGCCTTACCGGCAGGAATTTGAAGTTTTATAAGTCCCATTACCTTTTTAGCCATGCTGACACCTCCTTCATCTATTTATTGTTTAAGTTTTTCAACCTGTTCAAAGCCTAGTTCAGCCGGGGTCTCCCGTCCAAACATGGATACATTCACTTTGACTTTTGCTTTTTCCACTTGAATTTCTTCAATCACACCGGTGTATCCTTCCAGTGGTCCTTCGATTACTTTTACTTCTTCACCAATCTCAAGTTGAATTTCAACTCGCTGTTTTCGAATCCCCATCTTTTTTAGTTCCGCTTGCGATAAGGGAACCGGCTTAGATGCCGGACCTACAAAACCGGTAACGCCACGGGTATTGCGAACCACATACCAGGACTCATCGGTTATTTGCATCTTAATAATAACATAGCCAGGGAACAATTTCTTTTCTTTAACAACTGTTTTCCCATCTTTTCGCTCGACGACTTCTTGGACCGGAACTTGAATCTCGAGGATCAAGTCTTCCATATTTCTATTTTCAACTGTCGCTTCGATACTTGCCTTCACCTTATTCTCATAACCCGAATAAGTGTGAGCCACATACCATTGTGCCTGTTCTTCTTGATTGTTTTCCATGACTCTCCCTTACCTAAACATTTAAAAATAAGGCGGCAAGTGCTCCTAATCCAGTATCAACAACCCAAGTAAGCAAGGTGAAAATGGTCACAACTCCGGCGACAATGCCGGTATGCTGAACAAGTTCCTGCTTATTGAGCCAGGTAACTTTTTTCAACTCTGATAAAACGCCTTTTAAGAAGGTAATGGCGCGCGTAACTATATTTGGTTTTTTGTTTTTATCAACTGATTTTTTTGGTGTTTTCTTGTCAGTCTTCGTTACTTGTCCTGCTTTTTTTTCTTCTTTTACCAGGTTGGTCGCCTTATCGGTGTCTTTTTGTACTTGTGCTGTGGTGTTCTTGACATTTTTTTTCTTAACATTGGCTTTTTTAGTTTTTTTCTTGGCCATTTTTATTCCTCATTTCCATTATTTCGTTTCTTTATGGCTTGTATGCTTTTTGCAAAACTTGCAATACTTTTCCATTTCTAAACGATCAGGATTGTTTTTCTTGTTTTTCATTGTATCGTAATTTCTTTGCTTGCATTCCGTACATGCTAAAGTAACTTTTACTCGCATTACAGCACCTCCTAGATCTTTAAATCAACACCCACAAAATATCCAGACACACGTTTCCTATTTTCATGGTCACTAACATAGAATACCACAAAAAACTTGTTTCTGTCAATACAAAACAAATCCTGTGACCATTCTTTTTAACTGACCTTTTTGCAAAATAAAAAAGGCCGTAGCCTTTTCATCAACACGCTCATCATATCAGAATCTTCTTGCAAAATCAAGAATTATATAGTTTTAATCCCCAATAATCGCAGCCAATCAGCTTGCCATCAATTTCAATCACATCCGGCAGATGGCCCCATCTTTCAAAGCCGTTTTTTACCACCAGTTTCTGACTGGCCAAATTAGTATCAAAAATAACGGCTAGCAAGTTTTTATAGCCAATTTTCTTGGCCTCGGCGATGGCGTGAGCCAACAAGGCCGAGCCCACTTTGTTATTTCGATAGTCTTCATCGATGTAATAACTCAGCTCAGCCGTTACCAGAAAACCTTGCCGACCACCACGAAAGACTTCTAAACTGATCCATCCAACTACCCGGTCCTCGATCTCAGCAACAAACAAGGGATACTTTGGCGACTCATGTTTATAAAACCATTCTTTGCGCTCTTCGATTGTAACTTCTTTTAAGAGGGCCGTATACAATCGTTTATTAATGGCTGCATTTAAAATCGCTAAGACCTGACCATAATCTTTTTTTTCTACTTTTCGTATCTTCAAAGCCCTGCTCCTAAATAAAATCTCCGGGGAATTCCTTATCGTCCAAGTCTCCCCTTCCAAGCGACAACAATCGTGATCACGAAAAGAATCACGCTTAAGACTAAAAATGCCGGCTTCATAAATTGAAGCAAAACAATTCCTAACCAGGTTATTATAATAGGAGAAATTAAGGCTAAAAGCAATAGAAAAAATAGCACTAGGAGAAGTTTTTTATCGTTTTTCAAGTAGATGCCCCTATTCCTAAGTTTATTAGACATATTATACCATGTTTAAAAGCAGGCGCATAGATCATTACCAAGTCATTTTTAAACCCCATAAAAAAACTTGAGCGACTCAGTTGAGTCGCTCAAGTTTTTTGACGATTTAAATTTTTTAAAGCTTATTCGATTTCAATTAATTTTTTCTTGTCGTCCTTTTTTCGCTTTGGCACTCTGATTTTAAGAACACCATCTTCAAATTTGGCCTTAATTTCTTCTTCATCTACGCTAGGGAGAAAAACCCCCCGTTTCATTGCTGTAAAGGAACGCTCTCGGTGTAGATACTTGTCCGTTTCTTCGCTTTTTTCTTCTTTCTTTTCGGCCGAAATATATAAAGTTCCATCATCGAGATCGATGCATACCTCGTCCTTAGTAAAACCGGCTAATTCTGCATCAATTAAAAATTCATCATCATTTTCTCTAACATCCACTTTAAAGGTGGTCTTGTCTAATTCAGCTAAAGGGCCTTGGACGCCGTTAAAGAAACGATCAACCATATTATAAAGATCTACAACATCATCCCTACGTGCTAGATTATTCCGACGATAAGGTGTTAAACTTAACATTTAAAAGCCTCCTCTTATTTATTTTGTTAGCACTCTTGATCCCTGAGTGCTAATCTTGATTTCATTATAGGGCTTTTTTCTTAATTTTAGCTTAATTATTTATTTTAGGCAAAAAAATGGCGCACCCGAGAGGATTCGAACCTCCGGCACGCAGTTTAGGAAACTACTGCTCTATCCACCTGAGCTACGGGCGCGCAATTATTTATAGTATAGCAGATTATCTGCAAGTGTTAAAGTGCTATCGTCATTTTATGCTTAATCATTTGACGATAGCACTATTTTTTAATCGCTCACTAGCGCTCGTCCACACTTGGATCAAGCATCAAGGAATATTGATTGCGGTAAAATTGAATTCCGGCAATGCCAATTAAAAGAACCAGGCCGATGATGGTAAACAAGGGTAAGACTGTATAGAGGCCAGCAAAGCCTTCAGGGGCCTTTAAAAATTGATAAATACCATAATAGCCCCAGGCAATTGGCAGCGGGATGACGGCGTTTTTAGTATTAAAGACAACCACTAAGGTTAGCCCTACGGCAACGATCAAAATGATGATACTCCAAATTTCCGGTGAAATCCCAAAGCCATTCCAGCCAATTTTCACCAGCCAAGCAGCGACATTTACCACAGTTGCAATCAGCAGCCAACCACTATACATGCCAAAAGCCGCCGGCAGTAACCAGCGTTTCTTGGTTTGCAGGGTCCCAATTTGTTTAACAATGAGGCTTAAGGTGATGGCAAAGGCTAAAATAAAGACCGTTGATAAACCGATTTGAAGAAAGGAAAACAAGACAATCCAAATGATGTTAAGGACACAGGATAACCAAAAAAGCGGGGTGATCCGATCGATCGCCGCCCCATAATAATCATCGTCTTTTTTGACAATCATCACCAGCAAGGAAATAATTAATAAGGTGTAGATGACACTCCAAACACTAAAGGTTGAGGGCGCCGGGGTGATTAAGGTTTGATACATATCCGATATTTCTTTTTGCGATAAACCATTGATTACCCCAAAGGCACCCAGGCCATTAACCACCAAGGTCAGGGCCAGCAAAATTAAATTTACCCATGCTTTTGTTGATCGTTTCATTTTTTCCATTTCGTCCTCCTCAATTGTTTCTATTTATGATCACTTACTTTTGCTTATAGGCCGTAATACTCTTCTAGTGTTTTTCCACTATTTTTGACCTCCGTCGCCAAGGCCACTCCCAGATAGCGAATATGCCAGGGTTCATAGGAATAACCGGTGCTGCTTGTTTTTCCTTGGGGGTAGCGGATGATAAAGCCATACTCATGGGCGTGGTCGCGAACAAAGGCCCCTTCTTTTGTTTGGCCAAAGCTTTCGAGCAAGTCAAAAGCAACCGATTCACAAGTCACATCCATCACCAAGCCCGTCTGGTGCTCACTTGTTCCCGGTTTGGCACTAAATAAATCGGCCTCTTCTTGACCATAGGTCGCCACGTAACCATCATAGAGCTCTTCTTGTAGGCCATAAGACCGGTAGCCGGAACTACAATAGAGGTCAAGGCCCTGGGCCTGGGCGGCCTCAAAGAGTTTTGTTAAGGCGGCGACGGCCTCGGCCCGCATTTGGGTATCTCTGGTCCCGGGAAGATCCAGCCAGACCATATCGCTTGGCACATAATCGGCCGCTAAAGGATAATTGCGATTAACAATTTGATTAATGCTGCCGACCTGAAAAATACCATCAGGCCCCGTTTTCTCCCTTTCGCTATTGTCCGGCTTAACATTCTCTGCCTCACTCTCTTCTTTAATCGGTGTGGCATCCGGCATCACCTCTTCTTGGGAAACTTGCGTTTTCTGAACTTGCTTTTCATCAAGATTTTTGCCAAAGGGGTTATAAACATTAAAAGCAATGATGACGATCACAAGAATTATAATAAAGGCCAGACCAATACTCGAAACAATAAATCTTTTTTTATTAACAATTTTCATCTATAAAATCCTTCTTTTGCTTTTAAACCATTATACACAATTTCTTTTAAAATTGCATGTATTTATCGCAAAACAGAGAAAATCCCCAGCCAGAAAAAATCTGACTAGGGATTTTATTATCTTATTTTTAATCCTATCTTTATTAAGCGTTCATGAACATTTCCATGTCATCTTCAACATTGGTGATTCCACCAATGCCAAAATTTTCGACCAGTACATTAACAACATTTTCCGATAAAAATGCCGGTAGTGTTGGTCCTAAGTGGATATCCTTTACCCCTAAATAGAGGAGGGCTAAGAGGACGATCACCGCTTTTTGCTCATACCAAGCGATATTATAAGCGATTGGCAGGTCATTGATATCTTCTAATTTAAAGATCTCTTGCAATTTCATAGCAATCACGGCTAATGAATAGGAGTCGTTACATTGTCCGGCATCGAGGACCCGGGGAATCCCATTGATATCGCCTAAATTTAACTTATTATATCTGAATTTGGCACAGCCGGCCGTTAAAATGACCGTATCTTTAGGCAATTTGGCAGCAAAATCGGTATAGTAACTTCGACTCTTATGACGTCCGTCACAACCAGCCATAACAAAGAATTTTTTAATGGCACCCGATTTAACGGCCTCGACAACCTGGTCAGCAAGGGCAAAGACCTGGGCATGGGCAAAGCCACCAACGATTTTTCCTTTTTCAATTTCTGTCGGAGCCGGCAATTTCTTAGCATGTTCGATCACTTGCGAGAAATCTTTTGCCTGGCCATCAACGCGGTCAGGAATATGGGGAAAACCCGGATAGCCTGAGCTACCGGTTGTATAGACACGGTCGGCATAATCGGCTTTAGGTGGAACGATGCAGTTGGTTGTAAAGAGAATGGCACCATTAAAGCTTTGGAATTCTTCTTTTTGTAACCACCATGAGTTACCATAGTTTCCAACAAAGTGATCATATTTTTTAAATTTAGGGTAGTAGTTGGCCGGCAACATTTCACCATGGGTGTAAACATCAACCCCGGTCCCCTTTGTTTGTTCTAATAATTCTTCCATGTCTTTTAAGTCATGACCGGAAATTAAGATGGCCGGATTATTTCGAACGCCAATGTTAACCTCAGTAATTTCAGGGTTACCATAGCTTGAGGTATTGGCTTCATCTAATAAAGCCATCACATCGACACCATACTTACCGGTTTCCAGGACTAGGGCCACGAGTTCATCGACGGATAGGCTGTCATCGAGGGTCGCTGCTAGTGCTTTTCTAATAAATTTAGCAACATCTTTGTTTTCGTGACCTAAGTTAGCAGCATGCTCGCCATAGGCAGCGATTCCTTTTAAGCCATAAACAGTTAATTCCCGTAGTGACCGGACGTCTTCATTTTCCGTTGCCAGAACACTGACTTCCTTGGCTTCTGACTTAAAGACAATGTCGTCATTGCCGTTAACGCTAAAGGTCGCCGGATCTTTAAGGTCGCCTAATTCGACGCCTTTTTCAATCAGTGTCGCCTTTAACTCGTCTCTTAATTTCAGGGCTTTTTTAATTTGCGCAAAAAACCGGTCTTTGTCAAAGTTTGCATTGGTAATAGTCATAAAGAGTGAATCCATTAATAACTTATCTAAGCCATCTACTTCATAGCCAATTTCATCAGCTTTTAAGCCTAGAATCGACACACCCTTTAGGGCATAAATCATTAAATCTTGCAAGTTTGCCACATCGGCTGTTTTACCACACATTCCGACTTTGGTGCAACCCTTGTTTGCCATTGTTTCCTGACATTGATAACAAAACATTTTCATCGCCATAATTAAAACCTCCTAATTATTTTTTCTTAACAATCTATATTATGATTACCCGATTGAACTTTATTTAAAACAAAGCTTAATTGTTTTCAAGAATTCTTCCATCACTAGAGATGGTGTGAATCTGCCATGGAATCATTTTCCCGGAATTCTTTAAGGCCGTTGTCACGGCACTTAGCATGCCTGAACAACATGGGACTTGCATCTTTACCACTGTGACACTCTTAATGTCATTAATTTTTAAGATCTCCGTCAGCTTATCGGCATAGTTGGTGGCATCGAGCTTGGGACAGCCAATTAAGGTCACTTTATTTTTCATAAAGCGATTATGAAAGTCGCCATAGGCATAGGCTGTGCAATCAGCAGCAATTAGCAGGTTAGCCCCCCTAAAATAAGGTGCATTGACCGGGGCTAGCTTAATTTGAACCGGCCATTGCCTTAATTCCGATGGTGGCCCCTCTTTTTCGACCGCAACAGAAGTGTCACTCGCTCGTTCAATCACTTTTGAGGATGAGCCGGGGCAAGCACAGTCGAGCGGCTCTAAACCATCATCGCCAATGGTTGTCGCCTGTGTTCCCGGACACGCTGTTTTTTTATTGGCTGCGATATTGGCAAGAACGGTTGCCTCATCGTAGGGGGCGGCCTCTCGTTCCTCAAAAGAAATGGCGCCGGTGGGACAGGTTGGTAAACAATCACCTAGGCCATCACAATAATCATCTCGAAGCAATTTTGCCACCCCATCGACCATTCCAAGGGCCCCTTCGTGACAAGCGTCGACGCAAAGGCCACAACCATTGCATTTTTCTTCATCAATCGTAATTATTTGTCGTATCATATTTTCTCCCAACTTGATTTCTTGGCCTTATCATACTATAATAAAGATAAAAAGTTTGTTGCATATGCAACAGCGAGGAAATATATATGGATTATATCAACATTTTAAGAAAAGTTGAATTATTCGACGGAATAAATGAGGACCTTCCTTCCCTGCTCCACTGTTTAGGCAGTAAGGAAAAAAGCTATGACCGGGGGGAAATCATTTTAATGGCCGGTCAAGCAGTTTCTGCTGTCGGCGTCGTTTTAAAAGGCGAAATTCAAATCATTCAAGACGATTTTAATGGCAATCGTTCAATCTTAACTGAATTAGGGCCGACCCATATTTTTGCTGAAACCTTTGCCTCAGCCGATATTTTAGAAAGCCCGGTGACCGTCCTCGCCAAAAGGGATTCTTTAATTCTGTTTCTTGGCCTTAACCGAATTATCACCACCTGTCCTTCCAGTTGCACTTTTCATAATCAATTAATTCAAAACCTGCTTAAGATCTTAGCCCGGAAAAACATCCTGCTTAGCAATAAAAACCGGCTTTTATCGCAACGGTCGATCCGTGAAAAAGTTCTTACCTATTTATCCATGCAGGCTGAAAAGAATACGTCAAACCGCTTTGAAATTTCCTTTAACCGTAATGAATTAGCCGATTTTCTTTGCGTTGATCGCAGCGCCCTCTCCCGGGTTCTCTCCCAGCTTCAAAATGAAAAGATTCTGACGGTCGATCACAACCATTTCATCCTTCACTAAATAATAATAGCAAATAATAACAGCGCTTATTCCTCAGAAGGGAAATAAACGCTGCATCTCAAGGTTAATTTAATCATCAACAATTTTCATAAAGTCACCATAGCCCGCTGCTTCCATCTCGTCCAAGGGTATAAAGCGAAGAGACGCACCATTGATGCAATAGCGAAGACCGCCTTTATCTCGGGGCCCGTCGGTAAAAACATGACCCAAATGGGCATCAGCCGTTTGACTTCTCACCTCAACTCGGCGCATACCAAAACGATGGTCTGATTTTTCAACAATTAATTTTTTATCGATCGGTTTTGTAAAACTCGGCCAGCCACAACCCGATACATATTTATCGCTCGAGGAAAACAAGGGCTCACCACTTGTGATATCGACATAAATTCCTTTTTCCATCTTATTGTGATAAGGGTGTTTAAAGGCCGCCTCGGTCGCATCTTCTTGGGTTACCGCATATTGCTCAGCCGTTAACTCTTTCTTTAAAGTTTCCTTTGATTTTTTTTGATAGCTCATTTTTCACCTTTTCTTTTTATCATTACCCCAATTAACTCTCTTTATTCATCTTCCTTTAATAATTCAGCCAGACCCTGTTTGTGATTAACCGGGGCCTTGCATCCGCTCTGATTACACAGGTAGGCCGTCGCTTGGTCCTCAACTTGTTTTAAGTTTTTTAGCAGGGGATTGATATTAATAAAATCACGATCACTTTTATTCAAGAGGATAAAGGAAAAAGGCCTAAAGTAGTGGTTAATTTCTTCGATCATTTCCCTTATTACTAAATCATCTAAAGCCCCAACTAGAACAATTTCTTCCTTGCCAAAATCCCACATCATTTTTGCGACGAGTATCATTGGGTAGGCGATTGGGGCTTGGTTAATTTTACTGGCAAAGTAGGCGAGCATACTTTCGGCCTTTTTAAGATAGTCTTTTCGGTTGCCAATCTTTCCTAGTTTGATTAAGGAAAACAAAATGATCGCATTGCCCGAGGGCAGAGCCCCATCAAGGATCTCCTTTGGTTTTGAAATCAGTCGCTCATGGTCTTTTCCGTAAAAATAAAAACCTTTATGGCCCTCATCATGGCCAAATTCATCGATAATTTTTTCCATTTTAACAAAGGCTTTTTCCATATAAGAGGTCTCAAAGCTACTTTCATAGAGTTCAATGTAGGCCCACATGACAAAAACATAATCGTTTAAATAGCCAAAATATTTTACTTCGCCTTTTCGGTAGCGGGCCTTTAACCGGCCAAAATCATCGGTGAGTTTCGTTTCAATAAAACGCATGGCGGCCTTAGCATGGCTAGTGTAGGTCTCATTATCAAAAATACGTCCGGCCTTAGCTAAAGCGACAATCACTAAGGCATTCCAAGCCGTTAGGATTTTATCATCTTTGTGAGGACGAACCCGTTTATTACGGTGTTCAAGAAGAATTTTTAATACCGCCTCTAAATTGTCCTTTGTAACCGGATCTTTCTCTAATTGATCCACATCGGTTGATAAAAGATTCATGATGTTCTGGCCTTGGAAATTTCCGAATTTATCCATGGGGTAATGGTCAAATAATAGACTGGCCTGGTCAGGATCAAGAATCTTCTCGACTTTTTGTTTGGACCAACTATAAAACTTGCCCTCAATCCCCTCTGAATCGGCGTCTTTGGCCGAATAAAAGCCACCATCATAGGATTTCATATCGCGAATGAGATAAGTGATTGTTTTTTCGGCAATTTCTTTATAACGTATTTTCTTAGTAATCTGATAGGCTTCCGTATAAGCAATAATTAAGAGGGCGTTATCATAGAGCATTTTTTCAAAATGGGGAATAAGCCATTTTTCATCGGTTGAATACCTTGAAAAGCCATAGCCAAGGTGATCAAAAATCCCCCCCCTATACATTTGATCCAGAGCTTTTTCAACCATTTCCATAGCGAACGCATCCTTTGTCACCTTGTGATAGCGCATCAGAAAAAACAGAATCTGGGGAGCAGGAAATTTTGGCGCCTTGCTAAAGCCACCATTAACAGGATCGTATCTTTTTTTAAGTTCATGATAGGCTTCTTCTAGGATTTCATCCTTTATCGGCTCCGGTTTATAGGATTTTTCCAAATCATTAAGCAGACGGGTGATTCGTTGGGCCGTATGAATAAGATCTGAGCGCTTTTCTTGCCATTGTGATGAAATGCCCTTTAAGATATCAATGAGGCCCATCTGGCCATTTCTAGCATTTTTGGGGTAGTAGGTGCCGGCATAAAAAGGCTTTTGATCAGTGGTCAAAAAAACATTAAGAGGCCAACCACTTTGGCCGGTACTCATTTGCGCAAAAGTCGTGTAAATCTGATCAATATCCGGTCGCTCCTCTCGATCCACTTTAATACTGATAAAATGCTGATTTAATAATTCTGCCACTTCCGGGTCATCAAAGGATTCTTTCTCCATCACATAGCACCAATGACAGGTACTATAGCCAATCGAAAGAAAGACCGGTTTATTTTCGTCTTTGGCTTTTTCAAAGGCTTCCTGATTCCAAGGATGCCATTTGATTGGATTGTAAGCATGTTGAAGCAGATAGGGGCTCTTCTCAAAAATTAGCAAATTTGATTTCTTCTCATTTGTCGTCGTTCTCACCTGATTCTCCTTAATCTTTCTTACTACTTCTAATCACCTAGCTCGATTAATCGTTTTTCAAGTCGCTGATTAATAGAGCGATAAAGTAATTTTCCTACTAAAGCGTTTAATAGGATGATACTTAAGTAGCCCCAATAATGATGACTGAAATAACCAATCAAAAAACTAATCCCCCCAATTAGTCCGACATAAAAGGTCCCGGCAAAGAGCGTAAAAATAACATTTAAGTTATTTTTGACCGCTTTTTGTGGATTATCCCAATTCAAAAGAGGCCGATTCATATCCATTAATAAACCAAAAAACAAAATAGGCACGCTCATGGCTAAGCCCAGAATAGTTGAAATAAGAATCGTACTAAGATTCAAAGGCAGATAGTAGATCACCGCAAGAAGGGTGATTAGCATCCCCAAACCTTGGATCGCCACAGCAGTGAGGGATCGTCCAATGATTTGATCTCTAGCTGAAACTGGAATAATCCGTGTCAGCCAAGAGGCTTTTCCTTCCCTAGAAAAGCTAGTCGCTGTTGTCGCTGAACTTGTTGCAAAGAAGGCAAAAAATCCAATCAATATATAATTAAAAACAAAACTATTTTCCTGATAAAAACGCCTCAGTTCGATAAAATCCTCCGCCTTAATCCCGCTAAAAGATAGTGCTAAAAGAAAAATCACTGGGACAATAACAACAACACTGACATTATTAAACAAAAAAATAGGGGTCTGGGTGATAATCTTAAAATCCATTAAAAAGACTGATAGCCAAGCGGGATTTTCCCGATTAAATAATTTCTGTTGTCCTTCCTGAGATAGTCTTTTTCCTTTTTTTGAATGGCTGCCGGATACTAAACTACTCAGATAGAATTTCTTTCCGATGACTTGTAATACCATTATCGACAAGAACGTCAAAACCATTAGCAATAAAATCCAAATAAAGGACATAAAGGTAATCTGACTAAGGCTGAATGCAACTATTATACTCGTCGGCATGATATACGTGAGATTATTTAAAAGTACTTCATTGTTTTGGAGGAAATCTTGTAAAAAACGTTGTAATTCAATCCCTTCTAAGCCCGTCAATTGAGAGGCAAAACCAAATTGAAACGTGAAAATGGCAATCACTAAGATAAATGAAAAGATAATCTGAATCACATCTTTTCGTCCCCTCGCTGTTCCCTTCATCACTAGCATGGTGATCGCCGTGATTAGTGCCAGAGGAATAATCGGCAAGCAAAGAAAAACGAGGGTCGACAAAATAAGATAAAGCAATCCCATGCCTTGACCCATACCATAGATCATCAGTATCGGTAAGAAGGCAAAGGCTGTGAACATATAATTTGGAAACAAGACGACGCTAAACTTTGCTAAAATTATTTTTTGGGCCGATAGCGGCAGAGGTAAAAGTTCCTCGATATTCTTAGAGAAATAGAACTCTGAGATAATCTGCATGATCCCAAAGATAATAATTACAATACTTGTAGCAATAAAACCGAGACTTAAAATAAACGATGCCTGACCCAGATAAGAAAGGCCGAGGTATAATGCCACCATTAAAGAAAGATAGATTATAAACATCGGTAATAGGGCAATGAGGACTAAAAGAATTAAGCCTAATTGCTTGAAAAAAGCCTTTTTATCGTGTTTTTGATTGTATCGAAATTGAGATATTCCCCATGATTCATCGATCAGTATTTTTGTTAAATTAAGCCATTCTTTCATCCCTCTGTCAACTCCAAAAATATTTGCTCTAAGGATTCTTGGCTTCCGGCCTTTTGTCTTAGTTCATCCATGGTCCCAATTTCAATCAGTTTTCCCTTGTTAATAATGGCGATACGATCACATATCTTTTCGGCCACTTCGAGGACATGAGTTGAAAAAAACACTGCCTTCCCCCGATCACAACGTTCACGCATAATTTTCTTAAGCTCAAAGGATGATTTTGGGTCAAGGCCAACCATCGGTTCATCGAGGACAAACAGATTCGGGTCATGGAGTAATGCCCCTACAAGTGCCAATTTTTGTTTCATCCCATGTGAAAAAGAACCAATCGGATCATTGATCACTTTTTTGATCTCAAAAAGATTAAGGTACTCGTCGATTAATTGTTCCCTTGTCTCAACCGGGACCTGATAGACATCGGTCATAAATTTTAAATAATCAATGGCTTTTATTTTTTCAAATAAAACCGGGGTATCGGGGACATAAGAAAATTGTCTTTTTGCCGCAATCACCTCTTTCTGGTTATCAATGCCATTAATCAAAATTTTTCCTGTATCGGGCTTTAATAGATTGATAATCATCTTGATAGTGGTGGTTTTTCCAGCCCCATTGGGCCCGACAAAACCAAATATTTCTCCCGGTTTCACTTCTAAATTCAAATGATCAACGGCTTTTATCTGTTTATCACCATAGGCTTTTGAAACATTTTCTAGCAATAGCATATACACCCCCATTTTTAATCTTTATTTTTCTAATTCCTCGACTGCTAAAAGTAGATCAGGGATACCAGTAAACCAGTTTTTAATCATATGGCGCATCAGGCCAACCTGCTCGGCCTTGGCCCTTAATCCCAGAATTGGGATACTCGATCCAAAGGCGGCCCCAATTTCAGCCCAAGCATCACAGCCAGACGCCCCTAAATAAATCACTAAATCCACTGACATGACCGAATTCACACAAAAATCAAATACCCGCTTACCTTCACTTGATTCAATAAAATGGGTCAATTCCTTTTGTGATAAAAAAGCTTCTTCCGGTCGTCCCTCACGAATCCAAGATAAAACATCATGACCACGCTCTTCTAAGAGATTCGTTAACATCTCAACGGCGTGTTGGTGTTTCCACGATGCGGCAATATATATTTTCATAACTCCCCCTAATTACAATTAATTTTGAATGATTCGTCTAACACCAATTCTACCATTTTTTTAGTCTTTCGACCATTCTTTATGGACAAAAAACCAGTCAAAATAATTAATTATTTTGACTGGTTTTTTTTCTTAGGATATCCATGGCAGCCACCGGTTGGTCGACGGCGATTTGATAGATCATTTTAGCATGGGGGGTGGCATCAATGGCTTTACCCCGGTCATCCCAAATAGCCTGAACTGTTTGTCTAAAGAAACCCTTAGCTGGGAGCATGATTTCAAGCTCGTCGCCCTGGCTAATCTTATTTCGCTGCTCGATTGTCGCGCACTTACTTTTTTCATCATAAGCAAGGACAATACCAACAAAATTATAATTTCTGGTATAAGAGCTGGTCCCATAATTTTGATCACCGGCCTTGCTTTGGCCATCAAAAAAAGCAGTCGTATAGCGGCGATGGCTGACTTTTGTAAGCTCGTCATAAAGGGCATGATCGACTTTTTTTATGGCCGGCTGGTCAACGGCGGCATCAATAGCTCGTCGATAGGCCGAAACCACTGTCGCTACATAGTAGAGGCTTTTCATTCGCCCTTCAATTTTAAAACTATCAACCCCCGCTGCTATCAGCTGGGGAATCTCCTTGATCAAACAAAGATCTTTTGAGTTGAAGATGAATGACCCCGATTGATCTTCTTCAATGCTAAAGGCTTCATCCGGCCTGGTCTCTTCCACTAGATGGTATTTCCACCGGCAAGACTGGGCACAATCACCCTGATTTGAGTTGCGACCGGTCATATAATGGCTCAGCAAACACCGACCGGAATAGGCAATGCACATGGCTCCATGAACAAAGGTCTCAATTTCCATGGCCGCAGGGACACGTTTTCTGATCTCGGTAATTTCCGCTAGGCTAAGCTCTCTGGCCAAGACTGCCCGCTTAGCCCCTAAGCCGTGCCAGAAGTTAATGCTTGGCCAATTGGTATTATTAGCCTGAGTACTCATCGATATCTTTAGATTGGGGGCTGTTTGGCGGACTAGGGAAAAAATACCCGGATCGGCAACAATCACCCCATCGACCCCTAGTGCATTTAATTCTTCGATATAAGCAGCAAGGCCTTCAAAATCTTTGTTTTGAGGAATGATATTTAAGGTAACATAGATTTTTTTCTGTCTTTTGTGAACATAGCTAACCGCTTGGGCTAAAGTCTCCAGGTCAAAGTTATCGGCCTTGGCTCGAAGGCCAAATTGTTTGCCGGCGCAATAAACCGCGTCGGCACCATAGTGAATGGCATACTTTAATTTTTCGAAATTCCCAGCCGGTGCCAGAAGTTCTGGTTTTTTCATACATCTCTTCTTTCATTTTCTATTTTTTTAAGCTGATTGCCAGCCCGTCCCCTAAGGGGAGAACTGAAGTGAGGAGTTTGGGATGGTTTGAAATAACCTGTAAATAAGCCCGCATCCGTTTTACAATCGTTACTTTTCGGCGAACCACCAGCTTATCCGAGGCAATCATGCCCTTAAACAAGACGTTATCCGAGATGAGTAGTCCTCCTGGCTTTAAAAGTCCCAGACAATCGTCAAGTAAATGAAGATAATGGCCTTTGGCCCCATCAAGAAAAATCATCTCATAGCCTGATTGCAAGTTGGGGACTAGGTCTTGGGCGTCACCGACTAAAAGATGGATTTGCCCACTCAAGCCAAAGGCTTTAATATTTTTTTCAGCCTGGCTAATCATTTTAGGATTGCGCTCAATTGTATCGACCCTCCCCCCTTGCCCCATGGCAAGGGCAAAAGCGGCGGCTGAATAGGCCACCGCTGTCCCAATTTCCAGGATCGATTGAATTTTTTGTGATTTAATTAAAAGTTCAATATGGCGCTGCACTTCCGGGTGAATAATGGGAAGTGCTAAGGCTTCTGCTTGCCTTCTAAAGGCCGCTAATTGATCATTCTTAACAAGGAGCAGATGACGAAGATAGTCTTCAACACAATCTTTTACAATTTCACTCATAAGCCTATTGACCTGCCGGATAGGAAGATAAATGGATATCAACATCTTTTAAATGGTCTTCATAGGTCTTATTAAAATAGGTTTTTCCGGTTTCAATATTAGACATAAAAAAGAGATAATCGGTTTCGGCCGGATACAAGACGGCTTGGAGTGACTCCTCACCAGGTGATCCAATCGGTCCAAAGGGTAAACCGGGATAAACATAGGTGTTATAGGGTGAGTCAATCCGCGTTTGTTCGGTCGTTAGGATGACCTTTTTTTCCCCCCGAGCATAATTGGTTGTCGAATCGGCCTCAAGGGGCATATCCTGATCTAAGCGATTGTAAAAGACGCTGGCAATTGGAGCCTTATCCTCTTGGTGGAAGGCTTCAAGTTCAATTATTGAGGCCAGGATGACAATGTCATCGATGGTCTTACCCATTTCAGCGGTTCGCTTGAGGTCGTCAGGCTTATATATTTCTTCAAAGCGGTCGAGCATTAATACGATGATCTCTTCTGCCGTGGCATTTATTTTAATCTTATAGGTATCGGGGAAGAGATAGCCCTCTAAACTGCGACTTTCGCCATTCTTAGCCTCTAAGGGAATGGCCTTTAAAAAAGAATACTGCTTTTGATAATCAGCCACCTTTTTTGTTTCCGCAACAAAGTCGCCAGCGGCACAAATATTTTTCTTTTCTAAGATTAGGGCCATTTCCTCAATATTTTTACCTTCAGGAATGGTAAAGCTTTTATCCTCAACCTCACCATTGGTGAGTTTTTCCATAATTTCTGCAACCGTCCAGTCCGGACTAATTTCATAGTAGCCGGCTTGGATGCCGCCGTCAAGGTCCTCGCGCTTGGCAAAGTACTCAAAGGCAAAGGCATCACGGATTAATTCTTCACTCTTTAGTAATTCAGCCACCTCATCCAGGGAATAACCTAGGGGGATTTCAATTCCCGTCAACTCACCCTTGCCAACAGCTTCTAAATTAGTCCGAATAAAAAAAGAAAAACTGAAAAAAACAGTCGCACAAAACAATAAAAAAATGAGGATTGTGATGATTATTTTTTTTTCAGCTTTATTTTTGGATCGTTTTGCCGATCGTTTCACTTCTTCTAGTTTTCTATTCATTTGGCACTTCCTTTTACAGACTATAAACACAATCCTTCTTTTCCAAGAAAAATAGGCAACCCCTAGAGGATGCCTATTAACAAGATTCTAAACTTTAGGCATTATCCGCTTCTTGATCAAAAAGTCCCATATCAAGATCGACTGCTTTTGCAATAATATCGGTAATTTCCTGAAAAACAATGGAAAATTGAACCTGGGCCTGAAAGTATTGGGCAACCACCGGTATCCCCATAATTGTATTAGCCAGGGCATTATAACTGGTCACCTGATCTTGGGTCAACTCATGGCCCATCATCTGTAGAGACTGAATTTCCATTTGTTTTTTCATATAATCCTGAGCAATTTTCATTTTATCCGGTTCTTTTTCAAGCACTTCTTTGGCTTGGTTAAAATCCTGATATTCTTTTGACTCTCTTAATGCCTTAGCCAAATTATTGGCTTCTTCCTGTACACTTAACATTCTTAATTCCTCTTCTTTCTCAACCTATACTTCCATCAAAATGGGAAGGATCATGGGCTTACGCTTGGTTTTGGCGTACAAATATTTAAATAACGAATCGCGAATGGCATTTTTGATTGAATTCCAATCGATAATTTCTTTTTCCTCACAGGCCAGCAGGGCTTTTTTAACTTCTTCTCTGGCGCTGTTGATTAATTCTTCGGACTCCCGCACATAGACAAAACCCCGTGAGATAATATCCGGGCTGGAAATCGATTTTCCCTTATGCATGGTGCAAACAACGATAAATAAGCCATCTTCAGAAAGACGTTTTCGATCATTAAGGACAATATTTCCAATATCGCCAACACCAAGCCCGTCAACAAGGACCGGTTCGGCCGGGACCTTGCCGACGATTTCCAAGTTGCGTTTATCCAGTTCCATGATCGTGCCGTTTTCAACAATCAAGCTTTTCTTTTGATCAACGCCAACGGAACTGGCCAGTTCCGCATGCTGCATAAGCATTCGGCTCTCCCCATGAACGGGCAGGAAATGCTTTGGTTGAACCAGGGTTATCATTAATTTTAGTTCTTCTTTTCGAGCATGACCGGAGACGTGAATTTCGGCAAAGCGTCCATAGATAACGTCTGATCCGAGTTCAACTAGTTTGTTAATTACCTCTGACACCATTTTTTCATTACCCGGTACCGGGGATGCTGAAATAATAACGGTATCTTCTTTTTTTATGGTTAATTGACGATGCTCGCCAAGGGCCATTCGACCAAGGGCTGCCATCGGTTCACCCTGACTGCCGGTCGTTATAATGGTTAATTCATGGTCCTTGTATTTTTTAATATCGCGTAGTTTTACGATCACATTATCAGGAACATTGAGGTAGCCAAGGTCCATGGCCACTTCGCTAACATTTTCCATGCTTCGGCCACAGATGACAACTTTTCGATTATACTCGACAGCGGCATCGATAGCCTGTTGGATACGATGAACGTTTGACGCAAATGTCGTTACGATAATCCGTCCTTTAGCCCCGCGAAAGAGCTTCATCAGTGTCGGTCCAACCGTACTCTCCGATGGGGTAAAGCCTTCGCCTTCGACATTGGTACTGTCAGACATCAAGAGGTCAACCCCTTGCGAACCAATTTTTGCAAAGCGTTGCAAGTCGATCACTTCACCACCGATGGGATTGTAATCAATCTTAAAGTCGCCGGTATGAACAACTGTCGCGGCCGGGCATTTAATACATAGGCCAACGGCATCGGCAATACTGTGGTTGACCCTGATAAATTCAATGTTAAAAGGACCGATGTCAATTTTTTCTTTGGGCTTGACAATATTCCGTTCGGTCTTAAGTAGCAGTCCATGCTCTTTGAGTTTCTTGTCGATCAAACCCATTGTAAATTTCGTCGCATAAAGGGGGAGATTTATTTTTTTAAGTAGATAAACCAACCCACCAATGTGGTCTTCGTGACCATGGGTGATGACAATCCCCTTTATTTTGTCGGCATTTTCTAATAAATAGGAAAAATCAGGCAAGACAATATCAATCCCGAACATTTCATCGTCAGGGAATTTCAGTCCACAATCAACAAGAACAATCTCATTCTTGTATTCAAAAACCGTAAGGTTCTTGCCAATTTCACCTAGGCCGCCAAGGGGAATAATCCGCAATTTCGCCTTGTCTCTTTTGGGCTGGGTTTTTTTTCTGGTTTTTCGCCGACCTCCCACTTGTTGTGAATCCGTCGTTATTAAGTTTTTATTTTCAGTCAAATTTGACCCCTTTCATTTCTTTACAAATGGCTAAAGACTCTTCGATCCCTTTAGCCGATTTATAAGATTTTTTTGTTTTGAGGCCTTCTTATAATCCTTTATCATCATCGTCTACACTTTTTTGGTCTTAAATAATTCTCTTTTATCTCATTCGGATAATTTAAAAATGCAGTTGATTGTTTTTGATAAAGGCATTATCAAAGGCTCTTCAATCATTCTAATATTTACTCCATCAATATCACAGGATAAGGTATTAATCCCTAGTCCCAGACTATGACATTGATCCAATAAATGTCAAAATTTAGGTTCTTTTTCAAGCCGGTCTAAAAGGGCCTCTTAACAAGCGACCCCTTGACCATTTTATGATTACTCATCCTCTTCCATGAGCTGGCTATAAGCTTCTTCAATCAGTTGGAATTCATCCTCATCTTCAACCGGCATCAGGACTTCACCCTCCTCATCTTGGCCAATGACGAAAGGATAAACATCATCACTGTCTTCATCCTCGGATAAGAGCACATAGGTTTTATCTTCAATATCGATGCTGACAATCAATTCAAATTCACGTTCTTCACCATTTTCATCAATTAATAAAATTTTATCTTCCATCTTTAATCACCTTCTTTTTTCGTATTCGGTCAATTCAATTGTTATAGTATAACAATTATAACTTAAATAATCCATTACAGCTAGTTTGTTTTTTGATCATCCATGTAAGCCTGCAAAATCATTTGAGCGGCTAACATATCGATGTATTTTTTCCGATCTTGACGGGCGACTCCTCCTTCAATTAAAATCTGTTCTGAACAAAAAGACGTCAGCTGTTCATCGTAGTAAATCATCTGGACTTTTAGACGTTTTTTAAGATATTGACAGAAATTCATTGTTTTTCGCGTCTGGGCGGATTCCGTCCCGTCCATACTAAGGGGGAGGCCGGCGACAATTTTTTTGATCTGATAGTCATCAACTAATTTCTGAAAAGCAGCCAAGTCGGCTTCTCTGCTTTTACGCTTTAGGGTCATTAAACCTTGGGCTGTAATATGAAGGGGGTCTGTCACCGCGATGCCAATGCGCTTATCACCAACATCGATTCCCAATATTCGCTCCATTTTTCACCCACCTTTTTTAAATCACTTTGATACAAAAATCCGGACAATAGGAGCTGCAATAGCAGCATAAGACGCACTTATCATGGTCGATGAGCGCTTTTTGACCGACGATTGAAAGCGCTCCTTGGCCGCAGGCTTTTGCACATTCCCCGCAGCCGGTGCACCAGTCACTGATCAAAAGTTCTTTTTTACTGTTTTTTACCCGGTCTTCTAAGTCTTTTTCAATAGACTCACCATTGAATTTCTTGACATTATAAACAAGCTCATCGACCGATTGCAGGCCGATGGCAACGGCATCCAGGGTCTCAAGGCCAAGAATATAGTCAAAACAGGCTTGCTTTTGAGCCAGTAGATTGCCACCGCCTAAGGGCTTCATCCCATAAATCCCTTTACCGGCTTTTTTTGCCAGGCCGATGGCCGCTTCCATTTGCCTGCGAGACCCATCTTCAATCCCGATTCCACTTAGATTAATCAAGGGATGAATCACCTCAATTTCAGGATACTTGATCGCTCCCATGACCCCTTCAATTCGGTGGGTCGAGATGCCAATGGCTCGGATGACCCCTTGCTCTTTATAGCCAATCAGGCCTTCAATGGCTGGCCAATGGCCCTCGATGGTTTTGTCGCTTTCTTGCTCATGGAGCATATAAATATCAATGTAATCTCGGCCAAGTTCCCTTAAGGCCCGGTTGACACTCTTTTCTAAGCCTTCTTTGCTATAATCATAGGATTTTGTGCTGATCACCAGGTCTTTTTTAAGGTTGAGTGCCTGGGCTAGGTGGTCATAATTATCATAGAGATCGGCGGTATCAAAAAAAGTAACGCCGAGGTCCAAGGCCTTGGCCATAATTTCCCGACTTTCGCTCAAGCTTTTATTCTTCTGAAGGGGACCAATGGTTAAGGTCCCAAAACACATTCTGGAAACCATAATCCCGCTTTGTCCCAATTGATTAATTTTCATCTGACCATCCCAGTAAAATAAATAGGGCTGCCTCACGTGAGACAGCCCTATTTATTGACTATTGAATACTGTTTAAATAACGTCTTACTAATTCTTCCAGTAATTCATCTCGCTCAATTTTTTGAATTGCGTTTCTCGCTTCTTTATGACTTGTGATATAGGTCGGATCGCCTGACATGACATAGCCTACAATTTGATTGATAGGATTATAACCTTTATCAACTAAAGCTTCTTGAACCTTCCGCATAACACTATCAATTTTTTCAGATTTATCAGTATCGACTTCAAACATTATTGTCCCACGATCAATCATCGTATTTTCTCCCATTGTCGCCTGACCTCCTTCACAATCAACTGACATTATTTTACCTCAGATTCGAAAAAAACACAAGGTAAATGATATAAATTTTATCTTTAACCATAAGTTAATTTAACTGGTCTCGAATAAGGGTCTCTCCCTTTGCCAGGGCTTCTTGCAATTTTTCCGGCTCTTTCCCTCCAGCCTGCGCCATATCCGGCCGTCCACCACCGCCTCCGCCAGCAATCGTCGCCACTTCCTTAATTACTTTTCCGGCATGGAAGCCTCTCTTGACGACCTCTTTTGTCGCCGTGGCAATAAAGTTAACCTTCTGATTGGTGACACTACCAAGCAGGACAATCCCCGATCCCATTCGATCCTTTAATAAGTCGCCGACATTACGAAGCTCATCCATCCCCAGTCCCTCAAGGTTAGCAATGGTCACCTGAACACCGTTGATGATGGACATTTTTTGATGAATATCGACGACGAGGTTGCCGGCGAATTTCTGCTTTAGGCCTTCAATGGTCTTTTCTTTTTGTTTATTGGCATCGGCCAATTCTTGGATTTTTTCCATTAATAAGTCGGGTGTGGTTTTTAAAACACTTGACACTTCAAGCAATTGGTCATCTAATTTTTCAACCAGGTGGAGGGCATTAAATCCGGTTGCGGCTTCAATTCGTCTGATCCCGGCGGCAATACCATTCTCGCTCATAATCTTAAACAAGCCAACCTTAGCGGAATTATCAATATGACAGCCGCCACAAAGTTCAATACTAAAGTCACCGACCTGGATGACCCGGACCACTTGCCCATATTTTTCACCAAATAGGGCCGTTGCCCCTAACTCTTTGGCCTCGTCAATCGTCGTCTCAAAAGCTTGGACCGGATAGGCTTCTAAAATGGCTTCATTGACAATTTCTTCGACTGCCCGTATCTCTTCTCGGGTCATGGCCTGGAAATGATTAAAATCAAAGCGCAAGCGTTCCGGTGTAACAAAGGATCCGGCTTGTTCGACATGGTCACCCAAGACCATCTTCAAGGCTTGTTGGAGGAGGTGAGTCGAAGTGTGGTTTCTTTGGACGGCGTCCCTGAGTTTTTTATCAACCTGGGTCGTGACCAAGTCGCCGACCTTAAATTCCCCTTCGATCACTTGACCCGAATGGAGGTGGCGGTCAAGACTGCCTTTTTTGCAATCTGTCACCTTGATCAGGTTACCACCCACCTCAATCCTTCCTTTATCGCCGGTTTGCCCGCCACTCTCGGCGTAAAATGAGGTTTGATCAAGGAGGACTAGGACCTCATCACCCTTTTTAGCCCGGTTGACCAATTCGTCATCGACGTAGAGGCCAAGGATGGTCCCTTCCGCTTGAAGCTTATCATATCCAACAAATTTACTAACGGCTTCTGAACCTAAGGGGTTAAAGGGATCATCGACCCAGACTGCCAAATCGCTCTCTAAACGGTCCTGTCTGGCTCTTTCACGTTGGGCTTGCATCTCTTTTTCAAATTCGTCAACGGCGATGGTCAGCCCGTGTTCCTCGACAATTTCTTTGGTCAGGTCGAAGGGAAAGCCAAAGGTATCATAAAGCTTAAAGGCCCCACCACCGGGGAAAACGCTTTCTTCTTTTTCAATCATCTTTTTAATTTCTTTATTAAGCATGGTCAGGCCTTGATCAATGGTTTCTTTAAAGCGCTCCTCTTCGATCTTAATAATCTTTTGGATAAAGGCTTTCTTTTCTTCAAGTTCCGGATAGGCCTGGCCGGATACCCGAATCGCCTCTTTGGCCACATCGTACAAGAAAAGCTCTTTAATACCTAAGAGTTTTCCATGCCTTGCCGCCCGGCGAAGGAGGCGTCTTAAGACATAACCCCGGCCTTCATTGCCCGGCATAACACCATCGGCGATCATAAAGGTAACGCTTCTCACGTGGTCGGTGATCACCCGAATGGAGACATCATCTTTGCCATCTTGACCGTAGGTAACTTTGGCTTTTTTACAGATATAGTTGAGCAAATAACCAATGGTATCCACTTCAAAGATTGTCTCGACCCCCTGCATAACCGCCGCCAAGCGTTCCAGTCCCATCCCGGTATCGATATTGGGATTGGCTAAGGGATTATAATTACCGGCTTCATCTTTGTTAAACTGGGTAAAGACTAAATTCCAAAATTCAACATAGCGGTCGCATTCACAACCCAGGCTACAGGATTCACTACCGCAAGAATACTCTTCCCCCCGGTCAAAGTAGAGTTCTGAACAAGGGCCACAAGGTCCGAGGCCATGCTCCCAAAAATTATCTTCTTTACCCAAGCGAACAATCCGCTGGTCGGGAATGCCAACATCCTTATGCCAAATCTCATAGGCCTCATCGTCATCGAGATAGATGGAGATCCAAATCTTATCTGCCGGCATTTCCATTGTTTTGATGCAAAATTCCCAGGCCCAAGCAATGGCCTCCTTCTTGAAATAATCGCCGAAGGAAAAATTTCCCAACATCTCAAAAAAGGTCCCGTGCCGGGATGTTTTTCCCACATTTTCAATGTCCGGTGTCCGAATGCATTTCTGACAGGTGGCCACTCTTTTTCGCGGGGGAATTTCATCACCCGTAAAATAAGGCTTCATCGGGGCCATTCCGGAATTAATTAATAATAAGCTATCATCATTAATCGGAACCAAGGGGAAGCTCTTCATCCGTAGATGGTCTTTTTCTTCAAAAAAGGCTAAAAACTTTTCTCTAATCTCATTTAATCCTAAGGCTTGCATACTCTCTCCTTTAATTGACTACTTTTAAAACAATTAAGCACAAAAAATCCCTTGCTTTAAAAAACGCAAGGGACGGTTTATTTTTCCGCGGTACCACCCAAATTAACAGCCTGATGGCTGCTCACTCAACTCATAACGGTCTCCCGGCTAAAAATACTATCACTTTCTTTTTAGCAGCTCCGGCAGGGCAACTTAAGCTTATTATGAAAGATTTTCACCATCCTCTTTCTCTCTGTAATAATAAAACATTAAGCCTTTGCCATCAATGCTTATATTCATTTATGGCTTTGATTATAGTGATTCTTCCTTAACTTGTCAACCTCTTTTGATTAATTAACCCTGATCTGCCAGCTTCTTATAAATAATGACCCGGCTAGCGATTGCTTTTATAATTATCAATGGCTGCTTGGATGGCTTCGGCAGCTAAGACCGAACAATGAATCTTTTCACTGGGCAGGCCGCCAAGGGCTTCGACCACTTCAGAATTCTTAAGTTTGGCCGCCTCTTCAATGGTCATGCCAATGATCATGTCGGTGGCCATGCTACTGCTGGCAATGGCCGCCCCACAGCCGTAAGTCTTAAAAGAGGCATTTTCGATGATGCCATCGTCCCTGACTTTTAAAAAAATCTTCATAATATCGCCACAGGCCGGGCTGCCGACTTGGCCAACGCCATTGGCATCTTCTAATTCACCAACGTTTTTAGGATTGGTAAAATTCTCCATTACCTTATCTGTATAATCCATTTTTTACTCCTTAAGCTAAATTTAGTGGTGGTGGTGACTGGCCTTGTCAAAGACCGCATCATCAATCGGGCAATTGGCATCGAGCGGTGACATTTTCCGCAAGCGTTCAATGATCTTAACCAAGCCCTCAACCACATAGTCAACATCTTCTATGGTCGTGCTTTTACCAACTGATAGGCGCAAAGACCCATGGGCAATCCCCACTGGCAGGCCAATGGCTAAGAGGACATGGGAGGGATCGAGTGACCCCGATGAGCAGGCTGACCCGCTTGAGGCCGACACCCCGATTAAATCAAGACTGAGTAAGATCGATTCCCCTTCGATGTAGTCGAAACATAAATTAACATTACCCGGCAAGCGCTTGTCCGGGTGGCCATTTAATCTGACCTGAGGGATTTTCGCCATAATGTCGTGAATTAATTTATCGCGTAATTTTTTTAAGTGGTCGGCATTTTCCTCAAGGTCAGCCACCGCTATTTCAATGGCCTTGCCAAAGGCAACAATTTGCGGGGTATTTTCAGTTCCCGCTCTTTTTTTACGCTCTTGGCCCCCACCATGAATTAAACTGTCGATGGGAACACCCTTGCGAATGTATAAAGCGCCAATTCCTTTTGGCCCGTAGATCTTATGGGCTGAAAGGGACAGGAGGTCAACATTTAAATCTTTCACATCGATGGGGATATTGCCCAGCGCTTGAACCGCATCGGTATGAAAAATAATACCCTTGGCCTTAACAATCTCGCCAATTTCTTTAATCGGTTCAATGGTGCCAATTTCGTTATTGGCAAACATGATGGTCACCAGGATTGTATCGTTTCGAATTGCTGATTTTAAGTCGTCAAGGCTGACTAAGCCGTCCTGATCAACCGGCAAATAGGTCACGTCAAAACCATTCTTTTCAAGATAGGCGCAGGTCTCTAAAACAGCCGGATGCTCAATCTCGGTCGTGATGATGTGCTTGCCTCTTTTTTGGTTCTTTAAAGCAATCCCCTTGATCGCCCAATTATCGGCTTCTGATCCCGAGCCGGTAAAATAAATTTCTCGGATATCGGCATTGATGGCCTTGGCAATTTTTTCTCTGGCCGCTTCAATCGCTTTTTTCGCCCCTCGCCCCTCCTGATAAATGGAAGAGGGATTGCCAAACTCTTCTGTAAAGAAGGGGATCATCGCCTCGACCACACTTTTATCAACAGGTGTTGTCGCGGCATGATCTAAATAGATTCGTTTCATTCGACACCTCGTTTCTTATTTATTTACTAAATCGTCTAATGTCCGGTGGTCAATGACTTGGGTAATGCTCGCCATGACATCTTCCCACAAGCCCCTGCTGGCACATTCTGCTGATTTCTCACAGGTGAAATCACCATTTTCATTAATGCATTGGGCCAGCTCAATCGGGCCTTCCAGGGCTCTAATGATCTCGCCGACGACAATTTCTCCCGGTGGCCGGGATAAAACATAACCACCTTTGGCCCCACGGATACTTTTGACCAGGCCAGCCCTCTTTAGGGCGGAAAACAATTGTTCCATATAGGAGTCCGAAAAACTTTGTTTCTCAGCAATTTGCCTGATTGATATCGGACCTTGTCCATAATGAAAGGCTAATTCAACCATCGCCAAAACGCCATATCGTGCTTTTGTTGATAATTTCAAATTATTGTCCTCCATTATCAATTTCCCAGTATTCCACTTGGATAATAAGTATTATATCATGGTTTTTTTTCTAATTCAAGCCTTGACGTAAAAAAACGATGACGAAATATCGTCATCGTTTGATAAGTAAATGATTATTTTTTAGAATTATTCGTCATCATTTTCAAATGATAGGCCACTAAATAAATCGCCAAAAGAATCCCCTAAGGTGACATTAGCCGTTTCTTCATAAACGGTTGTGTTGCGACTATTGGTATTACCGGGCTTTTGTGGCTTGCGGTTTCGCGGACCTGTATTTCCCGGTCGCTCCTGGCCATCGCGACTAGCGGTCGACGGTCGTCTTGCTGATGGGGCCGGACGCTCCGGTGCTTCTAGCGTCGCTTTGATGCTTAAGCTGACTTTTTCTTTTTCCTCATTGATGCCAATGATCTTAACCATCACTTGCTCACCAATGTTTAAAACTGCAGCAACCGACTCAACCCGGCTATAACTGATTTCCGACACGTGGATTAAACCTTCTACCCCTGGTATAATTTGAGCAAATGCCCCAAAATCAAGGATATTGGTAATTTTTATCTCCACTTCATCATCAACATTGTACTGTTTAATAAAGGCATCCCAAGGACGGGGTAATAAGGCCTTAACACTTAATTTTATTTTCTTGTCATCTTCATTTCGAGCAATGACTTTGGCTTCGATTTCCTGACCTTTTTCAACGACTTCCTTAGGATCATTTACTTTCTCCCAGGTTAAGTCTGACCGATGGACAAAGCCATCAATGCCCTCAAGATCAACAAAGATTCCAAAACTGGTGATGGTTTTAATCACGCCTTTTACGACGTCATCCATGGCTAATTCTTCAAAGCGTTCTTCTTTAACTTTTCGGGCCTGTTCGCGCCGCTCTTTAATATCTTTTTCCAGAATTACCTTTTGCGATAAAATCGCCCGACGCCGTTTCGGATTATAATCAATGATTATTCCTTTTACTTTTTCGCCGATTAAGGTATTTAAATCTTTAATGTAGCGGACATGATACTGTGACGCCGGCATATAGATATCGGTAAAGCCAACATCGACAATCAAACCATTTCCTGAAATATCTTTAACTGTTCCTTCCAGAACCGTTTTGTTGTCATAAGCGTCACTTAACTGTTTTTGTATTAAGCGATTGTCATATTTGATTTTAGAAAGTTTGACATTGCCGGAACCCTCATTCAAATCCGTGACAATACACCAAATTTTATCGCCCAGTTGAGTCAGTTCTGATAGTACCTCTTCGCTTTTCCAGGTAAAATCATTTTTCTTAATGACGCCATCGGCTTTATACCCGATATTAAGGATAACTTCATCATCAGCAATATGAATCACTTCACCCTCTACTTCTGCTCCACGTCGGATTGTTTTAAGCGATTCTTCAATCGATGCGGCAAAATCAAAGTTTGCATCATCATACTCATCCTTAACTTCTTCACCATTAACCACTTCTTCTTCAACTACTGGCTGATCTGCATTCGTCATTTCTTCGACTGTGCTTTCCTCAGCAATCTTGTTTTGCTCTTCCATACCTTCCAATACCTCCTTAACGATCCAATCGGGGGTTGATGCACCTGCCGTAATGCCTATTCGCTGGTACTGCATTACGTCATTTAAATTCAAATCCCGAAAGGTTTCTATATGACAAGTGTTTTCGCAGACAGATTGACACACGTCAAACAATTTTTGCGTGTTTGAGCTGTGGTATCCGCCAACGACGATCATATATTCTACTTCTTTTGCAGTTTTTAGAGCAGCCGCTTGTCGGTCAGCCGTCGCACTGCAAATAGTATTAAATATAACAACTTCAGGGGCCCTCATCTTGATTGCCTCGCAAATTTCAATAAACTTTGATTCAACCAAAGTGGTCTGAGCCACGATACATATTTTATCATAGTTTTCACTATTTTCCAAATGATTTATATCATTAATTATTAAAGCGCAATTGTCACACCAGCCATTTGCTCCAATTACTTCAGGATGGTGCGGATCACCAACTATAATGATTTTATAGCCGTTTTCATGGTACTCTTTCACCTTTTCTTGGACCGCTCGCACAAAGGGACAGGTGGCATTGACAATCTTTGCCTGTCTTTTTTTAAGCTGGTCAATGACCTGCTTGCTCACCCCGTGCGAGCGGATCAGGACGCAGGCGTCACGAAGACCAGCGATCGCCGCCTCATCGATGATGGTCATGCCTTTTTTTTGAAAACGCGCCATCTCTTGCTTATTGTGACTAAGTGGTCCGAGCGAATAAATAGCTTCTTCCTTTTTAAGGGTATCTTCGGCTAACTTGACGGCATTTTTAATGCCAAAGCAATAGCCTAATTTTTCTGAGATGATTATTTCCATGCTTTTTACCTACTTCAACCGATAAACTTGGTCCATGATTTCCCGACTCAAGTTTTTAGTTTCCTCTTCCGATAATTTTTTGCCATAATAATCATTTAAAAAAATGGGTTGACCGACGACCACCTTTATTTTCTTTCGAAAGCCATAGTCGCCACTAATGTGAATGGGGATAATGGGTTTTTTTGTTTTTATGGCAAAGACGACAAAGCCGCTGGCCGGCTGAATCCGCTTCCCCTCTTTAATCCGCGTTCCTTCCGGAAAGATACCCAGTATCTCATCCTCTTTTAACAGTTTCAGCGATTTTTTAATCGTCGCAATTCCGACTTGGTCACGATCAACCGGAAAGGCCCGTAATTGTCTTAAA
Organism: uncultured Lachnospiraceae bacterium; assembly: GCA_964632785.1. Lineage (GTDB taxonomy): Bacteria > Bacillota > Clostridia > Eubacteriales > Eubacteriaceae > Acetobacterium. The sequence continues at coordinate 37,335 of CAZWEU010000002.1, read as the reverse complement.
AGCCAGCCTAAGAAAGGATTTTCAAACAATTCTGCCTTGGCCATAAAATGAATATAGCGCTTGGTGATTGTCCCGACAATACACGGATCATAGATGCTCAAATGATTAGGGCATATCAAGGCCCCCCCGGTGGCCGGTATATTTTCTGCCCCGGTAATTTGGAAATTAAAGTAAAGCTTATTGATCAGGTAGACAATAAAACGGCAAATTCTATAGACCATTTTTAGCTCCATCGATATGGGCTTGGATGGCGGCCACGACGCCATCAATACTAAGGCCCGTCGTATCAATGCTAATGGCATCTGCGACTTTTATCAGTGGCCCAACGAGACGTTTCTGGTCGGCACGGTCTCTTTTTTCCATATCCCTTTGGATACTGGCAAGATCACTCTTAAGGCCCTTTTGGTCCATTTCTTTCTTCCGCCGTTTTGCTCGTTCGCCAATATCCGCATCCAAAAAAAACTTATAATCAGCAGTGGGAAGAACGACTGATGCGATGTCGCGGCCATCCATCACGACAGCGGTTTTTTTCGCATAATCCCGTTGCTGTGAGACCAAGATTTCCCGGACTTCTTTAATTTTCGCTACATCCGAGGTATGTTTTGATACTAGGGGGGTCCTAATTTCTTGGCTGACATCGACCCCATTACAAAATATTTGCTCATCTCTAAATTCAATTGCCATGGCTTGAGCCAATTCGATAATGGCTTTTTTATTATCAAACTGACCACCCCCATTGACTAAGACCTGGTGGGCTAGGCATCGGTACATGGCCCCGGTATCCAAATAAGTAAGGCCATAGACCTTGGCAATTTTCTTGGCAATGGTACTTTTTCCGGCGCCGGCAGGACCATCAATCGCTATTTGCATTTTCTCTCCTCTTTCACACGTTCTTGCCGGCTAAAAAGCCTGTCGACACGGCTAGCTGAATATTATAACCGCCGGTTAAGGCATCAACATCCAAGATTTCTCCGGCAAAGAACAGATTTTTAATTATTTTTGATGCCATGGTCGAAGGATCAACTTCCTTGGTCGAAAGGCCACCGGCGGTAATAATCGCTTCATTAAAACCCCGTAGGGTCTCAACCGACATGGATAGCCCCTTAAGGAGTTTGACCAAGTGACCGCGCTGGCTTTTGGTCACCTGATTAATCTTTTGGTCACCATCAATCCCTGACAATTCAACGATGACCGGGATTAATTTTGCTGGCAGTAAGTCCTTAAGGCCATTGCTAAGGTTTTTATTACTGTATTTTTCAAAATCACGTTGCAGGCGTTTTTCTAATTGGTCTTCATTAAGGGCCGGTTTTAGATCAAGACGAAGGGAATAAGCCTGGGGCTCTTTTTCCATGCGCGAACTCAATGATAAGACCAAGGGCCCGGAAATTCCAAAATGAGTAAAGACCATCTCGCCCATGTCGCTGGTAATCTTCTTCTTTTTTTCATACAAGCTTAAGCTAACATTTTTAAGGGCCAAGCCTTGCAGCCTTAGGGGCCAGTCTTCTTTTGTAACAATCGGCACCAGAGCCGGCCGCGGCCGGATAATCTGATGGTATTTCTTAAGAAGATCTAGAAAATACCCGTCCGATCCGGTTGCCGGATAGGATTTCCCCCCGCTTGCCAGAATGACCCGATCAAATTCTCGCACTTCTTTATTAGCCAGTTGAATACCGCTAAGAATCTGGTCTTCGATGATCAGGTCGCTCACCCGGTGGTTCAAAAAGACTGCCACCTTGCCCTCTTTTAAGCCTCTTTCAAAGCCTTTAATCACATCACTGGATTTATCCGAGCTGGGAAAAACCCGCTCACCCCGCTCTACTTTTAAGGGAACATGGTGGTTTTCCATATAAGCCATGAAGTCCTGGTTGGTAAACTGATACAAGGCCGAGTAAAGAAAGCGCGGATTGCTTATAATGGCAGAAAAATAATCCTCAATATGACGGTTGTTGGTCAGGTTACAGCGACCTTTTCCCGTTATATAGAGTTTTTTACCCAATCGTTCATTTTGATCATAGAGTTCTACCTGGTGACCATTTTCACTAGCAGCTATGGCTGCCATCATACCAGCCGGTCCGGCTCCAATCACAGCAATTTTTTTCATCTCTAGCCTTTCTTGGTCCATCATTTTTGATCTGATTCATCCCCCGTGTAAATAAAATGATCCCTCCAGATCCTTTCTAATTCATTAAAGGTTTCTTTTGTTTGTCCAATATTTCGCAGGCCAACGGAAATCACCAGGGCATTGATCAATGAGAGTGGGGCCACTAAGGAGTCAACAAATGAATACACATTCGACTTGGCAAATAAGCGATATTCGGTAAAGACATTAATGGGGGCCGATTCACTATCGGAGATACTAATAATTTTAACCCCTTTATCCTTTAAAAACTCTACTGCCTCATAGGTTTTCTGGGCATACCTGGGAAAACTAATGGCAATAACCAGGTCTTCTTCATTAACCCGGATCAGGTGTTCATAAATATCCGATACCCCATAATTGACAACCCGGACATTATCGAGGATCAAGTTTAAGTAATAACCCAGGTGCTCGGTTAAAAGGGTGGTCGTTCGAAAGCCAATAATAATTACTTTCCGAGCAGCCAGTATCAGATCGATACAATCGGTAAAGACCTCGTAGTCAAAGTCATCCATGGTGGCACTAATATTGGCGGTATCGGTCTTTAAGACATCATAAACGGTTTCTTGCAAAACCTTTTCCTTTTCCTCATTCTTCAAGGTCATGTCAATGCGCTCAACCGTTGTTAAGGTTCGGTTAACTTCATTTTTTAAGGCTTTTCTAAATTCGGAGTAGCCCTCATAACCAAGGGCTAGGGCGAAGCGCACCACCGTGGCTTCACTGACGGCGACCTTTTGGGCCACTTTAATGGCTGACATCTCCGGCACCTCTTCGTAGGCCTCTAAAATATAATCGGCAATTCGCTTCTGACTCTTACTCAATTTTCCATAGCCTTCTTTGATTAGAGCCAGTGGTTCACGATTTTCGTGGGTCTGAAGGTCTTTCATCGTGAACCATATTTTTGAAGAATTAATAAACTTGGCGGGTCCTGGCGGTTTAAACTTTTAAAATGGTGGGCTAAAAAAGGTTTTTGCAGGCCTTTACTCCATTTAAGGATGGCCTTTGTCTCCCTTGCCCCCTCCTCATGTCCCGGGTAGAGACAGACAGTGATCATCCCAGCCCTTGTCAGTTTTTCCAGGCCACCGCTTAAAAGCTTAATGGTGTTTTCGGCTTGGGTCACCAGGTCAGACCGGCCCCCGGGCAGGTAGCCTAAATTGACCATCATCGCCTTGATTTCTTCTTTTTCCTCAAGATAATCTCTAAAATGACCATGATCATCATTGACCAATTGGGCGCGTTTTTCCAAGCCGTGACTGATTAATAAACGCCTAGTCACGTCAATCGCTTCTTCTTGAATATCAAAGGCCAAAACCTTGCCTGTCTCCCCAACTGCTCCGGCTAATTTTAAAGTATCCTTGCCATTTCCGGCAGTCGCATCGATCACCAGATCGCCAGGTTCGATAAGGCCCTTAATAAAATCCCAGGCCAGGCTTGTCACTCTTAAATGCTTACTCTTCACGACACCCCTCACACGGTTTAAAGAACTCTGCCGGGAAAGCATCGTGGCTTAACCGGTCTTTTGTTAAGCCAAATCCATGGCCTAAAAAATAGTCGTCAAAGGCTTTTTCACTGGTCCGAACACTAATCTTTTGATAGCCTTCCTCGGCTAATCGAAACAAGAGGGTCCGGACGATCCCATCAAAAATAGCCAGATAATCCTTTTCCCGGTAAGGCATTTGGACCTCGTGGATAAAAAGTCGCTGGTCATCATAATAAAAGCGAATAATCGCCAATATAGTCTGACTGGTCGTCTCCTCGGCCACAATATAAAGATCTTTTTCCTTTTCTTTTTCGGGGAAATAAGGTTTTACCCTGGCAAATTTTTTAGGATATCCTATTTTTATCATCGCTTACCTCCTTAAAATAATTAATCTCTTCCTTGCTCAAATAACGATAGGTCCCGAGCTTGAGCCGCCCTAGGGAGACGTGTCCAATGGCGACGCGTTTTAAGCTTATAATTGGCGTCCCCATGGCTTGGCACATCTTGCGAATTTGTCTTTTCTTACCTTCATGAATTTTCATCTCCAGCAGACTCCGATTTTTCTCAATTTTAAGAAGAGCAATCTGGGCCGGTGCCGTCACATAATCCTCAATGGCCATCCCTTGTCGAAAAAGTCCTAGGCTTTTTTCACTGGGCTTTCCCTTGACCCAGCCTTGGTAGGTCTTTGTTAGTTCATAACTGGGATGGGTTAAGCGAAAGGTTAAGTCGCCATCATTGGTCAATAAGAGCAGGCCCTCGGTGTTTTTATCTAAGCGACCTATTGGGTGCAGACCATCGATTGGCGGCAGCAAATCCATGACGCAGGGGCGATTGTGGGTATCCTTAACTGTGGTTAGAGTCTCGGTCGGTTTGTTGAGCATGAGGTAGACCACTTTTGGTTTTTTAAGCCGGCGATTATCAAATTCAATTTGATCTTTTGCCGGATCAATCTTAAAGCCCGGTTCGCGGACCACTTGACCATTGACTTTTACTCTGCCGGCTAAGAGATAAAGTTCTGATTGTCGCCGGGAGGCGACACCACATTGGCTCATATATTTTTGGATTCTCATTGGTCTTCTCCCTGATCCGGCTCTGAAAACGAGGCATAATCCTTTAATTCATTTATATTTTTATAACCCATGGTCTTTAAAAACTCTCGAGTCGTTTTATAAAGAATCGGGCGCCCGATGGTCTCAAGCCGGCCAGCCTCGCGAATTAAATCGTAATCGACCAATCTCGAAATGGTGCTGGCAGAGCTCACCCCCCGAATATCATCGATTAAATGCCTGGTAATCGGCTGGCGATAGGCGACAATGGCCAGGGTCTCCAGGGCTGCTCGCGAAAGGGTACTTTTGGGACTCTGGCCGCTTATTTTCTTAATGTAGGCATAATAATCAGGCTTGGTCGACAATTGATAGGTTTTTTCCACTTGGACCAAGCGAATGCCCCTGGCTTTTGATGCATAATCCTGCTTTAAGATCCTTAGGGCAAATTCAATATCCGATGCCGGCTTTTCAAGGGCCGTAACTAGGCTTGCCAAGGCGACCGCCTCACCGGCAGCAAAAAGAATCCCCTCTAAGACCCCGGCTAACTCATCACTATCCACTGACATCATCCTTCCTTTCAATTGAAATATCCCCAAAAATCCGGTCTTGAGATAATTTTATCGCCTGCATTTTAACGATTTCCAGCAAGGCCAATAAGGTAATCACCACCTCTTGCCGGCTCATGCCCGGCCTAACAAAGGCCGTGAAGGATAAGCCCTCTTGACCGGCTTCTTCTAGGGCCAGCTCAATTAAAGCAATCTTTTCTTCCAGACTAAAGAGCTCGCGAAAGATCTGGTGGCTAGGCGGAGGGGCTTGCTTTTCTTCTTTACTGATTATCTTCTTAAAGACATCGGCCAAGAGGGTCGGGTCGATCTTTAATTTTTCCGGTGGCTGGTCTTTTTCCAAATACTCCGGATCTTTATAGACGGCCATTAGTTCCCGGGATTCCCCTTCCTTTAAATAAGCACTGATTTCTTTAAAGATCTGGTATTCCTTGAGTTGGAAAAGGAGCTTTGCTTCCAAATCCTCTTCTTCTTCTTCAGCTGCTTTAGCCCCCGGTAATAAAGACCTTGCCTTAATTTCCAGTAGGCGGGCGGCCATTAAGACAAATTCACTGGCAATCTCTAAATCCAATTCTTGCCACTTTTTAATCTGCCCTAAATAATGATCGGTGATCTCCGAAATTGAAATATCACCAATATCAATCTTATCTTTTTGAATCAGGTGAATTAATAAATCGAGTGGGCCTTCAAAGCCGTCCAGACTGACCGCATAAACCATATCAAGCCCAAATCAGCTTAAACAATGGCATCAGCATACTTGAATAAAGACTTGAAATCGCGTAAATAAAGGGATTGATAATTCTCCCCAGTAAGCCGCTTATGGCCAGGCCAAAGATAATCATAAAGCCATAGCGCTCAAAGGAATAAAAAGTCGGCAAGGCCTTGGCCGGTAAAAAAATCTTTAATACTTTTGAGCCATCAAGTGGCGGAATCGGTAAGAGATTGAAAACAGCAAAGACAATATTATAAAGATAGACGTAATTTAAGATGGTCGACAGGATTTCATTTTGAAGTGGCAGGACTGCCAGGTACATGGCCATACCTAAAAATCCTAATAATAAATTCGTTAAGATTCCCGATAAGGAGACCAGAATCATCCCTTTTTTTCGATCTTTAAAATTCATTGGGTTGACCGGCACCGGCTTGGCCCAGCCAAAGCGAAAGAGAACCATCGATAAAAGCCCGAGTGGATCAATATGTTTGATTGGGTTAAGAGTTAGCCGCCCGGCGTTTTTAGGGGTTGGGTCCCCCATATAGTCGGCCGCAAAACCATGGGACATTTCATGGAAGCTAATGGCCAAAAGAATCCCCGGTAGACTTAACAAGAGATTCAAAAAATAGTCGGCTGTAAAATTGAACATGGTCTTGTCTCCTTTTCTCGATTATGATTTTTTCAAAAAATTGGTAACGCAAAAAGACGATCCATTTAAATGCTCGGCATCGAAATAAATCATCTCATTTTACTAAACACATAAGTCGGCAAGTGATCATTCTTTTGAATTCGCAAAATAATATCCTAATGCTGCTGTCGTTTTCCCATCGGAAAACATCCCCTTTAGAAAGAGCGCTCTAACCGTTCGGATGGGTATTTTGACTATTTTTATAAATTCATCGGGGTCTTCTTCTTGAGGATCCCATAAAAAGTCGGTCCCACTGTAAAGGGTGATTTTTTCCGTGCAATAACCGGGGGTCGGAAGAATCTCCCCTAATTTAAGCAGGTTCATCGGCCGCAGGCCAATCTCCTCTTGGCATTCGCGGACGGCGGCCTCATAGGGGCTTTCACCCTGATCGAGTAATCCGGCTGGTATTTCAGTTAATAGCTTCCTTGCGGCAACCCGGTATTGTTTGACAAAGTAAATAACACCCTGATAAATCGGTAAGACAGCTACCGCTCCGGTATGACTGACAATTTCCCGCTTAGCCAGCCGCCCATCCGGTAACTCGACCTCATCGACACGAAGATTGACAATTTTGCCATCGTAAATTTCCTTTGATTTAATCGTTTTTTCAATCTGATTCACGAGGTCTCCTTTGCTTGCTTTTCTAAAATTAATCGCTCGAGTTCATCTTTAAAGGTTAGGACATCCTTAAATTCGCGATAAACCGAGGCAAAACGCACATAAGCGACTTCATCCATAGTTTTTAAGGCCGCCATAACCTTCTCACCAATCAAATCGGAACTGATCTCTTTGGTCTCACTCTGGTAAAGTTCGCGTTCTAATTGGTCGACGAATTCACGGATGGTCCCTAGTGGTACCGACCGTTTCTCGCAGGCTTTAACCATGCCATTTAAGACTTTGTTTTTATCAAAAGATGTCCGTTGACCATTCTTCTTAACCACAATCAAGGGAATCATCTCAACCCGTTCATAGGTCGTAAAACGCTTTTTGCAATGAAAACACTCACGTCTTCGCCGAATCATCGTTCCTTCATCACTGGGTCGCGAATCGACCACACGACTTTCTTCAAATGTGCAAAAAGGGCATTTCATAATGCCTTAGTCTTCTCGTGTTAAAAAGTCCGGAATCGAAAATTCACCAACATTTTTCGGTTCTTTAGCTGTTTTGATAACTTTTTTAATGGCTTCTTTCTTTTCCTTTTCACCACCGGATAAAAAGCCGGTCGCAATCACGGTAATTTTAATTTCATCACCCAAGGATTCATCAATGGTTGCACCAAAGATCACGTTAGCATCAGGATCGGAAGCTTCTCTGGCAATCGAGGCCGCCTTATCAACTTCAAACAGGGATAAATCTTCCCCGGCTGTAATATTTAACAAGACACCCGTTGCGCCATCGATCTGTGTCTCCAAAAGGGGACTGAGAATGGCTTGCTTAGCTGCTTCCTCCGCCCGATTGTCACCAGAAGCCATACCAACACCCATATGGGCTAGGCCGGTGTCTTTCATAATTGTTTTAACATCGGCAAAGTCAAGGCTAATTAAGCCAGGCATGGCAATCAGATCGGAAATACTCTTAACCCCCTGCAAGAGGACATCATCGGCCAATTTAAAGGCATCTTTAAGGGATGTCGATTTATCCGCCATGCGGAGTAGGCGATCATTGGGAATGGTCACCAGTGAGTCAACATTTTCTTGTAAAAACTCGCTGGCAATCTGGGCATTACGCATCCGTACCCGTCCTTCAAAGGAGAATGGTTTGGTTACAACACCAATGGTCAAAATCCCCATATCTTTGGCGATTCGGGCAATAATAGGGGCTGCTCCGGAACCGGTTCCACCACCCATTCCGGCCGTCAGAAACAAAAGATCGGTGTCTTTGATCATATCGGCGACCGCATCTTTACTTTCTTCGGCGGCTTTTTGTCCTGTTTCCGGATTGCCACCAGACCCTAGTCCACCGGTTATCTTCTCACCAATTTGCAATTTCTTTTCGGCTAAAGCAAGTGATAAAGCTTGTTTATCAGTATTGACAGCAATGAAATCGACGCCCTTCATCCCTGCTTCAATCATCCGATTAATCGCATTGTTTCCACCACCACCAATTCCGATCACTCGAATTTTGGCGAAATTATCATAATTTCCATCTAATTCAAACACTTTTCATCCTCCTCTTACTAAACAGCATCACTTCATATTCGTTTCTAATCGTTTTATTCTAATGCCTTAGTTCACACTACACACATTCTTGTCCATCATAATATAACCTGCAATCATAATTTTTTCAACCGGTCAATGGCCCATCAAAAAAATCTATCATCATGATTATACTACACTTTCCTAAATTTTTCTTCTATCTTAGCATATTTATTTTTGTAAGTAGTGAGATTTTTTTAATTCCGGTCAAAAATTCACCTCGGCTTGATCACCGGTTTATCGCCGGTCGTCACATTGATATTCATATTGCTGGTATTCTGGTCCAGAACAGCAGTGATGTAGGCTTCGTTCTCTAAAAAATTATCATAATCCCAAACCGTAATAACACTGCCATTTTTTGTCACGATTTCATAATTATTGTCACTTGTCAAACGAATTTCCGAAATTTTCTCTAAATTCCCCCGGTTATCAAGTTCCTTAAGAATATACATGACAATATCAAAGCGCCAAGCCGGCTCAATTTCAAGATTTCGCCCAATCTCCCCCATGGTCACATTATCTAGGCCAAAGATAATGGGGATATTGGTTTTTCGCAAGTAGGCACTATTTTCAATTAATTTTCGGTTGCGGTCTAAATAATAAAGTTCATCGTCAAAATTAACGACACAAATGGGGGGTGATTCGACCATCCGAATTAATATCTTATTAGGGAAAATTTTAGATATTTCTAATTGGCTCAAGCCAAGCAGTTCATTGATGTTATAATTGGCCTGATTTAAATCAGTGAAAAAAATACTATCGCCCATCTTAATGCCGGTGGCTGCAATGACATCTTCGGCTTCGATTATTTCATTGCCCACCACCTCGATTTCGTCAATATTAAAATATCCTTGCTTCATGGCTTGGTAAAATCCCAGGGACAGGCCGCCGATTAAGCCAACAATGATTAAAAAGGTCATTAGGCCCTTAGCAATCCGCCTTCTTTTTTTCTTTTTTCGTTCCTTGCGTCTTAGGGCCCGGACTTCCTCCTTGCTTAATTCCGCTGCTTGAGGAACTTCCTTTTTTTTTAACTTTGCTTTTAACTTTGGTCTGATTTTTTTTATTCTCTTCATGTATTCTCCATGAGTTTTAACAATTCATCATATATGCGTTGACCGGCATTATTAATTCCCATCTTTTTTGTCTGCAAGGCCATTTCACTAAGCCGTTTGTCATCATTAAGCAGGCTCCACACTTGTCGGTATAAATCGTGTCCATTTAAGTCCCCATCCTTAATCAGAATTCCGCCACCCGTATCGGTCAGGACCCGGGCATTAAATTCTTGGTGGTTGCCGGCAGCCATGGGGTAAGGAACGAGGATTGACGGCAGGCCAACGGCCGCAATCTCCGCCACCGACATGGCTCCGGACCGGGCCACGACCAAGTCAGCAGCCCCCAACAATTGGTCTAGGTGGTGGTTGTAAGCTTGAATGATCATTCTCGAATTCTTTAAAATCCCTTTTTCTTGGGCCTCCTGCTTGACCTGGTCAAACTGATTTCGGCCGGTCAGGTGAACGATCAAAAGGCTTGGATCATCCTGCAGGCGGGCCATGACCTCGATGGCCGCCCCATTAATCGAACCCGCCCCTTGCGACCCACCCATAATGACCAGCATTTTATCCTGACTTGTTAAATTTAGTTTTTTTCGCAAAGCCCCTCGATCACTTGAAAAGTATTCCTGGCCAACCGGATTGCCACAAAGAACTGTTTTTTCAGGCGGAAAATAAGCCCCGGCTTCCTGAAAGCTAATGGCAATCCGGTCGACTTTTTTCCCCAGCATCCGGTTGGTTTTTCCCGGAAAGGCATTCTGTTCGTGGATCAAGGTGGGAATGCCTTGGCGACTAGCCTGCAAGAGTAAGGGTCCAGCCGTAAAACCACCGGTTCCAATCACTAGATCCGGCTGGTACTTTTTAATTATTTTTTTGGCATCCCGCATGCCATCAAAAACCCCCTTAACTGCTGCCAAGGTTTCCAGCGAGAGGGATTTTTCAAAACCCCGGACCCGAATATAGTCAAGCGGATAGCCGTGCTCCGGGATAATATTTTTTTCCATGCCAACCAGCGATCCAATAAAGGTAATCGTCGCTTGTGGTCGCTCTTTTTTTATTTTTTCAGCAATGGCCAGGCCCGGATAAATATGTCCTCCGGTCCCGCCGGCTGCAATCAGTACCTTCATAAGACCCCCGTCATTTTTTTTTATTTAAATCAACAAAGCGTGATAAATTAAGAATTGGACCCATGGTGGCAGATAAGACAATAATCGACGATCCACCGGCGCTGATAAAGGGTAGGGCCATGCCGGTGACCGGAATAATCGCTGAGGCAACACCAATATTGACTAATACTTGAAAGGCCAACAAAAGCATGATTGAACTGGTATAAAGATAACCAAAGGTATCCGGTGCCCTTTTAGCAATTTGAAAGCCCCGCCAGATAATAAAGGCAAAGAGGCCCAGAACCAATAATCCTCCAAGAAAGCCAAATTCTTCTGCTATATTAGCAAAAATAAAATCATTTTGAAGTTCCGGCAAAAAAAGATATTTCTGTTTACCATTGCCCAGGCCGCGACCAAAAAATCCACCGGTACTAATGGCCAAAAGGGATTGGGTAATCTGGTAATCATAACCGCCCTTTCCTAAAAAGACATTAAAGCGGTCCAGTCGCCAAGGCTCGGCAATCATTAAAAGAACCACACCGACCACGCCTATTGAAAAATAGGGCAAAAACAGCTTAAGTTTTACACCACCAAAGTACAAGACCCCACACATGCCCAGGGTAATGGCCATGGCGGCACTAAGGGAGGGCTCAAGGGCTGTCAGAAGAGCAATAATTCCCATTGGCACCATAAATTGGGTCAAAAAAGTCTTGGGATTTCGCATTAATCCCGGGTCATTGGAAATTAAGGTGGAAAAATAGAGAATCCCGGCAATCTTAGCAAATTCTGAGGGTTGAAAGGTCGTAAAGCCAAGATTGATCCACCGTCTGGCATTATTGATTTTTAGGCCAATCCCCGGGATTAGGACAATGATCAGCAGAAAAATAGCAATTCCCATTCCCCAAAGATAATATTTTTTATAAATCCGGTAATCAATCCGACTCATAATAAACATGACGATCACGCCGATGATGACAAAGAGTAATTGCTTTAGAAAAAGGTCATAGCCTTTCTCACCACTATAGGTGGACGCATACATGCTGGCACTAAATACCATAATCACGCCGATTCCGGCAATGATCATTAATGCAATTAAAAAGGGGCGATCAATTTTTCCCGGTTTCATCCTCTCACCTCAAACTCTTATTGATTTTCCATGACCAAATCCTTAAACAGGTTGCCACGAATTTCATAACTTTCAAACATATCCCAAGAGGCACAGGCCGGCGATAATAAGACCACATCACCCGCTTTAGCTTCTTTTTTGGCCACCGTCACAGCGGCCCGGTAGTCGGCCACCGTGATGACATTTAAAAAGTCTTCTTGCTGAGCCGCTTCGACTAGGTGATCGGCGGTCGCGCCAAGGACAATCAAGGTCTTTACCTTTTCTTTAACCAGGCTCATTAATTTTTTATAGTCTTCTTTCTTGTCATAACCGCCGGCTAATAAGATGACCGGTTTTTTCATCGCCGCCAGGGCGGTCATGGTGGCATCAGTGTTGGTTCCCTTAGAATCATTGATATAATCGACCCCTTGGTAGGTCCCGACAAATTCCAGGCGGTGGGCCACGCCTTGAAAGGATTTTAAGACTGAAATAATGGTCTCCATGGCCACCCCATTTAGATAGGCGACCAAAATTGCCGCCATGGCATTTTTCGTGTTGTGGGCCCCGATGATGCCCAGATCCTCTTCCCGACAGACTTCAACACTTCCCTGGTGGTCTGCAATAAAAATAGTCCCATCCAGGCAATAAGCGCCAAATTCAACCGATCTTAAATAACTAAAAACCACCAACTTCGATTTGGCCTTTTTCGCTAACTCGCAAACCAATTCATCATCGCCATTAATAATTAAATAGTCATCGGGCCTCTGGTTTTCAAAAATGCGACCCTTGGCCGCAACATAATTTTCCATACTTATATGACGATCCAAGTGATCCGGCGTTAAATTTAGAATCACTGCTGTCCGCGGGGCGAAATCCATAATCGTCTCTAATTGAAAGCTACTGATTTCCGTGATAAAAACGTCTTCCTGACGGGCTTCTGCCACATAATTAGAGATTGGATCACCAATATTACCAACGACAAAGGTTTTTCGCCCACTGGCTTTAAAGATTTCGCCAAGCAAGCTGGTCGTCGTCGTCTTGCCATTGGTTCCGGTCACCGCCAAAAAAGGCGTTTTTGTCAAGCGATGGGCCAGTTCCACCTCACCCGTTACGGGGATATCTCGACGGTAGGCTTCTTTGATAATGGCAATCGTCAAGGGTACCCCGGGGCTAACAATACATTCTTTCACTCCATCAAGAATCTTAAGGTCCGGTTGCCGGCCAAATATCGCTTGAAAAAAAGGACTTTCCTGATACTCTCTTAATGGTGGAAAGGTTTTTAACAGCGTCGCTTCCGATCGGGGATCAGTCAAGACCAGCTCTTCATTTCGCTCAAGCAATAATTTTGTCACCGCCAAACCACTGCGGGCGGCCCCGATAATTAGTGTTTTCATTTTTTCTCCTAACTTATAAGAAAGCGATCAATGCCATGCTTACAAATAGACCACTCATAATCCAAAAAACGGTCACGACCCGAGTCTCACTCCAGCCCGATAATTCAAAATGATGGTGGAAAGGCGCCATCTTAAAAAACCGCTTACCCCCGGTCTTTTTAAAATAGGTCACTTGAATAACTACCGACAAGGCTTCGAGGACAAAGATCAGACCGGCAATTAAAATAAAAAATTGCAATTTGGTCACAATCGCCATGGCGATAATGGCACCACCCAGGGCCATCGATCCGGTATCACCCATAAAGATATCAGCCGGGTTTGAGTTATACCTTAAAAAACCCATACAAGATCCAATCACCGCTCCGATAAAAATACCGGTCGCCACTTGACTAAGGACGACGGCCCCAACAAAAAAGAAAAGCGAGACAATTAAGGTCACCCCTGAGGCCAGACCATCGAGGCCATCGGTTAAATTAACGGCGTTGACTAAGGCGACAATGGCAAAGAAGGTAAAGGGGATATACCAGATTCCTAAATCGACCATTTCCCCCGTAAAGGGGATTAACAAGTCTGAGCCGATCGCCGGGCTATTAAAGGCATAGAGGGAAAAACCCAAGGCGCCAAGAATTTGAAGAACAAGCTTCTCTTTGGCCCGAAGACCGAGATTATGCTTTTTAACAACTTTTAGATAATCATCGACAAAGCCGATCAAGCCGAAATATAAAAGCAAAGCCAGACCAAAAAAATTCCAATTGCCGGCGAAAAACCCCAGGACCAGGACGGTCACCACTATCCCCCCTTGGATGACCACCCCACCCATGGTCGGTGTGCCGGCTTTTTCAAGATGGTTTTGTGGTCCCTCTTCTCTGATCGTCTGTCCACATTTTAAGCGTCTCAACATGGGAATGACCCTTGGCGTCACTAGATAGACGAGGACAAAACCCACTAATACTCCCATTAACCCCCATTTTAATCCGTGTTCCATTCGCTTACCTTTCTTTTATCGCAGTGATTAACTGGTCTAGGCCAATTCCTCTTGACCCCTTAACCAAAATCACGTCTCCAGCTTGTTTAATCTGCTTTAAGGACATAATCGCCTGGTCGACATCGACCACGTGAAAATTATTCTTTGTCAGCTTAAAACCGTCATTGATCTTGTCGCTTAGCTCACCAACAGTGATCAGGACATCGACCTTGTCGCGGGCATAGCGGCCAATTTCATGATGGGCCAAACTTGCGTAATCACCCATTTCCAGCATATCGCCAAGAATCGCAATCCGCCTTTTGGGCCCCTTGCCCCGGTCTTCTTTGGCTAAGGCCGCCAGGACATCAAGGGCCCCTCGCATGGCATCGGGATTGGCATTGTATGAATCATCGATAAATTTTACCCCCCCGCTGTCAAAAATAGCCATCCGATTTTTACTGGGCTTAAAGGCCAACAGGCCGGCTTGGATCTCTTGCCGGCTGAGGCCATAGTTTTTCCCCACCCAAATGGCCATCAAGCAATTATAAAGATTGTGCCGGCCGGGCAGGGAGAAGTGATAGTTTTCGCCGGCCACGACCATCGACAGGCCCTCAGGGCCCGACTGATAGGAAGAAACTCCTAAATCCGCTTTCTCTGAGCGACCAATCGTTTTTACCACAAAGTCATTATTGGCACCCACCAGGCGGCTTAGGTAAGGATCATCACCGTTAACTAAGGCGACATTATTTTTTTTCAAGTTTTTTAAAATTTCTTTTTTTGCCTTAAAAATAGTATCCTGGTTTTTAAGAATTTCAATATGCGATAGGCCGATATTGGTAATTAAGGCCAGCTGCGGGTCAACTAAGTCAATCGACTTGGCAATATCGCCCAACTGATCCATGCCCATCTCAATCACGGCCATCTGATGATCGCCATTAAGCCTTAAAAGGGTTTGGGGGATCCCAAATTCACTGTTAAAATTCCCCTCGGTTTTAAGGGTCTTATATTTTTGCGATAAGACCGATGCCACTAAATCCTTGGTGGTCGTCTTGCCGCTACTGCCGGTAATGGCAATCACCGCCGCTTGACAGTGATGGCGGTTATAACCGGCCAAGGCTTGCAGGCTGGCAAAGGTCGATTCAACGGCAATAATTGCCATTCCCTTGGGAAAATCGCGGTTTTTATCTTGGCTTAAGGCAATTTGTCCACCCTGTTTAAAGACCTCCGCCATGTAATCATGGCCATCGTTATTGGCGCCGACAATGGGGATAAAGAGGCCATCTCCCTTAAGCTTTCGACTGTCAATAAAAACCCCGTCGATAAAGCCATTTTTACTTCCTTGCAGCCACTGACCACCGACAATGTCAAGGAGTTTATCATAATTTATTTTATTCATTTCTAAAGACCGCTTCCTTTTTTATAGTCTGTACTTTAACCATTTTATCATTATAGCAAATTTAGGCCCTAAAGAAAAGCAAAGGTTAACTTTGCTTAATCTTGTGGGCTTTATTGGCTCAGGGGCTAAAGTAGACATTGACATCACTGCCCTTTTCAACGATTGTTGTCGGTGCCGGCGCTTGACTGGTGACAAAGCCACTTCCGGAAATTTTCATATTTAAACCTAAACCGGTCAGGATTTCATTAGCACTTTGAATCGACAATCCCGTTAAATCGGGAACGGCTAAAGATTGGGTCTCCTCCAGGTTAATCTCTTGTAAGGCCAAAATAAGGTCCTGCGACCCATCGAAGACCGTGCCTTTTTCCAGACTCTGAGCCCCGATTATGTTTCCTCTCGTCGCCGGATCAATCAGGTAGGAAATCCCTTTTTCCTCCAATAGGCTAATGGCAAAATCGAGGTCCTGATTAACCAGATCGGGAACGGTCACAAGGCCGCTTTGAACTTCCTGGACCTCGCCTTCATTGACTGTCGACTCAGCTGCGTTGTAATTAAGCACTTGCTTGACCAGACCAATTGCCGTTGGGGCAGCACTGGTGCTTCCATAAGCCCCTTTTGTCGGCTCGTCGAGAACCACATAAACTGAATACAAGGGGTCTTCAACCGGGGCAAAGCAGTAAAAAGAGGTGACGTATTTTGTTGAGGAATAGGCCCCATCAATAAACTTCTCCGCTGTTCCGCTCTTTCCCCCAACCGTGTAGCCTTCGGCCAAATAGGCCATATCGGAGTCGTAATCAACGACCTTACGCATAATTTCACGCATTGCCAGTGAGGTTTCTTTGGAAATAATCTGTTTGGGTGATTCGATTTCCGTCCCTTTTGTTTCACTTGAGATAATCGTCGGATTAAGATAATAGCCATCATTAACCACGGCATTTAAGGCCGTAATCATTTGAATGGGTGTCGTCGCCAGCCCCTGGCCAAATGAAAAGGTTGCATAATCAACGATATTTATCCCTTTTTCATCGCCCGTAAGGTTGTTGATGATCCCTGATTCCTCACCGGTTAACTCAATGCCTGTCGTCTTACCCAAGCCAAAATTATAGACATATTGGTAAAAGAGCTCCGGATCGAGGGCATCGATAATTTGGACCAGGCCGGGATTACAGGAGTGGGCAATGGCATCGGACACTGTTACGGTGTTGTGGGGGCCGGTCGCACAGCGGATTACTGCATCGCCTACAGTAATTGAGCCATCGCAATAAACCAAGGTCTCCGGGGTAACGACCCCCTCTTCAAGGGCGGCCGCTCCGGTTAGGGCCTTAAAGGTTGATCCCGGCTCATAGATAAAACTAACCCCTTGGTTTTTATACATCTGGGCGAGTTGGTCAGCTTCTTCTAAGCCCGCTAAGTCTTCGGCATGGCTGGCGGCAAAATTGGGATCCATGGTATAGGGATCATTTAAATTGTAATCGGGCGCGGTTGCCATGGCCAATAGTTCACCACTTTTGCTATCCATAACAATGGCCGTTACACTTTTGGTTTTCCAATTAATGGTTGCCTCTCTAACGGCCTTTTCTGCCATCAGTTGAACATTGCTATCGATGGTCAAGCTAATGTCTTGACCTTGAACCGGGTCTTTTAAGACCTTGGTCTGTGAGGCGATTTGATTGCCGTTGGCGTCCTTTTGGTAATAAACAACCCCATCTTCGCCACTTAAGACATCATCATAGGTCGATTCTACCCCATAAAGACCGGTATAATCCATACCCGTAAAGCCTAGAATATAAGATGAGAAATTACCGTTGGTATAATAGCGACGGTAATCGTCTAATAACTCAACCCCATTATACCCTTCAATTTCGCCGTCAGGACCATAGATGGCCTCTGAGTTTTTAATGGCCAAGGCCAGGGTATTGTCAACCCGACCCTTAATTAAAACCGGTTGGTTTTCTTTTCGGACCGCCGCCGCATAGATTCTTTCGTAATTATAATCCAAATCTTTTGCCAAGCTAGCTGCCACGACGGCCGGGTTTTTAATTTCTTCCGGGGTTAGGTAGAGGGTCCCATCAATGACATCAACACCCTCGTAGCCGTGGCTCATTATCCTGACTTCCAGAGCTGAACTGATGGCGGTTTTGACTTCGACGATATCATCTTCCATCTGAGACAATTTCTCAATTGTCTCGCCATAATCGAGGTCCAAATTAGCCGCAAGGGTATTGGCTAAACGTTCCTTATCTTCAACCTCGTAAGGAATCACATTAACGGCTGTCGCCGAAGAATCCTTGGCCAGAACATTGCCATTGCGGTCATAGATATCTCCCCGCGAGGCTTTGATCGATACTTCTTCGACTAATTGATCGACCTGACGTTCATATTTTCCTTCTGAGCTGACAATTTGTAAGTAAAATAAATTTATAATCACAATAATTAAGCACAGAGAAAGAACCACCATGGCACCCAGTATTTTACTCTGTTTTGCTTCCGGTCGAATTTTTTTCTGTGCTTTTCCTTGTCTATTCACATTTTTTCTCCATCTTTTTTATTCTCAAAATCATTATAGCTGAAAACTTTTGATTTTATCTTAAAAAAGACTTTGCAACCACTCAACGATGATTTCTCTTTCGCCCTGTCCATCTTTTTCTTCTAAGGCCTTAATCACCTCGCGCCGATACTGCTCCTGAACGGGTTCTTTCATCCCATAGGAACGGGCTTCTGCCTCAATCGCTTGGAGATTCATGTTGGTTACCAGCTGGCCATCTTTACTATCATTTTCCTGAATTGCTTCTTCGAGACTTACTTGTAAATCGCGAATTTCTCGATTGATCTCATTAATGGTTGAATGCTGAAAAAGGAGTAAAACCATCAGGATAAAGGCTGGTATGCCGATCATAATAATATAGGAGGACCCGGTTAAACGCTTCTGATCTTTTTTCTTTCTTTTTCTAATCGTCGACATGAAAGCCTCCTTATTTTATGGCGCCATTTTTATAGCAACCCGTAATTTCGCACTCCGCGAGCGATTATTGACCCTCAGCTCCTCTTCCCCGGGGATAATCGGCTTACGGGTCAGGATCTCTAAGCGGGCTTTTTTTTCACAAACGCAGACGGGAAAGTCAGGCGGGCAGGTGCAGGGATTGGCCTGGTCCTTAAAGAGATGCTTAACAATCCGATCTTCAAGCGAATGAAAGGTGATCACGGCCAAACGGCCACCGGGCTTTAGGGCATCGATCCCCTGAAGCAGGGCCGCTTCAAGAATCCTTAATTCACCATTGACTTCCAGGCGAATGGCTTGGAAGGTTTTTCGGGCCGGATGTTTTTCCTTAAAACGCATCTTGGGTGGATAGGCTTTCTTAATAATCTCACTTAATTCAAGAGTTGTTTCGATCGCTTTTTCGGTCCGTTGCCTAATAATGGCCTTGGTAATCGACGAGGCGTAGCGCTCTTCGCCGTAAATTTTTATGATCCGAATTAAATCCTTAAATTCATAGTCGTTGACCACTTGGTAGGCCGACAAGGCCGTGGTCTGGTCCATCCGCATATCAAGGGGGCCATCCCGATGATAAGAAAAGCCTCGGGTATCATCATCTAACTGAAATGACGAAACCCCGAGGTCATATAGAATACCATTGACTCTAGGGAGATGGAGATCTTCTAGAACCGTGGTTAAACTGGTAAAGTTACTTTTTACAAAATACTGTTGGCAGGGAAATTCCTGCAAGTGTTTTTGGGCATAGGAAAGGGCAAAATCATCTTGGTCAATCCCCAAGAGGATGCCTTTAGGACTAAGGGCTTGACAGATTCCCCGGGCATGACCGCCACCACCAAGGGTACAATCAACATAGATCCCATCGGCTTCTAGGGCTAAAGCATTAATGGTCTCGTCATATAAAACCGACAAATGAGAAAGTTCACGAGCGTCTGTCATATGCCAAGCATGGCCATATTTTCGGCGATGTCCTCGTAGTCTAAATCTTCGGATTGATTATATTCTTGCCAAACTTGGTTGTCCCAAATTTCAAGTCGATTGGAGACGCCGATAATGGTCACTTCCTTACTGATCTTGGCATATTTTCGAAGGGATGCCGGCACGCTCACGCGTCCTTGACGATCAAGTTCACAATCAGAGGCCCCGGCAAAGAAAAAACGGGTAAAGGCCCGGGCGTTTTTATCAGAAACCGGTAGGGCTTTTAATTTTTCTTCAAACTTTTCCCATTCATCCAGGGAGAAAACAAAAAGACAACAGTCTAAGCCTTTGGTTAAAACAAATTGGCCACTTAAAGACTCTCTAAATTTTGAAGGAATGATCAATCTTCCCTTGTCGTCAATATTATGGCTATATTCTCCAAAAAACATTTGCTTTTCCCCCCTTCATAAATTTCTCTTCCACTATGCTCCATATTATACCACACTCCTCCACCCATCACAAGGACCGCAAGCGAATATTAGGCGAAAAATTGGCATCCTTTTTGTTACAAAATTTCGACAATTGTATCCATCTTTCAAACATTCTTACCGCTTATCTAAGACTGAATCTGATCTTAATTCGCTTAAAATCTTGGCTATTTAATCACTTTTTCTTGTGGTTCTTGGCATTTTAGTTTAAACTATGATAATAACGAAAATTAAGGAGTCAATAAAATGAGAGCACTTGTTACGGTTATTGGAAAAGACCGCACCGGAATCATCTATAATGTTTCCAAAATTCTTGCTGAAAATAATGTCAACATTGAAGATATCAGCCAAACCATCATGAATAATTTTTTCACCATGATCATGTTGGTTGATTCGTCAAAGATGACCATTCCTTTTAATACATTAAAAGAGTCGCTTGAAGAATGCGGTGAAAAAATTGGTATGTCCATTCGGATTCAGCATGAGGATTTGTTCAATGCTATGCACACACTGTAGGGGCTGATGATGACAGTATTTAAAGATGTCCTTGAAACGGTTCAGATGATCGAAAAGGAGAAGCTCGATATTCGCACCATCACCATGGGAATTTCGCTCTTTGACTGCATCGATTCCTCGGGAACAAAAAGCCGCCAAAAAATTTATGATAAGATCACCCGCTTGGCCAAAGATTTGGTCAAGGAAGGCGAACGGATTGAAAGTGAATTTGGGATTCCGATTGTCAACAAACGCATTTCAGTTACCCCCATTTCCCTCATTGCCGGGGCCAGTCGCGATAAAGACTACGTCGAATATGCTAAAATCCTCGACCGGGCTGCCCATGAAGTCGGTGTTAATTTTATCGGTGGTTTCTCCGCCCTGGTCCCCAAAGGCTTTACCACGGGGGATTCGATTTTATTTGATTCCATTCCCGAGGCCCTAGCGACCACCGAACGAGTCTGCTCGTCTGTTAATTTAGGGTCAAGTAAAGCCGGGATTAATATGGATGCCGTCAAGCGGCTTGGCGAAATTATTAAAAAAACAGCCTACCTGACTCGCCATGCCGATTCGATTGGCTGTGCCAAATTTGTCGCCTTTGCCAATGCCGTTGACGACAACCCCTTTATGGCCGGGGCCTTTCATGGCGTTACCGAAGGTGAAGCCATCCTTAATGTCGGAGTCAGTGGCCCCGGTGTGGTCAAGCGGGCTTTAGAAAAAGCCCAAAATGCCTCCTTTGGCGAAATGGCCGAAATTATTAAGAAAACGGCCTTTAAAATCACCCGGGCCGGCCACCTGGTCGGAACCACTGTCGCTGACCGGCTCGATGTTCCCTTTGGTATTCTGGACTTATCGCTGGCGCCAACGCCGGAAGTGGGTGATTCGGTGGCCCGAATTCTCGAAGAGATGGGGCTTGAACACTGCGGAACCCACGGAACAACGGCGGCCCTGGCCATGCTCAACGACGCCGTTAAAAAAGGTGGCATCATGGCTTCAACCTCGGTTGGTGGCTTTAGTGGGGCCTTTATCCCGGTCAGTGAAGACGAGGGGATGATCGAAGCCGTTGAATGCGGGGCCTTAACTTTTGATAAATTAGAAGCCATGACCTCAGTCTGTTCGGTCGGCATTGACATGGTCGCCATCCCTGGCGATACACCGGCCACGACCATCTCCGCCATTATCGCTGACGAAGCCGCCATCGGTGTCATTAATAATAAAACCACCGGCGTGCGGATCATTCCCGTTTACGGAAAAGAAGTCGGTGACCGAGCTGAATTTGGTGGCCTGCTGGGACGGGCCCCGATCATGGCCGTTAACCCCTATGACAGCTCCGTTTTTGTCAATCGTGGTGGCCAAATCCCTGCCCCCATCCATAGTTTTAAAAACTAATCACAACCAATAACCGCAAGGTTTAATTGGATAAAAAAAAGGAGAAAAGAAAATGAAAAACATGAAAAGAAACTTATTCGCCCTCCTGGTCTTGGCCCTAGTCATTACCCTTGCTGCCGGCTGCACAAACGGCCCGGTTGAGGAAGTCGACGAGGCGGCTGTTACGGTCGGGATCGTCCAGTACATGGACCATGTCGCCCTTGATGCCGCCCGCGAAGGTTTTGTCGATGCTCTTGCCGATAATGATTTTACCGAAGGCCACACCATCAATATCGACCTTCAAAATGCCCAAGGCGACCAAAGTAACTTATCAACCATCTCTGATCGTTTTGTCAGTGATGAGGTCAGCTTGGTTCTGGCCATTGCCACACCGGCGGCCCAATCGATTGCCGGAAAAACAACTGATATACCGGTTGTTGCCACGGCTGTGACCGATTATGAAACCGCCCGCTTAGTCGATTCGAATAAGTCTCCCGGTGGCAATGTCACGGGTACGACCGATATGAACCCGATTGTCGAACAAATTGATTTGCTGGTCGAACTGGTACCCGAGGCTAAAACTGTTGGTGTTCTCTATACCTCCAGTGAAGATAATTCAGTTTTACAAGCGGGACTCGCTAAAGAAGCCATTGAAGCAAAGGGACTAAAATACATTGAGGTGACCGTTACTAATTCTAACGATGTTCAACAGGCGACTCAATCGATTGTCGACCAATGTGATGCCATTTATATCCCGACCGACAATGTCTTTGCCTCTGCTATGCCCCAGGTACGCGGTATTACCACCGAGTCCAAAACACCGGTTATTTGCGGTGAAGCCGGCATGGTTGACTCCGGTGGTCTTGCCACTCTTGGCATCAACTACTACGACCTTGGCTACCAAACCGGCTTAATGGCCGTTAAAATTCTAAATGGTGAGGCCAGTCCAGAAACGATGCCAATTGAAGCATCCACCACCTTTGACTATGCCATCAACGAGGAAGTCGCCCAAGAAATCGGCTTTACCATTCCCGACCGCTTAAAAGAATACATCATTAAGTAAGCTTATCTAAAAGAAAGGCAAGGAGAATCAATGTCACAAATTATTTTAGGCGCAATTTCACTAGGCCTTTTATGGGCTATCATGACAATCGGCGTTTATATCACCTACCGTATTCTAGATATCGCTGATTTAACCGTCGAAGGAAGCATCGCAATGGGCGCCGCCATTGCCGCTTTCGCTATCACCAGTGGGCAAAACCCCTATCTTTCAACCCTTTATGCGATTCTAGGGGGATTTTCGGCCGGGCTTGTTACAGGGATTCTTCACACCAAACTCAAAATTCCGGCCTTATTATCCGGTATCTTGACCATGATTGCCTTATATTCTGTCAACCTCCGCATTATGGGACGGGCCAATATTTCGCTTTTACGGATGGATACCGTCTATACGGTTCTGGAAAACTTGGGCCTTAGCTCAACCAATGCCGTCATGCTCTTTGGTTTTCTCTCGGTTGGCGGTATCATCGGCTTGCTTTATTGGTTCTTTGGGACTGAAATTGGCTGTGCCATTCGAGCGACCGGAAACAACCCGCAAATGGCCCGGGCCCAAGGTATTAATACCAATAACATGATCACCCTAGGACTCGTTATCAGTAATGGTCTGGTAGCCCTATCCGGGTCATTAATTGCCCAAAGCCAAAGCTTTGCTGATGTCCAGATGGGGATCGGTTCAATTGTTATCGGTTTGGCCTCCGTCATCATTGGGGAGGTCATCTTTGGGACGCGTAACTTTTTCAATTCACTGGTGTCACTGGTTTTGGGGGCGGTTACCTACCGGATCATCATCGCCTTAGTCCTCAAGCTGGGCATGCCGGCCA
Source organism: uncultured Lachnospiraceae bacterium (assembly GCA_964632785.1). Lineage (GTDB taxonomy): Bacteria > Bacillota > Clostridia > Eubacteriales > Eubacteriaceae > Acetobacterium. The sequence goes on along the minus strand of CAZWEU010000002.1, from coordinate 13,359 downwards.
ATGACTTAAAACTCTTTACCGCCATCACTGTGGCCATTGCCCTATCACTACCGGTCCTTAAGAAATACCTTAGCCCCCTTAAAAAATCAATGCCGGGAGGAGATGCTTAAATGCTTAAAATTAATGACATCGAAAAAAAGTTTAATCCCGGAACAATCAACGAAAAAACAGCCTTGTCTCATTTAAATTTAACCTTGGCTGAGGGGGATTTTGTCACCGTCATCGGCGGTAACGGGGCCGGTAAATCAACCTTGCTTAACTGTGTCGCCGGGGTTTATCCGGTCGATAGTGGAACCATCTTAATCGGTGGTCAAGATGTGACTAAACTACCGGAACATAAACGCTCCGGCATTATCGGCCGCGTCTTTCAAGACCCGATGATGGGAACGGCGGCTAATATGGGCATTGAAGAAAATTTAGCCCTGGCTTATCGGCGGGGAAAAACAAGAAGCTTAAAATGGGGGATCAATAATAAGGAGCGCAGTATTTATAAGGAACTGCTTAGCCATCTTGATCTTGGCCTGGAAGATCGCCTGCATGCCAAGGTTGGCCTCTTGTCCGGTGGCCAAAGACAAGCCTTGACCCTCTTAATGGCAACCTTAAAAAAGCCTAAACTCTTACTACTCGATGAGCACACGGCCGCCCTCGACCCGAAAACAGCAGACAAGGTCCTGACCCTGAGTGACCAATTTGTCCTCGAGGGAAATTTAACCACTTTGATGGTTACTCATAATATGCGCCATGCCATCACCCATGGTAACCGCCTAATTATGATGCACGAAGGACGAGTCATTTTAGATATCAAGGGGGAAGAAAAGAAAGACCTGACTGTTGAAGACCTGCTTAAGCGCTTTGGCCAAGCTAGTGGTGAAGAATTTGCCAATGATCGGGCCTTATTAGCTTAAGAAATTAGTCAATCTAAATTAAAAAAATGCAAGTTAAAAAAAGGTCCCTCAAGGAGACCTTTTTTTAGTTTATGCCGGCCTCGAGGGAAATGGTACTGCCCTGAGGATCCCGTTTAATGACAATTTTTTGGTCAATTTTTCCTTTAAGCTCATCGAGATGGGAGATAATCCCGACTAAGCGATTGCCCTCAGCCAAGTCAGCCAATATTTCCATTGCTTTTTCCAGCGATTCCCCATCCAGCGAGCCAAAACCTTCATCGATAAAGACGGTATTTAACTCCACCCCACCGGAAAAGCGTTGGATAATATCGGCGAGTCCAAGGGCTAAGGCCATCGAGGCCTTAAAGGATTCACCACCGGAAAGCGATTTAACCCCCCTCGATTGCCTTGTCCACTCGTCTCTTACGTCAATTTCTAAACCGGCTTTACTTCTTTTGTCGGAAGCATCTTGGCGGCGGAGTAAATAATAGCGGTTACCGGTCATTTTTTTAAAGCGCTTATTAGCTTCAACCAAAACCAAATCGAGGTAAACGCCTTGGACATATTGCTCAAAAGCCAGCTTATCCTTACCGCTTAAATTGCCATTGGCCGTATCCGAGAGGTTTTTAATGGCAATCAGTTCTTGGTCACATTTGACCCGCTGGCGCTCGTAGCTTACTAAAGCCGTTTTTATCCCCTGGTTGGTCTTGATATTATAGTCACTCGCTTCCACTTTCTTCTGTATACGGACCTGGTCTTGATGGAGGCCCTCTTTTTTAGCTTTCAAGTCATCAATGGCCACTTTTTCCCGCTGGTTAATTTGCTTTTCGAATTGGGAAATCGCTGCTTGCGACCTTATCTTATCATCCTGATAGTCTTTGATCGTCTTTTCTAAGGCCATAATTTGCGCCTCTGTCAGCAGGGCTTGGCGGTATTCGTCTGCACTGGCAAAACCATTGGCGACTAATGTTTTTTCTAAGACTAGCTTGGCCTCTTTAAGGGAAGCGCTAATGGCCTGAAGGCGTTTCTCTCCAGCTTGGATTAGGCTTTGCCCTTGAGCAATTTTATTTCTCAGACTTTCATCATCCTTTTGGGCCTCTTCTAAAGCTTTGACCATTCTTTCCAGGTCACGCTCTTTTTTAGCCACTTCTGCCTCTGCCATCTTCTTATTGTCGTAATTTAACCGCGCCCGCAGACCCTGGATTTCAGCCTTTAAGCCTGATAAGGATAGACCATAATCGCCTAAGGCTTGCTTGACGGCCTCAAGCTGATTTTTATTTAAGGCTTCTTTTCCCTCTAAGTCATCCACTTCTTTTTGGCATTCTTTCTTCTCGGCCGTCTCTTTTTTAGCCTTTTCTAATTTTTCAAGGACTTCTTGCCGGCTTAGGCTCTTCTTTTTTTGCTCATTTTTAATTCTTTCTTCAAGTTCTTTTAGATCCTCCCACCTGGCTAAACCATAGTCAAGGACATCTTTTTCAAGCTGGTCTAATTTGTTTTGGCGGCTATTTTTTAATTGACTGGATTGTTCACTTAATTTCTGAAAAACCACCCTTGCTTCTTCTAACTTATCTTTTTCCTGCTTTAATTGGTCTTGGGATGGGGCTTGTGGCGATTTTTGGGCCTTATTAGGATGGTCTAAGGCCCCACACACCGGACAGGGCTGATTATCCTGTAAATTCCCTGCCAAGATACCGGCTTGCTCACGGTAAAAAAGCAGCTCCCGCTGGTCATAATTCTTTTTCTTGACTTGGAAGTTTTCCTCTCCCTTTTGAAAGTCATTCCTTGCTTTTATTAAGTCTTTTTCATTTGCCTGTAAAGCCTTGATAGCCTCATTTAACTTTAAAAGTTGACTGCTTTTTTTATCTATATCTTTTTTTTCTTGGCCATAGACAATCACCCTGGTTTCGCTATCTTTAAGGGCCTCAAGTCTTGCTTTCAGGTCGCTTAAACGGGCTTGATTATTTTTGATTTCCTCTTCCAGGATGACTCGGTCACGGTCAGCCTTTTTTTGTTCCCCTTCATTTTTCTCTTGAGCCTTGCTTTTGACCTCTAGTTTTTCATAATCAGCCAGGCTGTCGGTGATCGTTTGAATGGCAAAGGCTATTTCTTGACGTTTTTTGTCCTGGCTCTTTAAGGCCTCCAGTCTTTCGCCACTGTTTTTTTGGCGAACCCGATTATCTTTAAGCCTCTCTTGATTTTTGTCAATTTCCTCTTTAAGATTTTTTTCTTCCTTTACCAGGCGTTGCCACTCATCCATTTTTGCTTTGACCGAATAAAGGGCTTTTTTCCCTAATTGGCAAATTCCTTGGGCTTTTTTTATGTCATCTTCCCCAGCCACCAGGGTCATGTACTTGTTTTTCTCAGCTTCAAATTCCAAAATGAGCTTATTAAGGGCTTGGCCACTGCTTATTTCTTCAATCAGGCCATTAAGGGCTTCTTGATAATTAGCGATTTGCTCAAGGTCTTTCTGCTTTTGGCCGGTCTTTTTTTCAAGCAGTTCATCCAGAAAGCCGATTACTTTCTGGGCTCCATAAACACTTTTTTTAAGGTCTAAAAAGTCCTCGTAGCCCGCTTCTAAGGGATTACAACTAATCCGCCCATAGGCTGATAAAATCTCCCGCTCAACATCCTTTAAGGCCTTGGCACAATTATTCATGTCGCTTTTTAATTGATCTTGAATTTTTTCATAAAACTCAGTTGCAAAGACCCGTCTAAAAATCTCGCCTCGTTCCTCACTGTCGGCAAAGAGCAGTTTTAAAAATTCCCCTTGGGCAATCATGGCAATTTGTTTAAACTGCTGGTGGTTAACCCCTAAAATATCAACCACCTTACTGGTCACTTCGCGATTACCGGAGACGCTAGCCTTTTTGCCTAATAAAAGCTCGGCCTGAGCCGCTTGTGCCACTAATTTGCTGCTATCTCCCCGCTTCGAAGGCCGCATATAAGAAGGATTCCTGGTAACCTCATAAGTCGTCCCCTTATTTTCAAAGATAAAATGGACAAAGGTTTTTGTCTCTTGCTTGGCAAAATGACTTCGCAGGCTGTTAGCCCCCCGGTTCTCACCACTAACCTCACCAAACAAGGCAAAGGATATGCCATCAAAGATCGTTGTCTTGCCGGCCCCGGTATCACCGGCAATCAGAAATAAACCGTTTTCGTCAAAGCGTTCAAAATCAATTTCAACTTTTTCGGCATAGGGACAAAAAGCACTCATAATCAGTTTTTTGGGTTTCATCGCTCCTCCAATTTATCAATCGTTCTGACAAAAATAGCCTCTTCTTCATCACTCATGGCGGTATTGTTTTGATTTAAATAAAAGTCGCGAAATAGCTCCAGACTCGTCTTTTCTTTAAGGTCCTCGCCGGTTAAGATACTTTGGTCACAATTGTCTCGGCTTCTTTGGTTGTCAAAATCCAGCAGCATAACATGAGGGTAGATATCGCGGACCTTGCCGATGGCATCAATAATCTCCTCTTCATCGGTCAGGGTGACATGGACATAGGCGTCGGCTTCTACCAGCTCAAGGGTTTGCCCTTGTCTTAATTCATCTAAGGTGCAGGATAATTCTTTCATCTGGCGCTTGGGGACTAAGGGGATGAGTTTAAAGTCAAGGTCGCCCTTTTGTCCTAACTCCAGAATTACCAGCGATTTTTCATGGTTGACTTCCGAAAAAGAGTATTTTAAAGGTGAGCCACTGTAGCGGACCCTTTGCCGGCCCATGGCCTGGGGCCGATGGATGTGGCCAAGGGCCACGTAATCAAAGGCATCAAAGGCCGATGCATCAACGTTATCAAGGCCACCCAGCGACTTGACCTCGGAATCCGACCGGTCTGGGTCCTGGCCACCGGCGGTCACAAATTGGTGGGTGACGAGGATATTTCGCTCTTTTTCATTTAGTTCAGATTCTCTCAGGGCAAAACGGATGGCCTGGTCAAAGGAGGTGGTTTTTAGGCCTAACTGTCGATTGACCATGAGCGGTTTTAGGTAGGGCATTAAATGAATGTGGACTTTGCCAAAGGCATCTGTCAAAGTCACTTTGGGGATTTGCCCATCATAAGCCCCAGCGATATGGATCTTATGCTTACCCATAATCCGACTGCCAAATTCCAAGCGCTCCGGGCTATCGTGGTTGCCACTGATCATAAAGACACTGATGTCTCTTTTGGCCAAGGCGGTCAAGAAATCATCGAGGACATCAACGGCCTCAGCCGGCGGAATTGATTTATCGTAAACATCACCGGCAATGATGATCCCCTCGACCTCTTGGGCCACGGCAATCGAAAGGATCTCACCTAAAATATACTTTTGATCTTCAATCATCGAAAATTCATTTACTTTTTTCCCGATATGGAGGTCGGCAATATGCATTAATTTCATTCTTTCTCCCCCTTTTTTCTCCTTAGTCCAAAGATACCCCAAACTAGGCTGAAATTCAAGCCTAAAAAAGCGCTGATTAACTAATCAGCGCTTTAAGTCTCCAGTCTTTTTATAGCTTATTTCTTTTTTGGCTCGGTCATAAAATCATCAATTTTTTCTTTCCCTTGCTCGCCTAAAATTTCCGCCTGCTTATAAATCGAATCAGTTTCGGCCGGTTTAGCACTTTCTTTTTTCGCTAATTTTTCAGCTTCCTCATAAATGCCTTCTTCTTTAAAGGCTTTTACTTCTTTATCCTTTTTTACCAAGTCTTGGTCGTCAGGTTTCATAAATGAATCCTGCTTTGATAGATTTTTTTTACCTTCTTGTTCGGCACTTTCATAAATAGCGTCGCTTGTATGAGGTATATTCTTTTCTCTTTTACCTAGTTCTTCGGCTTCCTCATAAACACCTTTTTTATTATCTTTTACCATTTTAATTCCTCCTTTTGTGCATATTTTTGCGAATTATTTACCTTTCGCTGGCCCTTTTTATACCTTTAAATAATCGTGTCGACGACCTTTTACTCTTTTAGTATAAAGAGCCTCTTTAAGTTTATATACCACCATTACAACTTTTGAATCATATTTTTTCAGATTTTTCGCGGTGACGATCATAAACCCGTTCGGTCGGATAAGCAAATTCAATATCTGCTTCCATCAAGAAACGGTCAAGAACCTTTTCATAAACCTTTTGTGAGCTATCGCGTCGATTACGATAAGCACAAAGATAGCGAATGGTCAGGGTAATGCCATTTTTGTGATGAATGCTGGTATAGACTGTCGGGTCAAGTTTGGCATTAAAAATCATAAACTTTCGTGAGGCTTCTTTGATACTGGCCTCTGCTTCCTCTGAGATTGATTCCCCATGCTCTTTGGCAATCTCTAAGAGAATGGCTTTGGCCTTTTTCCAATTGCTTTCAAAGGTCACATAAATTGGGATCTCCTCCCAAACATACGGAATTCCCCGGCTGTAATTAAATAAGGCCTCATTAAAGATTCGACTATTGGGGATGTAGACAATCCGCCCGGTGCTTTGGTCGGCATCAACCCAGTTGCGGGTCTCCATCAAGGCAAATTCAAATAGTTGAATATCGATGACATCACCCGATGTCCCATCAATCTCGATCCGATCACCGACATTAAAAGGCCCCTTCCAGATGATATAGGCCCAGCCGGCAATATTCATGATCAGGTCTTTCATAGCGATGGCCACACCTGCTGAGAAGAGGCCTAAAAAGGTCGTCAAAGACTGAATCCCCATAAACCAAACCCGTCCAACCAGGATAAAACCAAGAGCGATAAAAACATAGCCGCCGGCTTTTTTTACCCGGTAATAGGTTTTTGTGTCTTTAATGGTTCGGTATAAGACTTTTCGAACTAAGCGGTAGCCAATTGCCAGTCCAATGATGATGATTAGGCTTTTAAAGATCTGGACCTGAAGACCGGGTCCGAGGCCCAGCTCGGCTTCTAGTAATTCTTGTATTTGCGTCACTTTAACCTCCTTCTTTACTCGTCATTGGTTCTCTAATTCTGATAGAAATCCCCTTAAAATTGCATTAAATTCTGCTGCATGCGTTTCATTGGGACAATGCCCGGCCTCATTAATAATGACCAAGTCGATCGGGCCAATTATTTCCTGAAAAGCATCCATTTGTTCAATTGGAACGGATTGGTCATTTCCCCCAAAAATAACCGAAATCGGGTAGTCGACATTTTTTAACTTATCAACGGCTTCACTTTTGGCACTCTTTGTTAAATCGATGAAAAATAGACCGCTTCCTCCCTGGTCTAAGGGGACTAAATGCCCCTGAACTTCCTGATCTGACGGCTCTCGTCCATAGGCAAAGCTAAGAAAGGACCTAATTCGTTCGGGATCAAGGATGACATTTTCAGCTATAACCTGGCCCCAACGGGCCAAAGGCGGGTAAGCTAAAATCTGTGAAACAAATTGAGGGTTATTATCAAACAAGGCTGGGGCGACCAGAATAAGCTGTTGGACTTTTTCTGGTTTTTCTCTCGCCATTGCTAAAACACTTCCTCCACCCATAGAATGTCCTAACAAATTCCAATCCATCTGACCCAGCTCAGGATCGAGAGTGCCATCAATCTGATCAAGAAGCTCCCACAAGATACGACTGCGGTTTTTCTGACTATGATCCACCCCAGGTTTTTTGTCGCTATAGCCAAATCCCGGTAAATCAGCCGCTATAACCATATAGCCTTCTTCTTGCAAGGCCTCAATATTATTGCGCCATGAAAAAGTAGAGCCACCTAGGCCATGAATTAAGACAATTTTCCCAAGTGCTTTTTCCCCCGATGGCATAAAGCGACGGTAATGCATTTGCAAGCCATCAACTTCGACCAATTGGCTTTCACTAAATGGCTTTTCACTGATCGGCCCTGCGTATTGCGAGACTGGAATAGCGTAGGGAATAATGCTAAGAATTAATACGATACTTAAGAAGACAATCGCGATTCTTTTTAACCATTTTTTCATAAGTCCCCTTTCGACTAAGAACTAAATTGTTAAAACATCTCCGCTATGATGACTAGTAAAAATCTCACCTAGTTGTTGGCTAAGCATGGTCTGACCCTGTTTGCCGGTGCAATGACAAGCACCAATCATTTTTATTTCTTTTTCCTTTAAGTAATCAATAATTGTATTTATTTTTTCATCGTCTTCTTTTACTAGGTGGAGACCGCCAATAACGGCGTAAATCGGCAGGCCAGTTCGCTGAATAAAGGTCTCAAGGATATTGACAATGCCGACATGTGAGCAGCCCACTAAAATAACCAGGCCCTGATCACTCTTAATGCCAATGGCAATTTCATCCGAAAAAGGATCTTTTTTATACTGACCCTCCTCTTTTAAAAACATGGTTTGATTGGTATTTTCAAAAGCCGGATCCCTTGAAAAATGGGTCATGATAAAGAGATTGTCGCTGACATGCTCGATCTCATCTTTGATAAACTTGGTCTCAATCTGATGGTCATCTAAGAAATCCTGGTCAAAGGCGTTTCCCGTATACTCATAGTGACCATTTTCTCTTAAGCTATATTTAGGCGTAAAAAAGCCCTCTCCTAAATACAGCTTGACAGAAGGCTTAACTTCTTCTACCAATCTAACAAAGCCACCACTATGGTCATAGTGGCCATGGCTAATGATTACAGCATCAAGATCTTTTAAGCTAATCCCCAGTTTCTTGGCATTATCAATAAAGGCCCCACTTTGACCGGTATCAAAGAGGATCTTTTTACCATCACCTTCAATAAGGATGGCTAAACCATGTTCAGCTTCTAAAGATTCTGCCTGGCCCAAGTCATTTTCAATTAGGGTCGTTAGTTTCATCTCTCTCACCTCTTGTAAAAATTATCGTCTCCTTATCTTAATTCCCCATCCCGAGACTCTTAATCATTTCTCTTACCTTTAACTAATCTTCTTGGCAATCAGGCAAGAAGGCCTTAAAAATTTCTAATAACCTGGACACTGACTTCATTTAATACCCCAAAGTTTTGAATTAACATGATCATCTCATCCGAAAGTTCAAAGCCGGCTTTTAACATCAGCCGCCCATTTGGGCAGTATAAATCCTCGACCAAGATCATTCTTGGTAATAATTGATTAATGGTTACATTTAATACTTCACTTTCAATCAGATCCTTTTGCACCTTTTCCAAGGCCTCAAGGATTTCTGTAGCATAAAATTCGTCTAGCGAGTTTTTCATCTCTTCAATGATCGTAATATGATTTTTTTCTTTTTGAAAACGGTAAATGTAATAAATTAAGATTCTTAGCACCTGTCCCTTTAAAACGATTAGGTCTAAATCTTTCACCGGAACTTGCCAATATTCTTCTTCCAGCGGTGCCATGCTTTTTTCAATAATTTCTGTAATTGCATCGAATCTGGGGATCTTCTCAATAATCTCATTGCTTAGCTTTAAAGAATGATAGGCTTGATCAATTTCCACCTTGATATGGGCAGTGATCGCCTTGCTTGGCGAAAGAGGGACACAGGTGTGTCGCCCTCTTTTTATATCCCCCGATAACATTCCTAGACCCGACAGGATACAGGCTGATTTTAAATCCCAGCTATCTTTAATATCTAATTCCTCCATTAATATCTCAGAGTACATCTTCATAGCATTAGAAACCCTCGCTACTTCCGGGTTAGCTAGGGCTAGCATGTCGGCCATGGCCCCGATAACCCCTTGAATCGTTTCTGAATATAATTGGGCAACCTCCTTTTTAGAATTGGATATTTCTAGATGAGTATTAATCCTGGCAATCACTTCTTCCTTTTGAAAAGGCTTAGTGATAAAGTCGACCGCCCCGACTTGAAAGGCCCTGACCTTACCGAAGGTTTCGCTTAAAGCGCTTAGAAAAATTATTGGAATCTCTTTTAATCGCGGATCAGCCTTTATTTCTTTGCAAACCTGGTAACCGTTAAGCCCGGGCATCATGACATCTAATAGAATCAGATCGGGTAAGTCAACACTATTTTTTAGTAGTTTTAAAGCAAAGACACCATTAAGGGCGACCTAGCGTTTAATATTTTGGGGTAAGATACTACGAAGCACATCGATCATCTCCGGGCTATCGTCAACGATTAATATCTTTGAATCAAATTGATTATTTTTCATTTTAACTTTCGTCCTTCTCTAAGTTTTCATTGATCTCTTCAAGTATTCTCAAGGCCCCATCAAAGTCATACTGGTCACCATAATCTTTCATTTCAACAACCTTGCTACTGATAAAAGTACCCTTGGCCATTAATTCAATTTTATCAATCTGGTCACTGGCATCCATGTCATAGTCTAATAATAAGGCTTCAAGCTTGTTTAAAGATCGTTTAAGAAGATGTCGATCAAGCGTCTTTAAACTTTCTAAGTCTTTCTCTTCCGCTTCTTTTGCCGTAAAGAAGGGTGAGGCGAAGATAATGTCAAGGGCATTGTCTAAAACCATTAATTTCTTGTCAACCTGGCTATTTCCGCCAATCAATTCTTGCTCAATATCCGCCGCGACCTCATTGACCACCCGAGCGGCTATTTCGCCAGAAATCCCTTTAATGGTATGGGCTAAGCGGATTGCCAAGTCAATATTCCTGACCACTAGGGCCGCTCGTATTTGGTCCACCACATCCCCATGATTTTTTTTGAATTTCTTAAGTATTTTCTTTAGTAATATGTGATTGTTATTGAGATGATCTAAGGCTCCTTGCAGATCGATCCCAGCCACTTCAAAGAGCTCGATTTCTTGATCATTTTTTGAAATCTGGGCCTTTTTAGTCTCCATTTCACTCAAATTCAATAGTGGCTCTCTTTCTGCAGATTTACCGATAATTCTAACCATCGCACTAAAGAGCATCATTCGGTCGATTGGCTTAAGAATACAATCATCAATATCAGCCCGTTTGCATTTTTCTTTCTCCTCTGGCGAGGCACTAGCGGTAACGGCAATAATCGGTAGTTCCCGGGCATTTTTCATTTTTCGAATTTCTTTTGACGCCGCATAGCCATCCATTAAGGGCATGCGTAAGTCCATCAAGACAATATCAAAGGCTTTTGTTTTCACCTCTTCGATGGCTGCAAAACCACTGCTGGAAAGGGTGACGATTATTCCCATTTCCTCAAGAATTTCTTTAAGCACATCTTGGTTGATCTCATTATCATCGACGACTAAGGCTTTGACTCCCGATAGTTTTTTGAAAAAATCAATCTTTTCCTTTATAAAAAGATCATCATTTTTTCGAAGTTCAAAGGATCTCTCTAAGTCGACCAATTTAAAGTTAGCCGTAAAGGTAAAGGTCGATCCGACTTTTAGCTTGCTTCTTACCTGAATATCCCCACCCATTAAACGAACAATTCGTTTGCAGATCGATAGTCCCAAACCAGTCCCGGCAAATTTACCACTTAAGTGATTATTAACCTGTTTAAAGGGGCTAAAAATATCCTCGATTTCTTCTTGGGCTATGCCGATGCCCGTATCGCTTACTTCAAATTGGAGGATCAGCTGACCCTTTTGGGCCTTTAATAATTCGATGGCAATCTTTACCTCTCCCACTTCGGTAAACTTTATGGCATTGGATAAAAGATTTAATAAGACTTGTTGCAGGCGTAAGGGGTCGCCATAAAGAATTGCTGGAATTGCTTCTTCTTTTTCAAGGACAATGGCGACTGCGCTATTAATACTCTTGAATTTTATCTGGTCGATAACATTATAAACGATTTCATTTAGATCAAATATCACCGGTTCAAGCTCTAAACCATCATTCTCTATTTTAGCCCAATCGAGGATATCGTTGATAATACTCATCAACATCTTTGACGAGGCCGTGACCCCACGGACATAATTTTCTTGTTTTGATGTCAGATCAGTTGCTGTTAGTAAATCGGAGTAGCCAATAACGGCATTCATCGGCGTTCTTATTTCGTGAGACATATTGGACAAAAATTGGCTTTTGGCCTTGTTTGCTGCATCAGACGCCTCCTTGGCCACGGCTAATTCTTCCATCATTCGTTTGCGATCGGTGATATCAATGATACTGACTAAGAAGGAATCTTGGGCATTAATCTTCAAGGGGACAATATTGCAAAGGCCGACTCGCTTCTGCTTGTCTTTCGTTTTCATATCAATTTCAAAATTTAATAATTTCCCCTGACGATCAATTTCTTTCATCATTCTTTTATGTTTTTGATAATCATTAAAGATCTTAAAACGCCTGACCTTGTGGCCAATAACTTCCTCTCTTTGAAAACCTAGCGTCTCTAAAAAAACATCGTTTACTTCCATAAATCTCCCGCTTTTTTGATCGATAATAAACATGCTAATGCCACTACTGTTAAAGGCACTTGAAAATTTTTGCTCGGAAATGGTCAATTGAGAAATATCCTTGGAGACGGCAAAGAGGGCCTGGTCACCATTCCATATCCCTTCACTGACTCGGGTTTCAACCAAAATCAGGTCGCCATTTTTGGCCATAATTGGGATGTTGCAGTAATCCATTCTCTCTTCGAATAAATCAACAATATTTTTACGCACCTCTTGTCTCTCGGCTTCTGGATGGAGGCTTAAAACAGATTGGCCTAAAAGCTCTCTACGCGAATACCCGAGTTCATTTAAGACTGTGTCATTAACATGGATCATTTTCCCTTGCAAATCCATGACAAAAAGCAAATCATTGATGCGGTTAAAAAAATTATCAAAATTTTCTTTTACCTGGAGAACATGGTCTTCTAGTCGGCGGACTTCCATGGTCTCGCGATAGAGAAGAACAAAGGAATTGAGCAAGGAAATTTCAACCTCTGTCCAGACTTTCTCACAGCGGCAGGAATCAAAGCCAATAAAGCCCCTAAACTCGTCACCAACAAATACTGGTAGGACGATAATCGAAAGGATTCCTTGACTCTGCAGAACTTCTTTGGTCTTGCTATCCTCCATCTCTCTGATATGGCTAATAAAGGGTTTGTTTTTCGCCAAGACTTGGATAAAGTCTCCGACCTGATCAAAAGGAATATCTTGAAGGTCAGGATTATCAATCTGCTGGGTGATCCCATCAAGGCACCACTCAAATTTTTGACTGGTAAACCACTTCCCATCTTCACAGTGATTTTCCCAGTAGTAAACCCGATCGACCTGGGTGGCGTTGCCAAGCATGGCAATCCCATTCGACAAGGCGCTGTAATGATCATGATTGGTTACCAGCTCATGGGTAAAGTCGATCATTGAATAGAGGATCCATTCCCGGCTTTTTTTTTTCGTCTTCAAGCTGCTTTTCTTGGGTAATATCTTCGGCCGAGCAGATGACAAATTCGATCTCACCCTTGGCATTAAACTTTGGCTCTTTTGATACCTTTAATAATCGCCTTTCCCCAGCCGCATTGACTAGCCACTCTTCATTATGGGTCGTTTGTCTTTCTTGGAAAATCTCCTCATTGACTTGGATACAAATCGCCGCTTCCTCTTTGCTAAAGATATCATGAATATTTTTAAACTCTAATGCTTCTTTTTTTAAGCCTAAAAAATCAGCATGGGTTTTATTGGCTGACCCGTAGGTTAATGG
>CAZWEU010000001.1:0-109561 GCA_964632785.1 uncultured Lachnospiraceae bacterium | reverse complement strand
CTAAAGAGCATGATATTACCTATGATTCTAGCCAAGTTATGATTAATAAGGCTGTCGAAACGATTGAGGCGAAAAAAGCGGCATTTGTATACAACTTTGCAGAGGAATTTGCAGCCTATGATCAAGCAATTAAGCTAGAACCTGGCAAGACTGCTGACGATTATACGACTAGTTCCTATAGTTACTTTGAAGGGAGAAAGCGAGAGAATGAGATCTTGGATGATGATCGGATTAAATTAGACAAGGCAGATATTATAAAAAGAACTGCCAATATTGTAGCCGCAAAAGAAGTATTGACTCCGCGGGCGAATCCAAGTACAGTTGCTAAATTTGATTACGAAATTGACCAATACAATCAAAAGAACACCCATGACCGGGATTGGGATGCGAAAATGGGACAACTCGTTATTTGGTATACGAAGTCGACGTGGGATGCTTATTCTACACAATATAAAAAATATAGTATTGATCCCAATACCCGTCTTGATCCAGCCAATGATACAAATGATGCCTATAATGAAGCAATTACGGCTTTAGAAACTAAAAGAGAGGCGCTTAAGATTACAGCTAAACATGCAGCCTTTGATTTAAATGAGTGGGCTTCTGGTCTTCGTCTAGACTCTGTATCCACGGGCCTGAATGTTTTAAGTGCAGCAGAAAATTATGTTAAAGATGATAAATTTGTGGTAACGATCCCTGACGGTATTGACACAAGAGTAAGTTCAGCAGGTGTGATTACCGCTGAAACGGGGGATAAGGTTAATATCCGATTTGAGGTAAAGGAAAAAGATGATGAAGGAAATTCTTGGGGTGAAACTTATTACAATATTCTAATAAGTAATTAAGGATAACAGAGCCATAAGAATCAGGTCTTAAATTCCAAGAAAAAACAAGGGCTAAATTTTAGCCCTTGTTTCCGGCTGTCGTTAAACCCACAGCGAGAGTGCAAAAATCTAATATATTAGCTCTAGAGCAAATAACTTTAGGGTTTTTCTGATAAAATCAAGCAAGAGGAGGGGAAGATGACTATTTTATTTATTGTGATCACATTTTTATGGTTAGCAGAGTTTTTACTCTTTCCTTCTCTAAAAAAAGAAGACCAATCGGAGAAAAAAACCTTTTCCCTGATCCTAGTGGCAATTTTAGTGATTATCATTTTAAATGCCATCATGTTTTTTAACGATCTTTTAATCATTGACAAAACGATAATAAAAGTGATCGCTTTATTCTTGTATTTCGTGGGCATTGTGCTAAGGTATTGGTCACTAATTCTCCTGGGCAAAAGCTTTTCAAGAGAGGTTGAGGTGTCCGAAGACCAGGAACTGATCAGTCGGGGGACCTATAAATACATTCGTCATCCCCTTTACTTAGGCCTTTTTTTATTGACCATAGCCGTTCCCTTATACACGGGCAATATTCTTGTTTTTTTAGGATCAATTGTGCTGATGTTTGTGGTTATCGACATTCGGATAAAAGAAGAAGAACGCTTTATGGAAGCGGCCTTCGGTCAGCGCTATGTAACGTGGAAAAACAAACGCTATAAATTTCTCCCCTTTTTTAAAGGGAAATAAGGGGAGGTCAAGAGTTTTAAAAGCACCCAGTCGGCAAGCCTCAAGTTAGCTGCCACTACGGGGTGCTTTGTGATGACAAAAGCCCTTACAGTTTTTTAACGATGCTTGATTTTAGGTAGATACTGCCAAACTTATCGACCTTGCCATCGATATCGTGGCCATTGAATTCTTCATCTAAGATGCGGATGCCCTTGGCCTTGGTCCCTCTTTTTAGGGTATCCTTGCCAATTTTTAAATCCATAATGATGGTCACATCATCGCCATCTTGCAAGTCGTTACCAACAGCATCTTTTATTTTAGCCTCTTCAAGACTTAAATCAGTCCAGATATGACCACAATCCGGGCAGTTATAACAGCTGCCATCGTGGTAACCATAGTCACTTTGACAATTGGGACAGGTATACATAAAATCCTCCATTTATTTGTGATAGGCCTATTATACTATTAAAAGAGGGCTTTTACAAATAGTGGAAGCGGGAGGCCAGGCCGTGTTATACTATTGCTAGATTAGACACGACAAGGAGAAAAAGTGAAAAGAAAATTATTAAGAATAAGCCTAGTAAGCTTAATCGTCACCATGGTTTTTACCAATAATCCAAGCGTATTGGCCTGCACCAGCTTTTATTTAGGTTCCGAGACAACTGAATCGGGATCAAGCTATTGGGGGCGGACCGAGGACAGTTATGCCCATTTTTCCAAATTACATGAGGTGAAAGAGGGCCAGAGCCATAAAGCGGGGGACATGTGGGAGTCAACCAGCGGCTTTAAGTGGCCCTACCCAAGCCAAAGCCTGCGTTATAGCGTGGTTAAAGACTCCATCCATAATGAAGGGGCCCTACCCGAGCCCTATGGGCAAGTGGGCATGAATGAGGAGAATGTCGCCATCACGGCAACCTTGACCTTCTATAGTCGGCCAGAAATTATTGGTAAGCGGGATGAAGAGACAAGTGAGTGGCTCGTTGAGGGCGAGGACCCCTTTGTCGAGGGTGGCCTGACCGAAGAGAATGTCGTCTCGATTGTTTTAATGCAGGCCAAAACAGCCAGAGAGGCGGTTGAACTAATCGCCCAAATAGTCGACACTGTTGGGGCCGGGGAAAATGGCGGCATTATGGTCGGTGACCCCAATGAAAGATGGTATGTGCAACTTTTATCCGGTCGCCAATATGTGGCTGTCAAAGCGCCGGACGATATGATTGGCTTGTCCCCCAATATGATTGGCAATGTTGATCTAAGTGACAAAGAAAATGTAATTTGCTCAGCGGGACTGGTCAGAGTCCCCGAAGCAGCCGGCACTTTAGTTAAAGATGAAGCCGGCATGATAAAAATTGCCGATAGCTATGGGGAGGAGCCAAGTGAGGTTAATAGTCGCTTGTGGCTGGGCCATTATTATTTATTCGACCAAGAAAAGGCTCAGGCCTTGACACCGGCCCATATCGATTATTTTATTGCCCCGCGGGCGACTAAGGACTATACAACCTATGAGGCCCTCAGGCTTCTAGCCGAGCGGGGTGAGGGGACCAGCCATGATGCCAATAAGCCTGAAAATAGCGAATTACGGCCCATGGGCATTGATCGGACAACCGAAGCCCATGTCTTTGAAAGCCGGCCTAAAATGCCCGATCAATTGGCAACAATCCAGTGGCTAGCCATGGGCCCGGCCGAATTTAGTGTCTACCTGCCCTCTTACGCTAACTTAATCACCGAGACCTATGATAAGTACTATCAGCCCGATGCCCCGGCCTATAATCAAGATGTCCCTGATGACAACTCCTTTTATTGGGTTTTTCGAGAACTCTATACCCTGTCACAGGGACCAAGAGAGGCGGCCGATCGGGGGTCTAGCCAGTCAAGAGCCCGCTATGGTGGCGGGGTTAAGACCTTTTGGCAAAGATATCAAGAATCATTAATTGACCAGCAAAAAGAGATTGATGGCCAGATGGTCAAAATTCTACAAGACCAGGGCCAGGCCGAGGCCGAACGCCTAGCGACCGACCTGTCTGTGGCCCTATCAAAAGAGACCTATCGTTACGCTAAAGAAATCTTAAGTGAACTGCGGGCCTTTCAAGAGGCGGGGACCCAAGGGGACTTTGTCCCGTCGGCTTTGGCGGACCAAGGGGCTCTTCCTCACTACAAAATCGAAGGCAGAGAGCCGGCTAAAGGGATTGAAGGTTTACCGACCTTAGTAATGGCTACAATTTTATTAACCGGCGTGGTCATGATCAGCAAAAAAGAATAAAAAAAAGAAGTGATGATGTTTATTTGATGGGCAGAGGGGCTATATTAGTTAAAAGCTTAAAATCGAAAGGAGACGAACATGGATAATTATAATAATCAAAGTGATGCCGAAAAAAATAAATGGATGGGTGTGATTGCCTATTTTATTTTCTTTGTACCGTTGCTCGTCGATAGTGGGTCTGAATTTGGGAAATTCCATGCAAACCAAGGTTTGAATTTATTCTTATTGTCTTTAGCTGTTAGCATCTTGGGTTCGATCATCCCTATTTTAGGGTGGTTTGTTATCCTCCCAGTTGGCGGTATCTTTTGTTTGGTCCTGGCAATTATGGGAATTATCAACGCCATTAATGGCGAAACAAAAGAGTTGCCATTAATTGGCAAAATAACATTAATTAAGTAACTTGTGTCAAGTATCCTAGTGGATAGGCTTTAAAACGAAGTCTATTTGCCGGGGTATTTTTTTAGCGACTAATTTATTAAATATAATAGTTATTGATTATCTTAGCAAATTATGATAACATTACATTGGATTAACTTAATTTAAAAGTTAAATTAGTCTATCAAAGTACAGGAGGTTTGGTGATGAAAGGTTTTGCAATGAAAAAAATTGGCGAAGTCGGAAGGTTGAAGAACAAATTGAAGTTGTTAAAAACCTAAAACTGGAAACCCGTTCCTTGGAGATTCTCAAAGAAAAACAATACCAAGAGTACCAGCAGGAAGAGACGCGGGAGAATGAAAAAACAATGGAAGAATTTGTCACCACATCGAATGAGATGAAAAAAAGTTTTAAGAAATGAGCGGCTTAAATTTTGCTTATTGGATAACTAATGTTATAATAGTGAAACAAGTATAATGTTGTGAGAGGTGAAGAAATGACTTATGATACTGTAATTATTGGAGCTGGGCCGGCTGGCTTAGCAGCTGGCCTTTACGCCGGGCGAGGAACCTTAAAAACCCTAATTATTGAGCAGGGTGGCGTCGGTGGACAGATTGCCACGTCTTGGGATATTGAAAATTACCCGGGGGCGGCAGCCAAGATGACCGGACCTGAATTAACCGAACGGATGCGCGAGCAATGTGTGGAATTTGGGGTTGAGTTTAAAGTTGGTGTCATGGCAGATTTTGAGAAAAAAGACGATTGGATCTTTGTGACGACCGATAAAGAGCAGATTAAAACCCAAACCCTAATTTTAGCAACCGGAGCAACCCCCCGAAAGATCGGATGTAAGGGGGAAGAAGAACTAAGAGGACAGGGTGTCTCCTATTGTGCCACCTGTGATGCCAGTTTTTTCAAGCACTTGAATGTGGCCGTGGTTGGCGGTGGTGACACAGCCCTTGAAGATGCCTTGTTACTGGCAAAATATGCCAAGTCAGTGACTATTATCCACCGGCGGCAAGGTCTTCGGGCAGCTAAGATTCTTCAAAATCGGGTTGAAGAGAATGAAAAAATATCCTTCCTTCTCGACTCCGTAGTTGAGGAAATTAAAGGCAGCAATTTTGTTGAGGCCATGGTTGTCCGCAATGTTAATACTAATGAGCTAAGCGAAATGCCGATCGATGGGATTTTTGTCCTGGTCGGTTTAAACCCCAACACTAAAGGCTTTGAAAAACATTTGAAACTCAATGAAAAAGGCTATATCGTAACGGGTGATGATATGAAAACCGAAATACCGGGTATTTTTGCCGCCGGAGATTTACGGCAAAAGCCCCTGCGACAAGTGGTTACGGCCACCTCCGACGGAGCAGTTGCCGCCGTTGGTGCCAGTAAGTTTATTGAGGAAGGCCTAGCACTAAAAAAATAAGAATGACCAAATGGATTGAGACTGGAGAAATCCAGTTTTTTTCGTTAATCGCTTGCAAAAAAGGCCTTGAAGAGACAAGCTAGGTGGTAAAATGAAAATAGATTTAAGGATCAGCCAAAGCCAAAAATTAATCATGACTCAGGAGATGCGCCAAGCCATTGAGATTCTTCAATTGTCAGCAATCGAGTTAAATGCCCTGATTGATCAAGAAATGCTGGAGAATCCACTTTTGGAATTTCGGGAAAATCTGATTAAAGCGGAGGCAGTTAAGGGAGATGGCCAAGAAGAAAAAAAAGAGGCGATTCAATGGGATGATTATTTTCGTCATGCCGAAAATATGGGGCGGGGCAAACAGGACTTTAGCCAAAGAGACGAATCAGATGACTTTAGTTTTGAAAATTTTTCCTACCGGGAAAATACCCTCCATGACTACCTTCATTTTCAATTTTCCATGGTCTGCAAAAAATTAAGTAAACGCCAACGCTTATTGGGTGACTATTTGATCGACTGCATTGATGACAATGGCTACTTAATTGTCGATCTTTCCTATAGTTTAAAAACCTTTGAAATCACCAAAGCGCTTTTTGAAGAAGTGATTGCCACCATTCAATCACTGGATCCAGACGGAGTAGGGGCAAGGAGTGTTGAAGAATGCCTGAGCATTCAATTGATCAAGCAAGGCTATCAAAAAGAATCACCTTACCTGAGGCTGGTTAATGGTTATCTTAAAGAGCTGGCTAACCACCAGTATCCGAAAATTGCCAAAGAAACAGGCTTGAGCCTTGAGGAAATCTGCAAATTTAGAGATGTCATTCGCTCGCTTGAACCCAAGCCGGGACGGAAGTTTTCATCCTGTGAAGCGGTTTCTTATGTGATTCCCGATGGGTCCATTAAAATTATTAATCAAGAGCTTGTGGTTGAAATCAATGAGCGTTCGGCACCCAAACTTTATTTAAATCATTATTATCAAAATCTGATAAAACAAAGCGATCAAAACAAGGAAGCCAAAGCCTACCTCGAAGCCAAAGCCTACCTCGAAAAAAAAATGAATGGGGCTGTTTTTTTAATCAAAAGCATCGAACAGCGGCGAGAAACCATTAAAAAAGTTGTTGAAGCCCTGGCCCGTCACCAAGAAGACTTTTTCTACCAAGGCAAAAAAGGCTTAAAAGCCCTGACCTTAAAGGAGATTGCCGATGAGATTGATATGCATGAATCGACCGTTAGTCGGGCCATTCGGGGGAAATTTGTCGAGACACCAAGCGGGACCCTGCCGCTTAAGTTTTTTTTCAAGCGCGGTTTTAGCGATGGCAAAGAAGAGCGGTCGTCGGAGGTGGTTAAAAATCACATCCGCCACTTGATAGCCGCAGAAGACCGGAAAAAACCCCTTAGCGACCAAAAAATTGCTGACGAATTAGAAAAAAAGAAGCTTTTTGTTGCCCGCCGGACGATTACAAAATACCGAGAGGCACTGGGGATTGAGTCTTCCGCCAAGCGAAAAAAATATTCGCCGGAATAAGAAAAATGTTTTGCATTTTGCTTGTTATTTAAAATAAAGTGAGATATAATGTTTTTGTCCCAGTGGGACCAAAATGAAGGCAAGCAGTCGGAGGAAGGGTGGAGAATGTTGAGTCAAATTAAAATTAACCAAGATGTGATTGAATTGCAGCAATTAATTGCTCCCGAAATCAGTCAAATCATTGAAATGCGTTATAATATTTTGGCGACCATCAGCAGCGAAGAGCCCATCGGACGACGGAATTTAGCTTATATTCTTGACCTGAGCGAACGACAGATCCGCAATGAAATAGATTTTTTGCAATCGCAAAAGTTGATCCTTGTCGAACGACAAGGGGTGGTCATTACCGAGAGTGGAAAAGAAATTTTAATTAAGCTAAGAAGCCTGCTCTACACCTATAATAATTTAGAGCAGCTGGAAAAAGAACTAATGACTCAACTTAAACTTAAAAAAGTGATTATTTCGCCTGGTGACATTGATATGAATTTTGAAGTTCTTAATTTCATGGGCCGGGCCGGAGCAAAATACCTCCTATCCGTGATGAAGTATAAAGACACCATTGCTTTAACCGGTGGTAATGGGACGGCAACCCTAGTTGATGAAATGCGCGAAGCCTTTTATCCGGATGTCTATGTGATCCCGGCACGAGGGGGGATTGGTCGAAGTTATTCGACCCAAGCCAATAACATCGTCGCTGAACTGGGTTTAAAGCTACATTCAAATTATGAGCTTCTTCACCTACCGGATAATATTGACCAACGCTTACTCAATGCTTTAAAAGATTATCCGGAGATAAAAAGGGTATTCAGTAAGATGGAGGACATTGATATTTTCATTTTTGGTTTAGGGCGGGCCGACGTCTTGGCTGATTGGCGAAACATGCCTTCAGTCAGTAAGAAAGAGATCATGGGAAAAGGGGCGGTTGGCGAAGCCTTTGGTCATTATTTCGATATTAATGGTAGGGTTGTATCCCCATCGAGTACGATTGGGGTTAGGATTGAGAATTTTAAAAAAATTCCCCACGCCATTGCTATTGCCGGTGGGGCAAGTAAAGCGCAAGCGATTATTTCGGTGAGTCGTGTTCGGGAAAATTTAGTCTTGATCACCGATGAAAGTGCTGCAAAAGAAATTTTAAAAATGTTAAAAACAAGAGCTGACTCTGAAAAATTGGACTCAGAGCTTGAATAATAAAAGTTACATGAAGGAGGCAGATAATATGTCTGTAAAAGTTGCAATTAATGGTTTTGGAAGAATTGGTCGTTTAGCATTTAGATTAATGGCAGATAATCCTGCATTTGATGTCGTTGCAATCAACGATTTAACAGATGCAAAAACATTGGCTTATTTATTAAAGTATGATAGTGCCCAAGGGAAATTTATGGAAGATGCTATCGATGTAAAAGATGATACAATGTTAGTTGGAAACAAAGCAGTTAAAATTTTCACCGAAAGAGATCCGGAAAACTTACCATGGGGTGACCTGGGCATTGACGTTGTGATTGAAGCAACAGGCTTTTTCAGAACGAAAGAAGCAGCTGAAAAACATGTTAAAGCAGGGGCTAAAAAAGTTATCATTTCAGCACCGGCAAAGGGTGATGTTAAAACCGTTGTTTACAATGTCAACAATGAAATCCTCGACGGATCGGAAAAAGTTATTTCTGGTGCATCCTGTACAACAAACTGTTTAGCACCGGTTGCTAAAGTGCTTGACGATAATTTTGGTCTTGTTAGTGGGATTATGACGACGGTTCATGCCTACACCAATGACCAAGCAACCCTTGATGGTCCCCACAGTGATCCGCGCCGAGGCCGAGCTGCCGCCGAAAATATTGTTCCGACCTCGACCGGTGCAGCCGCCGCAGTTGGTAAGGTGTTACCTTCTTTAAATGGTAAATTAGATGGTTTTGCCCTCCGTGTGCCCGTTATCACCGGTTCACTGGTTGACTTAACCTGTGTCCTTGAAAAAGACGTGACGACAGAAGAAATCAACGCTGCGATGAAAAAAGCAGCCAACGAATCAATGGGTTACAACGAAGAAATGATCGTCTCAACTGACATCATTGGCATGCATTATGGTTCATTGTTTGACGCAACCCTAACCAAGGTAATGGATGTTGACGGTGGTAAACAACAAGTAAAAATAATTGCTTGGTATGACAATGAAATGTCTTATACTGCACAAATGGTTCGTCTTGCTGAGTATGTTTCAACCAAACTATAATCATTAACTGACCAAAAGACACTTTTTCACTATTTGTTGAAATGTCTTGATTAAGTGTCCTGCGCTATTTAGGCTAGGGGTCCAAGCAATGGATCCTCCTATTTAGGCAGGATATTTTTAATTAGCTAAACAATTCTAAATTAACGATTTGAAAGGATAAATGGATGAGCAAAAAAACAGTATCAGAAATTAATTTAAAAGATCAAAAGGTATTAATGCGGGCTGATTTCAATGTGCCAATTGATGAAAACGGCACCATTACCGACGTCACGCGGATTACGGCCGCTTTACCAACAATCAACTACGTACTTGAAAATGGAGGGGCGCTTATTTTAATGTCTCATCTTGGTCGTCCCAAGGATGCTCCCGAGGCTAAATTTTCGCTTGCCCCGGTGGCTAAAAAATTGTCCGAAATTTTAGACCAAGAGGTCATCTTTAATGATGACGGACAAGTGACCGGGGAAGTCACTAAAGCGGCGGCTAAAAACTTAACAGCCGGTCAGGTTTTACTGCTGGAGAACACCCGCTTTAGACCGGAAGAGAAGAAAAATGATCCCGGTTTTTCCAAAGAATTAGCCTCCTTAGGTGATGTCTTTGTCAACGATGCCTTTGGCACCGCCCATCGGGCCCATGCTTCAACCGTTGGGGTGGCCCAGATTATTCCCGGCGTTTCCGGATTTTTGATTCAAAAAGAACTTGATTTTATGGGCAAAGCACTGGAAAATCCCGCCCGCCCCTTTGTCGCCATTCTTGGTGGAGCCAAGGTTTCCGATAAAATTGGGGTGATCAGTAACTTGCTCGATAAAGTTAATACCCTGATTATTGGTGGGGGAATGGCCTATACTTTCTTAAAAGCCCAAGGTTATGAAATTGGCAAGTCCTTATTAGAAGAGGATAAGCTAGATTTAGCCCGTGAATTGATGGCCAGTGCCAAAGCCAAGAATGTCCGCCTATTATTACCGGTGGATGTTATTGCAGCCGATTCCTTTGCCGCTGACTCACCCCATAAAGTCGTTGATATCAATGCCATCCCGGCGGCCAAGATGGGCCTCGATATTGGACCGGTCACCAGTGCAACCTTTGCTAAGGTTATTAATGAAGCCCAAACAGTCATTTGGAACGGACCAATGGGCGTCTTTGAAATGCCGGCTTTTGCCAAGGGAACAGAAGCGGTGGCAAAAGCCATGGCTGACTCACAAGCGATCACCATTATTGGCGGTGGCGACTCGGCAGCTGCGGTCAAGATTCTAGGTTATGAAGCAGGCATGAGTCATATTTCAACCGGCGGTGGTGCCTCACTTGAATTTTTAGAAGGAAAACAATTGCCGGGTATTGAAATTTTACAAGATAAATAGGAGATAAATGATGCGAAAACCAATTATTGCAGGTAACTGGAAAATGAACAAGGATTTAAATGAGACCGCTGACTTAATGAATCAGCTCATCCCACTAGTTAAGGGGGCCAAGGTCGATGTTGTTTTTTGTCCGTCTTATTTAAGCCTTCAAAAAGCAGTCGAAATGGCAAAAGCTAGTAATGTTTCAATCGGTGCTCAAAATATGCATTACGAAAAAGAGGGCGCCTTTACCGGTGAAGTATCGGGTGAAATGCTCAAAGTGATTGGGGTTGACTATGTCATTCTTGGCCATTCTGAACGACGCCAATATTATAATGAAAGCGACGAAACGGTTAATAAAAAAGCCCTAAAGGCTTTGGCCCTTGGCTTAAATCCGATCGTTTGCTGTGGTGAAACCCTGGAAGAACGTGAATCGGGAAAGGCTAAAGACCGAGTTGTCAGCCAGGTTGAAAACAGCCTTAAAAACATTGATCAAATAAAAGACGTTGTGATTGCCTACGAACCCATCTGGGCGATCGGGACGGGAAAAACAGCCTCCAAAGAAGAAGCTAATGAAGCCTGTGGTTGGGTCAGAGAAACAATTGGCAAGATGTATGGTGATGATGCGGCAGCGGCCGTGCGCATCCAATACGGTGGCAGTGTTAAACCCAACAATGTTAAGGAAATAATGGCCATGGAAAATATTGATGGCGCCTTAGTCGGAGGGGCTGCTTTGCAAGCCAGTTTTGCCGAAATTGTTAAATATTAATTAAAGGCCAAGGTGCGGGTGTAGGCTTACACCCGCAAATCTTTACGGGCACTTACTAAAGATCCCTAAAAGTAGGAAGCTTTATTGAAGGTCTGTAAGAATTAATGGTTAAAAGAAAAGGAGTGACAAATGAAAAAAGGAATAACAGCCCTAATGATCTTAGACGGCTATGGCTTTACTAAGCATTGTGAGGGAAATGCGGTTGAATCGGCCAATACCCCCTACCTCGATTGTCTGGACAAAGAAAACCCCAGCACCCTAATTATTGCCAGTGGTTTAGGAGTCGGACTACCCGATGGACAGATGGGAAATTCAGAAGTTGGGCATTTAAATCTCGGTGCCGGCCGGATTGTCTATCAGGAATTAACCCGGATTACAAAATCGATCTTGGATGGCGATTTTTTTGAAAATGAGGCTTTTTTATCAGCCATTAATTGGGCCAAGGAAAAGGACAAGGCCTTACATTTAATTGGTCTTCTATCTGACGGCGGCGTCCACAGTCACGAAAAACATCTCTATGCATTATTAGAAATGGCCAAGCAAAATGGCCTGACTGAGGTTTATGTCCATTGTTTAATGGATGGGCGCGATACGGCACCCAATTCCGGCCTTGACCATATCAGAGCCTTAGAAGCTAAGATGATCGACTTGGGTATCGGCAAAATTGCCACAGTCATCGGCCGCTACTATGCAATGGACCGGGACAATCGCTGGGAACGGGTTGAAGAAGCCTATAATGCCATGACCCTGGGAAGTGGTGACCAAGACGTTTCAGCCCTAGAAGCAGTGGCAAAGTCCTATGACGATGGGATTACTGATGAATTCATTCGGCCAACGGTGATTGCCGGCGACCCCAAGCAGAATATCAATGAGGAAGATGCCGTTATCTTCTTTAACTTTAGGCCTGACCGAGCCCGAGAGATTACCAGGGCCTTAATTGATCCTGACTTTAATGAATTTAAGCGTGTCAGTGGCTACCTGAGCCTAAATTATACGACCATGACCCAATACGACAAGAGCTTTGAAAATGTCGCCATTGCCTATAAACCTCAAGTAATTGACAATACTTTAGGCGAGTATTTAAGTGGTTTAGGAATTCCCCAGCTACGGATCGCTGAAACGGAAAAATACGCCCATGTGACTTACTTTTTTAATGGTGGCTTAGAAAAACAGTACCCTCTAGAAGACCGTCTTTTAGTTCCCTCACCCCATGTGGCAACCTATGACTTAAAGCCGGAGATGAGCGCGTATGAAGTGGCTGACCAAGCCGTTGCCGCCATTGAGAGTGAAAAGTATCAGTTGATGGTTCTAAATTTTGCCAATGCCGATATGGTTGGCCATACCGGTATAATCGAAGCAGCTGAAAAAGCCGTTGAAGCAGTCAATGATTCGGCTAAAAAGGTCATTGATGCAATTCTCAAACAGGGAGGAAGAGTCCTTGTGACAGCTGACCATGGCAATGCTGAAAAAATGATCGATTACGAAACCCACATGCCCTTTACCGCCCATACGTCTAATCCCGTTAAATGTATATTATTGGGTGAAAAAAATGTTAAGCTTAGAGAGGGTGGGAAACTTTCGGATATTGCCCCGACCTTGTTAGAATTAATGGAACTACCGGTACCGGAACAAATGACCGGCAAGAGTTTAATCGAAAAAGAATAATTTGCTGTCGTTTACAGCCTAAAAGTCTCGTGAGAGGCTTTTTTACTGATTGAAAAAAGCAAGGTCTTATGATAAGATAAAGTGATCAAAATTCTGGAGGTGATACCAATAAAAACAGCGTTATTAATAATATTAATTGTATCTTGTATTGTTCTAATTGCGGCCATCTTACTCTCGCCGGGTAAGGCAGCGGGAATGTCAGGGTCAATTGCCGGGGGAGCAGAGTCCTTATTTGGAAAGAAAAAAGCTAGAGGTTTTGAAGCCGTTCTAGAGAAGGCAACTAAAATTGCCGGGGCTCTCTTTATGGTAACGGCATTTATGTTATCGCTCATTTAAGGTGATTAAAGTCAATATGAATTGTTGTTTTGCATTCATTAAGATGAATGATTGGGTACGTGCAAGGATGAAACTTTACAGGGGGAATTAAAAATGGAATTATTGTATATAGCTCCTATTATAGGAGTTATAGCATTAATTGTCGCGCTCTTTTATAAAAAGAGAGTCGATGCAGTTGATGCTGGAACTGATCGGATGAAGGAAATTGCATCCTATATCCATGAAGGAGCCATGGCGTTTTTAACACGAGAATATAAAATGCTGGCTATTTTTATTGTTGTGTTTTTTATGGTCTTATTGATTACACCGGGCTTGGGCTGGCAAAGTGCTGTTAGTTTTTTAGTCGGGGCCTTGTTCTCAATTTTAGCCGGATTTTTCGGCATGCAAGTGGCCACCAAAGCCAATGTCCGAACGGCCAATGCGGCTAAGGAAAGTGGCATGAATAAAGCCTTAAGTGTTGCCTTTTCCGGTGGTGCCGTTATGGGTATGTCGGTCGTCGGTCTGGGTTTAATTGGCGTCTCCGTCCTTTACTTAATCTTTGGTGATGTGACAATTATCACCGGTTTTGGTTTAGGGGCCTCTTCAATTGCCTTGTTTGGTCGAGTTGGCGGTGGTATCTACACCAAGGCCGCTGATGTTGGGGCTGACCTGGTTGGAAAAGTCGAAGCCGGTATTCCTGAGGATGATCCGAGAAACCCGGCGGTTATTGCTGACAATGTTGGGGATAACGTCGGCGATGTCGCCGGTATGGGGGCTGACCTCTTTGAATCTTATGTTGGTTCACTGATTTCCGCCATGACATTAGGGGGAATTGTCTTAGGTAGTATGGATGGGGTTGTCTTCCCACTTCTTTTAGCCGGTGTAGGGATTTTAGCTTCCATTATCGGAACCTTCTTTGTCCGTGGTAAAGAAGGCGGTAACCCGCAAAAAGCCCTTGACGCCGGGACTTATGTCAGTGGGATTATCGTTGTGATTGCCGCTTATTTTATGTCCAATTACTTTACCGGTGGATTATCGGCTTTTGTGGCAATTATTGCCGGCTTAATCGTTGGGATTGTGATTGGAAAATTAACCGAGTATTACACGTCAGAACAGTATCAGCCGGTCAAGCACATTGCTCAGCAATCAGAAACAGGGGCGGCAACGACCATTATTTCCGGTTTATCAGTCGGCATGAAATCAACGACTTTTCCAATTCTAGCTCTGGCTGTGGCCATCTTTGTCGCTTTCGAAGCTTATGGCCTCTTTGGTATTGCCCTAGCAGCCGTTGGTATGCTGTCAACTGCCGGCATGACCATTGCCGTTGATGCCTATGGCCCGATTGCTGATAATGCCGGTGGGATTGCCGAAATGGCCGAACTACCACCCGAAGTTCGAGACATTACTGACAAGCTCGATGCGGTTGGCAACACGACTGCTGCGATTGGAAAAGGATTTGCTATTGGTTCGGCGGCCTTGACGGCCCTGGCCTTATTTGCTGCCTATGCCGAAGTGGTTGGTTTGGTTGTGATCGATGTCTTAGATCCCCAAGTCATTATCGGCATGTTTATTGGCGGTATGCTACCCTTCTTATTTTCCGCCTTAACCATGGACGCGGTTGGTTCAGCAGCCAATGAAATGATCGAGGAAGTCCGCCGTCAGTTTAGAGAGTTCCCCGGTATTATGGAAGGAACGCAAAAACCGGACTATGCCCGCTGCGTTGATATTTCAACGGCGGCAGCCTTGAAAAAAATGGTTGTTCCCGGCCTTCTAGCAGTGGCATCCCCGCTAGTAATGGGTTTTGTCCTTGGTGCGGAAGCCCTTGGCGGACTATTAGCCGGAGCCCTGGTAACCGGAGTCTTAATGGCGATTTTTATGGCCAATGCCGGTGGTGCTTGGGATAATGCCAAGAAGTATATTGAAAGTGGTGAACACGGTGGTAAGGGCAGTGATGCCCACAAGGCCGCTGTCGTCGGCGATACGGTTGGTGATCCCTTTAAAGATACATCGGGTCCGTCGATTAATATTTTAATTAAGTTGATGACGATCGTCTCCTTGGTCTTTGCACCCTTATTCCTAAGTGGTATGTAATGTTAAGTGGTATATAATGCACAAATAAAAAACACCGAATGGATACATCCCATTCGGTGTTTTTTTATTTATTAATTTTGAATCGTTTCAGCAGCATTGATGGCTGCTAGTCGACCACTATTGCAAGCATAGGAAATGCCAATGCCGGCGCCGGGATACTGATGGGAAAAGGCATTGCCAGCCGTTAATTCGCCGGCGGCGTAGAGATTAGGGATAGGTTTTTTATCACCGGCGACCACTTGCATCGAAGGATTAATTTCAATTCCCGGAATCGTTCCAAAGGTCCGAACCAGAGCATGGCCAGCATAGAAGGGAGCTTGCCGGATGGGATGGGCTTTTTCTACCGGCAGGCCAAAACCGGGACTTTGATTGTTTTCAAGTGCTTGATTGTAATTGTTGATCTCATTTGTTAATATCTCTAAATCAAGGTCTAAATCACCGGCTAATTCTTCAAGGCTATTATATTCTTGATAAGCCTCTTCACTTTTAATGTCGTCAATCTTTTCGTACTTGGAGTCAGTAAGCAGAAACATTTGACCATCGGCATCATCGACTAATACCCGTTGGATTCGGTAAAGTAAGTCAGACTCATTGACAAAGCGTTTCCCTTCTTGGTCAACCATAAATGGAAGGGCGGAGATTTGATCCCCGTTGCTGGCATAAAAGGTACCCATTGTTCCATCACCGATGATATCTGTTTCAAATTCTTCGACAAAGATAATACCATCACCATTAGCACCGGGCGCGACGGTTTTAATGCCAGCGGCGTAACCGGGCGCATATTTTTCCATCAAGGCATCATTTTGCCCAAAACCACCGGTTGTTAAGATGACATTTTGCGCCTGGATGTCATAGTCGCCATCTGGGTGATTTACTTTTACACCCTTTATACTCCCTTCCTCAACGATTAATTCAGTAACGCTAGCATTTAACCGTAAGTCGATCTCCAGAGTGGCGACATAGTCACTTAAGGCTGCGTAGAATTCCATGCCGCGGCCATCAGCCCAAGCCGTGTATAGTTTATCGGAATAGGGGGAGGCCGGTTTTAACTCATCGACTAAGGGAACGATTTCCTCAACCCAATCGAAGGTTTGACCGGAGAGGGAAAAGACATTTCGCAGTAACTCACGATTCAGCTGGGTTTGCGAACTTTCTTCAAAATAAGTAATAAGGTCTTCGACGGTCGATACCTTGTTTTGTTCTTGATGCCATTTCGAGTCGGTCCCGTAAATGGCACCACCGGTTGCGCTTAAGGATCCCCCGATCGAGGGCATTTGTTCAAGTAAAATAAAATTAACATCGGGATGATTGCGGATTAATTCCATGCCGGCCATGATGCCGCTTAATCCGGCACCAACGATCACGATATCGGTGGACTCACCCTTTGTTTTTGAACCTTGGCAGCCGGTTAAAAATAAACTGCCTACCAATACTAATGCGATAAAAACTTTGAATCTTTTCAATTAAATAGCCTCCTTTTAAATATGTACAAACAATTAGGACCAAAGGTGTAAGAAAGTTCTTACATTGCCTTTCTATTATACTAAGTCGATTTAAATTGTCAATGTTAATTATCTAACACAATGATGACAAAAGAATAAGGCGAAATACTTTCTTATACAAAATTAAATATTGAGACAATAAACATAAAGTGTATAGCAATACATGTAAAACTGTTGACAAAATACCGCTTAAGCTTTATAATAAGACTAAGGAGTGGTGAGATGAAAAAAATGGTCTATAGTCTAATGCTGTTTGAAGAAATCGTCGAAAAGATTGATCAAATGGCTTATGAAAAAAATACCAATCGGTCGCAATTGATTAATGATATTTTGGCCGAAAAAATTGGCATGGTGACCCCAGAGCAGAAAATTCAACAGATTCTAGAAAGACTCGATGAAAATTTTAATGATACCCTATCGGTGAGTCAAATTAATAAACATTCAAGCATTCAATTTGGCAAGAGTTTAAAATATAAATACCGCCCAAAAGTTCGTTATAGTTATGAATTTATCAGCAATCATGAGGGCCGCTATGCCGTCTTAAAAATTAGTTCACGGACCAAATCAGAAGGTTTAAAGGAACATTTTGAGGCTTTCTTTGGTTTAATTACGCAAATTGAAAAAAATGATCAAAGTGATGACGTCAATCATCAAAGCAATCACAAGTTTGTTAGGACCTTTAAAGATGAGGGTAGGCTTTCGAAAGACGTCGAAACGGTGAGTGATAATTTGACTGCTTATTTGCAGATGATGGATCAGGCGATGAACGCCTACTTTGCCGGTGTTGATTGCGGAAAAACAAAAGATATACCAGCCACTCTGGCGGATATCTATTACCAATTCTATAAAGAAAAAAAGTGAGGTAGATAATATGGATATGAATTTATTCACCCAAAAATCGTTAGAAGCGATCAAGACAGCAGAATTAATCGCTGGCGAATACAATCACATGGAAATTGAATCCGAGCATCTTTTGATGGCCTTGATCACCCAAGAAAGTGGGGTAGTTGGCCGAATTTTAGAGCGGCTTGGGAAAAATGCATTAACCATTGTTGATGATTTAAAAAGAGAAATTGAACGAAAACCAAGTGTTTCCGGACCCGGTCGGGAACAGGGAAAGGTCTATATCAGTAATGAAGTCGAAAAAGCCCTTAATGCTGCTTATAAAGAGGCTAAGAAATTAGATGACCAATACATCTCGGTGGAGTGTATTCTCCTGGGCCTCTTTGAACTTGGCAGTAAAACCAAGGTAATTGAAATACTGACCCGTTATGGGATTAAAAAGAATGATGTTAAGAACATTATCGAGGAAGTTAGAGGCGGACAAAAAGTCGTGACTGACCACCCTGAAGCCACCTATGAAGCCTTAAATCAATATGGCCATGATCTGGTTCAAGACGCCAAGGAAAATAAACTTGACCCGGTCATCGGTCGCGATCTGGAGATGCGAAACGTTATTCGGATCCTTAGTCGAAAAACCAAAAATAATCCGGTCTTGATTGGTGAGCCGGGGGTCGGGAAAACAGCCATTGTCGAAGGTTTGGCAGCTCGCATTGTCGCCGGTGATGTGCCGGAAGGCCTGAAGGATAAGCGCCTGATTGCCCTTGACCTGCCGGCCATGGTGGCTGGGGCTAAGTATCGGGGCGAGTTTGAAGAACGCTTAAAGGCCGTCTTAAAAGAAGTGGCCGACAGCGATGGGCAAATCCTTCTTTTTATCGATGAGCTTCATAATATTGTCGGGGCCGGAAAAACCGAAGGGGCCATGGATGCCAGTAATATGTTAAAGCCCATGCTTGCTCGGGGCGAACTCCACTGTATTGGGGCCACCACCTTAGATGAGTACCGCCAATATATCGAAAAAGATCCAGCCCTTGAGCGACGTTTTCAACCGGTTTTAGTCGATGAGCCCAGTGTTGAGGATACCATTTCGATCCTGCGCGGGCTCAAAGATACCTACGAACGCTTCCATGGGGTCCAGATTCTTGATACGGCCCTAGTAGCGGCAGCAACCCTGTCCCACCGTTATATTTCTGATCGTTTCCTGCCCGATAAAGCGATTGATTTAATCGATGAGGCCTGTGCCAAGATTAGGACGGAGCTTGATTCCATGCCGGAAGAAATGGATGAAGTCAGACGTAAGATGATGCAGCTTGAGATTGAAGAATTGGCCCTGAAAAAAGAAAAAGACGACCTTAGTCAGGAACGATTGGGGCGTTTGCAAAAGGAATTAGCCGAGTTTAAAGAGCGTTTTAATACCATGAGTATGCAGTGGGAAAACGAGAAAATGGCAGCCGAAAATTTAAAAGGGATTCAGGAAGAATTAAATGACCTAAACTATCAACGGGAAAAGGCTATCCGGGAAGGGGATTATCAAAAGGCCTCGGAATTAGAGTACGGCCTCATTCCGGAGAAAAAAGCCAAGGTTGAAGCCATTAAAAAAGCAGCCGCCGAAAAACCCGATGCTTGCAGCTTAAAACGCGAAAAGGTAACCGAAGAAGAAGTCGCCGAGATCATTTCAAACTGGACCAATATCCCTTTGAGTAAATTGGTTTCCGGTGAACGCGATAAATTGCTGGCCTTGGAAAAAACCCTAAGAAAACGAGTGATTGGCCAGGAAGAGCCGATTGCTAAGGTAGTCGATGCCATTATTCGCTCGCGGGCCGGCATTAAAGATCCTAACAGTCCGATTGGGTCCTTCCTTTTTTTAGGACCAACGGGAGTGGGGAAAACCGAATTAGCCCGGGCCGTGGCTGCCAATTTATTTGATTCCGAGGATAATATGATTCGCATTGATATGAGCGAATACATGGAAAAATTTTCTGTCTCACGCCTAATCGGGGCACCACCGGGCTATGTCGGTTACGAAGAGGGGGGACAATTAACTGAAGCCGTTCGGCGAAAACCCTATAGTGTCATCCTCCTCGATGAGATTGAAAAAGCCCATAAGGATGTTTTTAATATTCTATTGCAAATCTTAGATGATGGCCGGATCACCGATTCACAAGGACGAACCATTGATTTTAAAAATACAATCATCATCATGACCTCAAACATTGGTTCTGAATACCTCTTAGAAGGGATCACGGCTGAAGGGGGCATTGCCAAGGAAACCGAAAGGGCGGTAATGGGTCTCTTAAAAGATTATTTTAGGCCGGAGTTTCTCAATCGGATCGATGAGATTGTCCTCTATAAACCGCTTAATAAAGATGCAATTGGAAAAATTGTCGATCTCTTACTAATTGATATTCAAAAGCGTCTAGCAGAGCGGCGGATTACCTTTGAACTGACCAAAGAAGCCAAAGACGCAATCGTCGATCGGGGCTTTGAACCGGCCTATGGGGCCAGACCACTAAAACGCTATTTACAAAAACATATCGAAACGATGATTGGCAAAGAAATTATCAAGGGCAACATTCATGAAGGCCAAAATTTAAAAATCGATGTTTTGCCAAATGGTGACTATACGATGAATGAATAAAATGACTTTTAGCGAGACTTATGATAAAATAATCCCATCAAATAAGATGGATGAGGTGGATGATGCAAACACGTATTCTAGGGAAAACGAATATCGAAGTATCCGTAATTGGCTTTGGTGGGATTCCGATTCAAAGATGTAATCAATGGCAAGTGGATGAGATCATTGAAAACCTTATTGCTGAAAATGTAAATTTTATTGATACCGCCAGGGCCTATACGACCAGTGAAGAAATGATTGGGGAGGCCCTTAAAACCTGGGGCCATGACCACTTTTACCTGGCAACAAAAACCCCTAAGCTTGATTACCATGGGGTGATGGAAGATGTTCACTTGAGCCTAGCGGCCCTTCAAACCGACTCCATTGATCTTTATCAATTTCATAACTTAAGAACCATGGCCGCCTATGACCAGGTCATGGGTGAGAAAGGTGGTTATCAAGCCCTAGTCGATTGCCGTGATGAGGGTCTGATTAAGCATATCGGCATCACCTCCCATAGTTATGAGGTATTAGAACGGGCCTTAGATGAGGGTAAGTTCGAAACCATCCAATTTCCCTATAATTACGTTGAGAATAAGGGGGCATCCTTATTTAAGCGGGCCAAAGAACTGGGTATTGGGGTGATTGTGATGAAGCCACTTGCCGGTGGAGCCTTTATGAGTTCTAATTACTCCCTGCGTTGGGGAGTTGAGAATGAGGATCTGACGTGCCTGATTCCGGGAATGGATTCGGTTAAACAAGTCCTTGAAAACGCCGCTGTGGGAAACAATTTTATCCCTTTAAACGAAAAAGAACGCCAAGCCTTTGAAGCCGATGCCAAGACCCTAGGTCAGACCTTTTGCCGGCGGTGTGGCTATTGTGCCCCATGTCCTCAGGGGATTGATATCCCCATGCAGTTTATTGTTGAGGGTTATTATCGCCGCTATGATCTAGAGGAGTGGGCCTTAGAACGCTACCGCAGTTTTGCATCCAATGCCTCTGATTGCATTGAGTGTGGTGAGTGTGAACCGCGTTGCCCTTACCATTTACCGATTCGAGAGATGCTTAAAGAAACCCGAGCATTGTTTGATCCCTTAATGAAGATGGATAATTAAAAAAAGCCCAACCGCACAGCGGTTGGGCTTTTTGCCGGTCATTTATTAAAGTAGCTTTAGCAATCCAAGTAGAGGTGACCAAGGGCATCAGCGGCCATAATAGCTGCGTAAACAGTGTCGGCTGTTACGGTAAAAGGCATATTATGGATGGTTTCTGATGGATCAGCAGCAGCAATGGCGACATCCATAATTCGTTCAGGAGTTGGCTCGGTACAGCCTAACTGACCAAGGGTAATGGGCAGACCAACGGATAGACAGAAGTAAATAAACTCTTCGAGTTCGTCAGTTGGGCGGTTTTCCATGACCATTTGGACTAAGGTTCCAAAGGCAACTTTTTCACCATGGTATTCGTTATGGCATTCGGTTAAAACAGTTAGACCGTTATGAATGGCATGGCAAGCCGCTAGACCACCACTTTCAAAACCGACCCCACTGAGGTAAGTATTGGCTTCAATAACATTTTCAACGGCTGGGGTACAGGTGTTGCGTTCAACGGCAAGTTTTGCTTTTAAACCATCTTCAAGTAAGATATCGTAGCACAATTTAGCCAAGGCTAGGGCTGATTGGGTCGGACGAGCACCTGACATGGTTGTGCCATTGGAATCAGCGGTTGCCTGGGCTTCAAAGTAGGTGGCTAAGGCATCGCCCATGCCGGCAACAAACAAGCGGACGGGTGCATTTTTAATAACATCGGTATCCATGATAACCACTTCAGGGTTTTTTGGAAGAACCAGGTATTCATCAAAAACACCTTCTTCAGTATAGAGAACAGATAGGGCTGAACAAGGGGCATCAGTTGAGGCGATCGAGGGGGCAATAACCACCGGTAATTTTTCATAGTGGGCAACCGCTTTGGCGGTATCAAGGGCTTTTCCACCACCGAGACCAACAACGACATCACATTTATTTTTTTTGACGATTTCTTGAAGGCGGGCGACTTCAACCTTAGAGCATTCGCCACCGAATTGTTCGCCGACAAAGGTAATGCCGGCGGCATCGAAAGCAGTTTTTATTTCCTCTGATTTTGTTCGCATCATGGTGCCACTTAAAACAAATAAGGCAGATGAACCAAACTTTCCAACATGTTCGGGAAGATTTTTAAGTTCACCTGGGCCTTGGACATAGCGACTAGGGGCCATAATTATTTTTTGCATGTAATTCCTCCTATAAAAGTATTTGTGATAATTATAACAAATATTGGCCGAAAATAATGCTTAAGTGAAGAAAAAAAATAGTGACAGCCGGCTAAAAAATATGACTGGCTAGAATTATTATAAAAAACAAGGTAATAAATCGCTTGTTTCAGACACGTTCAGGAAGAAAGCGGTGTCTTTAAACAAAGATGGAGCTGGAGTAAACAAAAAAAATATGCTATAATAAGCAAATCTAAAGGCAATCAAGAATGGTTTAAGGATGCAAAAGCATCTTACTTTTAGATAATACGAAAGAAGAGAGGATTGCTATGAGTATTCGTTTTGATTATTCTTATACAGGAATTGGAGAAGAGGAGTTTGAGAATCGCTTTGGTCAATTGGCATTAGCCAATAAAGATTTAATGGAGAAAACAGGTCGTGGAAATGATTTTTTAGGATGGGTTGACTACCCCGAGACCTATGATAAAAAAGAATATGAGCGGATTAAGCAAGCAGGCGAAAAGATTAAGTCGACCTGCGATGCCTTAATTGTCATTGGAATTGGCGGCTCGCATTTAGGAGCCAAGGCCATCATTACAGCCTTAACGAGTCCTTTTCACAATGAGCTAGCCAGGGACCAACGAAATGGTCCGCGGATTTTTTATGCCGGTCAGAATATTAACGGGAAATACTTAGACGATCTTCTTGTTCTCCTAAAAGATGCATCGGTTTGTGTTAATGTTATTTCAAAATCGGGAACAACGACCGAGTCAGCCATCGCCTTTCGGATTGTAAAAGCCTTTATGGCCGAAAAATATGGTGATGATGAAGCCAAAAACCGGATCTTTGTGACGACTGATAAAAACAAGGGGGCCCTTAAGTACATGGCTGATGAAGAAGGCTATGAAAGTTTTGTCATTCCCGATGATATTGGCGGGCGCTATTCAGTCCACACGGCCGTCGGCCTACTTCCGATTGCTGCAGCAGGGATTGATATCGATCAATTTATGGCTGGGGCCAAAACCGGCTATGAAGACTATCAAGAGCCGGATTTTTATCAAAATCCCTGCTTTCAATATGCCCTCTATCGCAATATTCTCTATTCAAAGGGAAAAGCCTTGGAAATTTTAGTTGACTACGATGTCTCCCTTCAATATCTGTCGGAATGGTGGAAACAGCTTTACGGTGAAAGTGAAGGGAAAGACGGTAAGGGTTTATTCCCCTTATCAGTTCACTTCTCGACCGACCTTCACTCCTTGGGTCAAATCATTCAAGAAGGGCCTAAGAACCATTTTGAAACCATTTTACAGGTTAATGATTACCAGTCCGACTTGGTAGTCCCGGCCGATGGCGATGACTTGGAAGGGCTTAATTATTTAGCCGAGATGAAAATTGATCGGATCAATGAAAAGGCCATCAATGGGACCCTTCTTGCCCATGTTGATGGTGACGTTCCCAACGGCATTATTTTTGTTGACCGACTCGACGCCTTTAATGTGGGGAAATTGGTTTACTTTTTCGAAAAAGCTTGTGGTATTTCGGGTTATTTACTAGGGGTTAATCCCTTTGATCAGCCGGGGGTTGAAGCCTATAAGAAAAACATGTTTGCCCTACTCCATAAGCCGGGCTATGAAGAATTAAGCCAAGAACTTGAAAAAAGATTGAGGTAAATGTCCTTGAATGACTTTTCACCTGTGCTTTAAATGAACCTGATTTAAAGCAAGGTGAAAGCTTTTTTGATGAACGGCATTTTTTTATTTACTTTTTTGCTAAATCATAATAGGATAGTGATGGAAATTAAATGAGGAGGAAAAATGGTTGAATATTGAACTTATTATTTTTATTATTTACTTAGCGCTTTTAATTGGCATCGGTCTGTTCTTCTATGCCCGGACCACCAGTATCGAGGGCTTTTTATTGGGTGATCGGGGACTGGGTAGTTGGGTCACCGCGATTTCAGCTCAAGCCAGTGATATGAGTGGCTGGTTATTGATGGGCCTACCCGGGGCTATTTACCTAGGTGGGATTGCTGAAATTTGGATTGGCATAGGCTTATTCTTAGGAACTCTTGCCAATTGGCTAATCACCGCATCAAGGCTTCGTGCCTATACCGAGAAAGCCGATGCCCTGACCTTATCAACTTTTTTTGAACGCCGCTTTAAGGACCCGACAAAGGCCCTGCGCCTGATCTCGGCGATTATTATTTTAGTCTTTTTTACGACCTACGCCTCGTCGGGCTTGGTCGCATCGGGAAAACTTTTTCAGCTGATGTTTGGCTGGGATTATACCGTCGCCATTATCGTTGGAACGCTGGTTATTATGGTCTATACCTTCTTGGGTGGCTTTTTAGCCGTCTCCTATACTGATTTAATTCAGGGGATGCTGATGATCGTGGCCATTGTTGCCGTGCCGCTATTGGCTTATTCAAGTATGGGGTCACTCGATGTGGCCATCGCCATGATGAAGGAACAAGGTTTATCGACCAGCTTATTTGGTGGTGGCGTGACGGTTCTTGGGACCATCTCGGCAGTCGCCTGGGGTCTGGGTTACTTTGGTCAGCCCCATATTTTAGCCCGTTTTATGGGCATTAAAAGTATTAAACAAATACCAAAGGCCCGAGTTATCGCCATCACCTGGGTTGGTGTGGCCTTGTTTGGTGCTGTGGCCGTTGCTGTTTTAGCCATTCCGCTCTATCCCGGTTTAAGTGGTGGAGCCGAAGAGACGGTCTTTATGTTAATGATTCGGGAATTTTTCCCGCCCTGGATCGCGGGCTTCTTTTTAGCGGCCATTATGGCGGCGATCATGTCGACCATCGACTCGCAATTGCTGGTCTGCTCGTCGGCCTTGACCGAAGACATCTACGCCTTGTTTACGAAAAAAGAACCGACCGAAAAACAAGTGGTTTTATTTGGTCGCTTGGCGGTTATTGGGGTGGCGGGAGTTGCTTTACTCTTGGCCATATCCCCTGATAGCACCGTAATGGGTCTAGTTTCCTATTCTTGGGCCGGCTTTGGGGCGGCTTTTGGTCCCCTCGTCCTCTTTGGCCTCTATTCAAAGAGCACCAGTTGGCAAGCGGCCCTAGCCGGTATGCTAGTGGGGGCACTGACCGTGATTGTCTGGAAAAATGTTGGTTTAAGTGCTTATCTGTATGAAATTGTTCCGGGTTTTGTCTTTAACGTGGTGACCATGTTAATCGTAGGCCGATTTACTAAAGTCGATCCTGCAATTGAGGCCGAATTTGAGGCCATGGTTTTAGAAGTGAAGGCATAAAAAAATCCCCATTGACTAGCAAGTGATTCAATGGGGGATTTTCTTATTTGGGGTTTTCAAAATTCAAGGCCCCATATTTGACCTCGGCCCGGACCGAAAGGGAGACCGAATCTTTGCCGGACGGACAGACCGTGTGGTCAGCAATGCCGCCGGCGTGACAGCGATCGACTAAGTTTAATTTAAAGTGATCGGGGACAATCACATTGAGTCCCCCATTGTTAACGGTCAGGTCCATTCGGTAGTCTTTTTCATTGGCGACAACCTGACTCAGGTCGGCTTCCATGGCACCGTAAAAAACACCGAGTTTTAAATCTTTCATGGCTTGGTCTTTGTAATCTTTTCTTTTCCCACTAAAGAGAACCATGTCGTCAAGAGAATCCTCACTTGGATCAAGGTCTTTTTCAAAGTCCTTACCTTCTTTATAGACACAGGCAGCGTGAAAAGCACAGAAGCCGGCAAAGACAAGAGCGACCCCGCCGATAATAAATTTTTTAGTATTCATACAATTACCTCCTTTTACTATAGTTTACCCTTTTTTTATCAAATTAAGAGTAAATTCTTTAAGTTTTCATTGTTTTTAAAAAGAAAACTAAAGGATTGTGGTATAATATGGATGTTATCAATAACAAACCGTTAAATCATGTCACAAATAAAGATGCGGAAAGGTAATAATGGAAGAAAAAAAATATAGTGAAGAATTTAATGATATCGTCAAAGATATTGTCGACCATCATGAATTTCAAAAATTAAAGGAAATTATCCACCACGGGAAAGGCTTGTTTTACCACTCACTAGCGGTCGGTTACTACTCTTATCGGGCAGCCAAAGCCTTAAAAATGGATTATGTTTCAATTGCCCGAGGGGCGATTCTCCATGATTTTTATACCGAGGCTTGGCAAACGACCAAACGTGAGTCAACTGGTATTCAGAGAATTAAAGATATGCATGGTTTTTCTCATCCCAAGACAGCCCTTGAAAACGCCAAAAAATATTTTGACATCGATGAAAAGCAAGAAGATATGATTGTTAAGCATATGTTTCCCCTAACACCGATCCCCCCAGCCAATGCCGGTTCTTGGATTGTGACTCTTGTCGATAAGTTAGTGGCGACCCAAGAGCTGGCCACGGTTAGGATGCAGCCAATTCGGAATTTAAAAAATATCTTTGCCAGAGCATAAGATAACTTTCAAAAAACATTCAAAAATAGTATTTTAGTTGTTAAAAAAATTGACAATTGGATTTTTGGGTGTTTTTTTGAGTTTTTTTATTAATACGACTAAGAAAATGGAGGATAAAGTGAAGGATAAAGTGAAGGAAGAACAAATAGAACGGGCCAAAGAACATTTTGGTGGACTGATCAGAGAGCAACTCGAACGCATAGAAGGCATGAAGGTGCAAAAAGACTTTACTGATTTTACTAAAAAGACGACAATCGTCATCGGTCTGGTTGGTGGCGATGGGATTGGTCCTTTTATCACCTCCCAGGCCCATCGGGTGCTTGAATTTTTACTTGCAGAGGATGTTAAAAAAGGGCGGATTATTTTTAAGGAGATCGATGGCCTGACCATTGAAAATCGGGCGGCCTGCCATCAGGCCATTCCTGACGATGTCCTAAAGGAATTAAAAACCTGTGATGTGATTCTCAAGGGACCAACAACAACTCCCCGGGAAGGCGATCCTTGGCCCAATATTGAAAGTGCTAATGTAGCCATGCGCAGAGAACTAGATTTGTTTGCTAATGTCCGGCCAGTCAGTGTTCCAGAAGACAATATCGATTGGGTCTTTTATCGTGAAAACACCGAAGGTGCCTACACTCTGGGGAGTAAGGGTATTCATGTCAATGAGGACTTAGCCATAGATTTTACGGTGACAACCCAAGAAGGGTCTGATCGGATCATCCGGGCGGCCTTTGACTATGCCAAACAATCGGGCATGAATAAGGTGACGGTAGTGACCAAGGCTAATGTTGTGAAGGCCACTGATGGAAAATTTTTAGATGCGGCCAAAGTCATTGCCAAGGATTATCCGGAAGTGGAGATGGATGATTGGTACATCGATATCATGACGGCTAAATTAATTGATGTAAAACGGCGCAGCCAGTTTAAGGTCATGGTCCTGCCTAATTTATATGGTGACATCCTGACCGATGAGGCGGCCGAATTTCAAGGTGGGGTTGGAACGGCCGGTTCAGCAAATTTGGGAAAACGCTATGCTATGTTCGAAGCCATCCACGGTTCAGCACCACGAATGGTCGAAGAAGGCCGAGGCGACTACGCTGACCCTTGCAGCATCATTCGGGCAGCGGGCATGCTGCTTGACCACATTGGCTATCCAAAGAAAGCCGACCAGTTAAAAAAGGCCCTTGATATTTGTGGCCTCTACGAAAAACGCTTAGTTTTAACCGGACGTGAGACTGGGGCCAGCGGGGCAGAATACGCCGATTATTTAATGGAAACCTTAGCGACGGAAAATTTAGATAAAATCTACTCAGGCTACCGCAAGCATTAAAAAATCAAATCCTAATTTAGATTGGAGGCCCTATGCTCGATAAGATTAATTTAAAGGTTAAAATTGAAAAAGATCGATATCGGTCTGAAAAAAAACGTTTATCGGCTCGCTTAGGTGACTTGCAACGGCAAGTCAAGGATTTAAACATACCCGTCACCCTAATCGTCGAAGGCTGGGAGGCGGCTGGCAAGGGTACCTTGATCAATGGCTTGTTAATGCCCATGGATCCACGAACCTTTCGGGTCTATAATTTTAAAAAGGAAAAAAATGAAGACGAAGCATTTCGTCCGTTTTTATGGCGCTACTGGATCAAAATCCCGGAAAAAGGGCAGATCGCTATTTTTAATCGCTCTTATTATAGTGAACTCTTATACCATGATAAGCCAAGTCATCGGCTGATGGACCAGGCTAATGAATTTGAAGAGACCCTCTCTCAGGATGGGATGGTCTTTATTAAAGTCTTTGTCCATATTAGTAAAGCGGAGCAAAAAAAACGTTTTGATAAACTCCTTGGCAATGAGTCGACGGCCTGGCGGGTTAGTCAGGATGATTTAAGGGAAAATGAGGCTTATGGGGTCTTAAAGAAACGGCTCAATCCAGGCCTTCACCAAACCGATAATTACTTTGCCCCTTGGTATATTATTGAAGGTGAGCAAAAGGATTACGCCTTGATTAAACTCTTAAGCATCGTGGTTATGCGCTTAGAAAACGCGATTGCCACCAAGAAAAATGACGCGGCAAACATCCCCCTGATTCAAGCCGGAGACATGCCTTATCAAAGCCGGATTCTCGATAGTATTGACCTTGATCAGGTCCTCGATCGGGAGACCTATCAGAAAGAACTCAAGGCCGGTCAAAAAAAAATACGCCTGCTTCAATATGAACTTTATCGGCAACGGCTACCGGTCGTTCTTATTTTTGAAGGCTGGGATGCGGGTGGAAAAGGCGGAGCCATTAAACGCTTGACGGCCAATCTTGACCCGCGCGGTTATATGGTTTATCCGACCGCGGCGCCTAATGATACCGAACGCAAGCACCATTATCTCTGGCGTTTTTGGCGGGATATGCCTAAAGACGGCCATTTAGGCATTTGGGACCGGTCCTGGTATGGCCGCCTGATGGTCGAACCGATTGAAGGCCTATTAAGCGCCGAGGCCTTTAATCGGTCTTACCGGGAAATCAATGAATTTGAAAAACAAATGATTGATGCCGGTGCTGTGGTTTTGAAATTTTGGTTGCAGATCGACCAAGAGGAACAGGCCAAGCGTTTTGAAGAAAGACAAGAAAATCCCGATAAGGGTTGGAAGATTACCGCCGAAGATTGGCGCAACCGGGAAAAATGGGATCTTTATGAAATGGCTGTCAACAA
Organism: uncultured Lachnospiraceae bacterium; assembly: GCA_964632785.1. Classification (GTDB taxonomy): domain Bacteria; phylum Bacillota; class Clostridia; order Eubacteriales; family Eubacteriaceae; genus Acetobacterium. The sequence continues at coordinate 79,688 of CAZWEU010000001.1, read as the reverse complement.
AATGCTCTTAAAAACCTCAACCCGGTCCGCCCCCTGGATTGTCGTTGAAGCCAATGATAAGTATTATGCCCGCGTCAAGGTCCTTAAAGAAGTCATTAAAAAATTAGAAGCACACTTACAAGGATAAAGATGAGCAGAAAAAGGGATAATGTTTAGACAAACAGCCTTTAAGCCAGAAAAAGGGTGAAAATTTACCTTTAAATAGGTGTGTACACTTAAAAGCTAATATGATATAATTTTAGTGATAAATTTTTGTCATTAAATACTATAAAACAGATTTTTTACTATAAGGAGGAAATTATGCCAAAAAAAATGATGACCATGGATGGGAACACGGCAGCAGCTCACGTTGCTTATGCCTTTACTGAGGTTGCAACGATTTACCCGATTACACCATCATCCACAATGGCTGAAAGTGCCGATGTGTGGGCGTCACAAGGACGAGAGAATATCTTTGGTCAGATTGCCAAAGTCACCGAGATGCAATCGGAGGGAGGCGCAGCTGGTGCCATGCATGGATCACTCGCAGCTGGAGCCTTGACAACGACCTTTACCGCGTCACAAGGTTTACTTTTAATGATTCCGAATATGTACAAGATGGCCGGAGAACTATTACCAGGTGTCTTTCATGTCACCGCGCGGACACTAGCAACCCAAGCCTTATCTATTTTTGGAGACCACAGTGATGTGATGGCATGTCGACAGACCGGTTTTGCCCTACTCGCTTCCGGAGGCGTCCAAGAGGTGATGGACCTAGCGGGAATTGCTCATTTATCAGCCATTAAAAGCCGGATACCATTTATGCATTTCTTTGACGGCTTTAGAACCTCTCATGAAATTCAAAAAATTGAAGTACTTGACTATGAGGACCTTAAAAGCCTAACCGACTTTGATGCCATTCAGGCATTTAGAGATAATGCCCTGAGCCCTGAGCATCCGGTGACCAGAGGAACAGCTCAAAATCCAGATATTTTCTTCCAGGCCCGCGAAGCCTCTAATCCTTTCTACAACGCCCTTCCGGAAATTGTTGCTGACTATATGGAAAAAATTTCTGACATAACCGGTCGAAGCTACCATCTTTTCGATTATTATGGGGCCCCCGACGCTGAACGGGTGATTGTGGCAATGGGGTCAGTTACCGATACGATTGAAGAAACAATTGATTATTTAATGAAGAATGGTGAAAAAGTTGGCTTAATTAAGGTGCGACTCTTTAGACCCTTTGCCGAAAAATACTTTTTTGATGTTCTGCCTAAAACAGTTAAAAAGATTTCCGTCCTTGACCGGACAAAAGAGCCCGGCGCAACCGGCGAACCCTTATATCAAGATGTCCGAACCGTCTTCTACGATAAAGAGGTTCAACCACTGATCGTTGGCGGTCGCTATGGCCTTAGCTCGAAAGATACCACGCCCTTACAAATTAAAGCTGTCTTTGACAACTTAAAAGAAGATCAGCCGAAAAATCAATTTACCATCGGCATTATCGATGATGTCACCCATACTAATCTTGACCTTGGTGAGGAAATTTCAACCATACCTGAAGGGACCAAAGCCTGTAAATTCTGGGGATTGGGATCAGATGGGACGGTTGGGGCCAATAAATCAGCGATTAAAATTATTGGTGACCACACCGATTTATATGCCCAAGGTTACTTCTCCTATGATAGTAAGAAGTCCGGTGGGGTAACGGTTTCCCACTTACGATTTGGTGAAAAACCGATTAAATCAACTTACTTGATTGTTAATTCGGATTTCATCTCCTGTTCAACCCAGGCCTATGTCTATCAATATGATCTGTTAAAAGGCTTGAAAGATAATGGTATTTTCTTACTAAATACCGTTTGGACGCCGGAAGAATTAGAAGAAAAATTACCGGCATCATTAAAAGAATATATAGCCCAGCATAAAATTAATTTCTATACCATCAATGCGACCAAAATTGCTGAAGATATCGGTCTTGGCCGACGAACCAATATGATTATGCAATCAGCCTTCTTTAAATTGGCGGACATTATCCCCATTGATGATGCAGTTGACTATTCCAAGGCCGGAATCAAGAAATCCTATGGCAGCAAGGGTCAACGGATTGTTGATATGAATAACGAAGCGGTTGATCAAGGCATTAAATCACTTGTCAAAATCGATGTCCCGGCAGCTTGGAAAAACATCGAAAAAGAACAAATGGAAAAAGAAGACGTGCCAGAATTTATCACCAATATTTTACGGCCGATTAACCGCCTGGAAGGTGATGATATTCCTGTTTCAACCTTTACCGGTATTGAAGACGGAACCTTTATGGCCGGATCGGCCGCCTATGAAAAACGTGGTATAGCTGTTAATGTGCCAAAATGGATCCCTGAAAACTGTATCCAATGTAACCAGTGCTCCTTTGTTTGCCCACATGCGGTCATTCGTCCCTTCTTACTCGATGAGGACGAAAAAGCAGCAGCACCAGAAGACTTTAGCAGTCTTAAAGCGGTAGGAAAACAATTAGCCGGTCTTGATTATCGGATTCAAATCAGTGTGCTCGATTGTACCGGTTGTGGCAATTGCCAAGATGTTTGCCCAGCCAAAACAAAGGCTCTGGTGATGGAGCCGATCGAAAAGCATCTAGACCAAGTTGCTAATTGGAATTATGCCAAAACAATTACGACCAAAGATAGCTTACTACCAAAGGGCACCGTCAAGGGCAGTCAGTTTGCCCAACCTCTGCTTGAGTTCTCAGGCGCTTGTGCCGGTTGTGGCGAGACACCTTATGTTAAAGCCATTACCCAGCTCTTCGGAGACCGGATGATGGTGGCCAATGCAACGGGTTGTTCATCAATCTGGGGGGCGTCAGCACCGTCGACACCCTATTGTAAAAATGATCAAGGAAAAGGACCGGCTTGGGCCAATTCACTCTTTGAAGACAATGCCGAGTTTGGTTTTGGCATGTTACAAGCAACAGAAAAGATGGTCGAAACCATTTCCAGCTACTTGGTAGCGATTAATGCTGCCGGGGCACCGGAAACCCTTAAAGCCGCTGGCCTAGCCTGGATGGAGAGCTTAAAAGATGCTGAGTTAACCAAGACGACCTCGCCGGCATTAATTAAAGAATTAGAAAACTATCAAGCCGAAGGCGCTCTTGCGACCAAGGTTAAGTTTATCTTAGATAACCAATCCTACCTAATCAAGAAATCCCAATGGGTTATTGGTGGTGATGGATGGGCCTACGATATTGGCTACGGTGGCTTAGACCATGTCATTGCCTCGGGAAAAGATATTAACATCTTAGTCCTCGACACAGAAATCTATTCCAATACCGGTGGTCAGGCTTCTAAGTCAACGCCGACGGCAGCGGTGGCCCAATTTGCCTCAGCCGGGGAACGGATTAAGAAGAAGGACCTGGGCATGATGGCAACGACTTATGGTTACGTCTATGTTGCCCAAGTGGCCATGGGTGCCAATATGAATCAATTTATGAAAGCGATCCAAGAAGCGGAAGCTTACAAAGGGCCGTCAATCATTATCGCTTATTCACCCTGTATTAATCACGGCATTAAAGGTGGCATGAGTCGGACTCAGAGTCATGAAGCAGAAGCGGTTGAATCCGGTTACTGGCACCTGTACCGTTATAATCCAGCTTTAAAAGAAGAAGGTAAGAATCCATTTATCCTTGATTCTAAAGAGCCGGATTTAGATAAGTTTGATGATTTCTTAGATTCACAAGTGCGCTATACATCACTTAAATTGACCTTCCCAGAAGTGTCAGAAAGCTTATATGATGTGGCCAAAGATGAAGCACGAGAACGTTATGAAGGCTATAAACGAATGGCTGAACAAGAATAACAAAAAAGCGTATTGCCAAAAGGCAATACGCTTTTTTTTCTAAGTCCTAGTGATTAAATTTATTATCGAAGATCATGCCGATATAGTGAACAGAGTCTTTAACATTGGAAAAGGGTGGGGCATAGCCTAAATCCAAGGTGAAAAACTGATCAACGGTGACTTTATAGGTGATCAAGGTGACAAAGACATCGAGGCGTTTATCGACCCCTTCATGACCGATAATTTGAACCCCTAAAAGGGTTTGACTTTTCTTATCGGCAATTGCTTTGATGGTCATTTTGCGCCCCCCATTACTAACCGGTCGATCCATCTTGCTATCGATAACGACTTCAATGTCGTAGCCTTGTTTAAGGGCCTCACCCTCTGATAAGCCGGTGCTGCCAATGGCCAAATCAAAAAATTTAAAGACACCGGTACTAAGATTTCCCGGGTAAGTGGTGGTTCCACCACAGACATTGTCGCCACAGATACGGCCGGTCTTATTGGCTGTTGACCCTAAGGGGCGGTAGTAGTGACTCTTATTAATAGTCGTCCAAGTTTCAATGCAATCGCCACAGGCATAAACATCAGTGTCGATGGTCATCATCCGTTCGTCGACTTTAATAGCGCCACTCTCACCCAAGAAGATGCCGGCTTTTTTAGCCAGTTCAACATTAGCCTTAACGCCCGTGGCAATAAAGACCATTTCCCCTTTAATCAAGGTCCCATCTTCCAGCAGGACGCCGTCTTTGACCACTTCAACGACATTGGCATTTTTGATGTAGGCAATCGACCGGTCATCGAGCTCTGCTTCGAGAATTTTAGACATATCTGGATCGAGATTAGGGGTCAGTTTGCCAGCCCGTTCCACGATGGTCCCAGTCAGTCCCCGCTCCATTAAGTTTTCAAGCAGCTCAAAACCTATAAAGCCCGATCCGACGACAACAGCCGATTTTGGTTTCTTCTGATCAAGGTAGTCCTTGATCTTAACCGCATCGCGGACATTCCGTAAAAAGAAGACATGGTCTTGATCAATTCCTTTAATCGGTGGGACAAAGGCTTTTGCCCCGGTGCTGATAATCAACTTGTCGTAATGGTCTAAAAACATCTGACCCGTTTCCAGGTTTTTGACTTCGATGGCTTTTTTTGCAAGATCAAGTGAGACCACCTCGTGACGGATAAAGACATCAATATTATACTTGGATTTAAAGAACTCCGGGCCTCTAGGGGCGATGTCCATCAGGGATTGGACCTGACCACCGATGTAGTAGGGGAGGCTGCAGCCAGAATAGGAAATATCCTGGTCTTTTTCATACATAACAATGGTCGCGTCTTTATTATTTCTACGTGCTTTAGCAGCTGCTGAGGTGCCACCTGCAACGGCGCCGATAACAATAATTTTCATAGTTTTCTCCTTCAGTTTAATGGTAACAATTTTCCTATTATCCTATATATTGACACGATTCAGAAAGATAAACACTCATTTGGAGTTTTTTTTAATAAAGTAATTGCAAATCGGTCTTTTTAAGGATGGAGGGGTGATTTTTCTGATCAAGGGCTAAGAAAGCAGGTCTTCTTAAGCTTTTGTCAATTACTTAAGGATCCGTTTGGCTTTTTTAGGGACCTGACCTTAAATTGTAACAATTTTTAGATATAATGCTTTAAGCGCTATACAAGAGCCTCAGGTTTGTTATAATAGAGGGGAAGTTTAAAAATAAGGAGTCGTAAAAACATGTTAAAATTAGAAAACATCTCTTTTGAAGTCGAAGATGAAAAAGAGATTTTAAAAGATGTAAATTTAACCATTGAGAAGGGCAGTTTTGTCGCTGTGACAGGGCCAAATGGTGGTGGGAAATCAACCCTTATGCGGGTGATTTCCGGTGTTACTAAACCAACCAGAGGAAAAATCACCTTTAATGGTGAAGACATCACCGAGCTTGGCATCACTGAACGGGCCTTGAAAGGGATTAGCTTTGCCTTTCAGCAACCGGTCCGCTTTAAAGGGATTACTGTGTATAACTTGATCAGCATTGCGGCCGGTCAGGACTTGACCGGCCACCAGGCCAGTCGCTACCTTACCGATGTGGGCCTATGTGCCAAAGACTATATCCACCGTGAACTCAATGATGGTTTATCAGGTGGGGAAATTAAGCGAATCGAAATTGCCAGTATTCTGGCGCGTGGCACGACCTTGTCAATTTTTGATGAACCGGAGGCCGGAATTGACTTATGGAGTTTTAACCATTTAATTGAAGTCTTTAAGAAGATGCATGAAGATCCCGAGAAATCGATCGTCATTATTTCTCACCAAGAGCGGATTCTTGATGTGGCTGATGAGATCGTCGCCATGGTCGACGGGCGAATCATCCGACAAGGGGCCAAGGAACTAGTCCTTCCTGACTTGCTCCACCGAGACAATCCGGAGAATTGCCTAAATTGTAAAGATATTTTGGAGGTTAAGGCATGAAAGATATTTCAAAAAAACTATTAAAAGAGGTTGCCGGCTTGGACGAGCTGCCCAAGGGCGCTTATAATATTAGAGAAGATAGCCAAACGGTTGCCCGCCAATCAACCGAGAATATTAAGATTGTCGGTAAGGATGACAAGTCGGGCATTGACATTATTGTCAAAGCTGGGACCAAGGCAGAAAATGTCTATATTCCGGCCCTGGTCTCTTGTGGCAATGTCCACGACTTGGTCTATAATGATTTTTATATTGGGGAAGATGCCGATATTACCATTATTGCCGGTTGTGGGGTCAATACCGGCAATAGTTGCGATGGATCAGAACACAATGGCATTCACCGTTTTTTCCTAAAGAAAAATGCCAAGGTCCGTTATGTTGAAAATCATATCGGTGAGGGGGATGGGACCGGGACTCGGACCATTAATCCGATTACTGAGCTTGACCAAGAGGAAGGTTCTTATATGGAGATGGAAACTACCCAGATCAAAGGGGTTGACTCAACCAAGCGCTTTACCAAAGCCAAGCTAAAAAAGGATGCGACCCTGGTAATTAAAGAAAAGCTGATGACCCATGGTAAGCAATTTGCCGAATCAGCTTTTGAGGTTGAACTCGATGGCGAGGATTCAAGCACCCAGCTTATTTCCCGGTCGGTTGCTAAGGATTCTTCAAAACAGATTTTTATCTCCAAGATCCATGGCAACACCCGGTGTTATGGCCATTCAGAATGTGATGCCATTATTATGGACCGTGGCGTGGTCAGCGCTATACCGGAAATTACTGCCAACCACTTGGATGCAACCCTAATCCATGAGGCGGCCATCGGTAAAATTGCCGGCGACCAACTGATTAAACTCATGACCCTGGGTTTGACCGAAGACGAGGCGGAAGCGAAAATTATCGATGGCTTTTTAAACTAAGTGATTTTCTCGCAAATTTAATTAAGCTAATTTACTAAAGAACGGGCAGAAAAGTACTTCTCTGCCCGTTCTTTTACTTTAGCTTAAGGTGTGGTCTTGGCGTTTTTCACTAATGGCGTCAAGGATCTGATGGGCGACCTGAAATTTGCTCATCAGGGGTAATTCTTGGACCCGGTCGGGGGTGATAATAGTAACCCGGTTGGTGTCGCTGTTGAAACCGGCACCGGCCTCTTTTAAACTGTTGGCAACCATCATATTGACATTTTTTTTCTCCAGTTTTAAAAGGGTGTTAGCGACCATATCGTCGGTTTCCATGGAGAAACCACAGATAAATTGGTCACTGCGCTTTTTTTCACCCAAAGTTTTTAAAATGTCGATGGTCGGGATCAGGTTGATTTTTGATTTTCCCAAGGTTTTTTTTATTTTTTGTGGCGTATAATCAGCCGGTTTAAAATCAGCAACAGCAGCTGTTTTAATGATGATATCAGCGTCTTCGAAATGGTCCATAACCGCGTCAAGCATGTCACTAGCTGAGAAGGCGGCAACCATGTCGACAAAATCGAGTGGGGCCAGGGCTGTTTTTCCAGTAACCAGGGTGACTTTAGCCCCTCGCAGCATGGCCGCTCGGGCCAGGGCAAAACCCATTTTGCCACTGGAATGATTGGTAATATAGCGAACCGGGTCGATCGCCTCACCGGTTGGTCCGGCGGTAACGAGAATGTTTTGGTCTTTAAGGTCCTTGGGATAGGCGATTGCCCGGATGATATGTTCAATCAAAAGATCTTCAGGGGGGAGTTTACCGGCCCCGACATCCTTGCAGGCTAATAAACCGACAGCCGGGTCAATAATTTGATAACCATGGTCGCTTAATTTCTTAAGATTATCTTGGACGATGGAATTTTCATACATGGCGGTATTCATGGCTGGGGCAATGAGGATCGGGCACCGGCAGGCCATAATTGTTGTCGTGAGCATATCATCAGCAATGCCATTGGCGATTTTTCCAATGCTATTGGCAGAGGCTGGGGCGACCATAAAAAGGTCAGCCCGCTTAGCCAGGCTGACATGAGCGACATTGTAATTAACGTTAGGATCAAAGGTTTCAACAATGCATTTTTGATTGGTTAGGCTTTCAAAGACGAGTGGAGCGATAAATTCTTGGGCGTTTTTGGTCATCATGACGTGAACCGTGCAGCCGAGTTTACCTAAGCGACTGGCAACATTGGCCATTTTATAAGCGGCAATACTGCCGGTGATACCCAAAACGACGGTCTTATTCATTAATAGTGATTTCATTTTCTTCCTCGAATGGTTTATTTTTTATGCTAGGTCCATTATAGCAAAGGCTGACCAATGAAGTAAATAGAAGTTTTGCTTGAATTTAAGAAAAGAAAGCGATACAATTAATAATGCATTGTATCCGACGCGATTGGAACGATAGCAGGAGGTAGAAATGAAAAACACAAAGACCGGTGACCTGGTCAAAGTCTCTTTTTTTGTGGCCATTATTGTTGTCCTAGCAGTGACCCCCCCATTTTTAGGTTACATTCCCCTTGGTTTTACCAGGGCGACAATCATTCACATTCCCGTTATTATTGGTAGTATTTTGTTAGGACCGGTTTATGGAGCCTTTTTAGGCTTTGTCTTTGGTTTAACAAGTTTAATCAATAATACCTTTAATCCCACCCTGACCTCATTTGTCTTCACTCCTTTTTATTCGATCGGGACCTATTCCGGTAACTTTTGGAGCCTGGTCATTTGTTTTTTGCCGCGGATTTTAGTTGGGATTGTCCCCCATTATGTTTACAAAGGGACCAAGAAGTTTAAAGACAATGATGGCCTGGCCCTGGGTCTGGCCGGTGTAGCCGGGTCCTTGACCAACACCCTCTTGGTGATGAATTTGATTTATATTTTCTTTGGCGAAAGCTATGCCGGGGTTAAAGAAATGGAAATTTCCGGCCTGTACATGGTTATTTTATCAATTATCGCCATCAATGGCTTGCCCGAAGCGATTGTCGCTGGTATTCTCACCATTGCGGTCTGCAAGGTCTTACTAAAACTTGTCAATAAACCATTGTTATCGTAAACAAAGAGATGGGCTCTCCATAAAAGGGGAGTTCATTTTTATTGGCCGACTAAGAGTGGCTAGGAGGTTTAGGATTTTATTGTTTATTTATCAATAAAATGCTATGATTGGTATGATAGGAATAGGCGTATATTATTAAATATGACGGCTATTAAAGGAGGGTTTAATAATGTTTATCGCCAGACAGCCGATCTTTGATAAGAATCTCAGTGTTTTTGGCTATGAATTACTTTTTCGATCACGCAAAGATTCCCAAGGTTTTGATGGCAGTAATTCTCAAAGTGCAACCGCTTCGGTTATTTCCGGTCTCTATGAAATCGGGCTTGATAATATCGTTGAAGATAAAATGGTTTTTATCAATTTTGATGACGTCTTTATTCATTCAGACGCTTTTTTACTGATTAAACCCAATCGGATGGTGGTTGAAATGCTGGAAAAGATAAAAGTTGATAGTCGATTATTAGAGCGTTTAGCCAAGGTTAAAAAGGAGGGTTATCAAATTGCCCTCGATGATTTTAATGAAGATTTTGAAAATTATCCCTTGATTCCTTATGCCGATATTATAAAGTACGATCTTTTTTTAACACCCTTAGAGACGATCGCCCGACAAATACCCAAGGTGATTAGAGAAGGGAAGATTCCTCTAGCGGAAAAAGTTGAGACCTATGAGATCTATCTACAGGCTCGGGCAATGGGCTTTGAACTGTTTCAAGGTTATTTCTTTAGCAAACCTTGTATAGCCGGTCGGTCCTGTAATAAAGCCCCGACCAAACTTCACTATTTTCAAATGCTTTCAGAATTAAGAAAAAAGGATCCGTCCTTTCTGAAACTCGCCCAAATGATAGAATTGGATGTCGTTTTAACTTATCGGATTCTTCGCCTGGTCAGTGCCCGGAGTCAAGGAAGTAGGGTCGAGTCAATCCAATCGGCCCTGGCTTATATGGGGCTAAATCAAATTGAGCGTTGGCTAAGCACCCTAATGCTTCAGGATTTGATTGCCGATAAACCCTTTGAATTGATGAAAATATCCCTCATCCGCAGTCACTTTGCTCAGTTGATCGCCAAAGAACTTAAGATGAGTCAGCAAGACCAACAAAGTGCGTCCTTGATGGGGCTCTTTAGCACCCTTGACGGGATCTTAGATCAAACGATGGAAGAAGCTCTTGAAGATATCGGCATTCCTGAGGAGATCGAAGATGCCCTTGTCGGTCAAAGAGGCCCTCTTTATCCCATTTATAATCTTGTTTTAGCCTACGAAATGGGAAATTGGCAGCTTGCCGATCAAGAGATTAGTGAAATGGCCATCAACCATCAGATCATTAATCAGAATTATCGAGACTCCATTAAACGGATGCAGGAGATCGTGAAATTAATTGGTTAGGGGTGAGAGTGGTCTTTGAAGAAAAGAAAATTAAGAGATGGTATGAGCCTAGCCTATGGGATGGCCAAGCGGGCCCTTGACCGGGGGGAAGTCCCGATTGGGGCTGCTTTAATCTGGGGAAATGACGTCATTGCTAAAAATTATAATCAAAAAGAAGGTCAGTGTGACCCGACTGCCCATGCCGAAATACTGGTGATTCGCGAGGCTGCTCAAAAACTGGGGACTTGGCGGCTGACCAAGGCCAAGATTTTTGTCACGGCCGAGCCTTGTGTTATGTGCATGGGGGCGATCATTCAGGCCCGGATTCCCTTTCTTGTCTTTGGCATCAATGAAGGAAAATTTGGCGGGGTTGAATCAACGGCAGACCTGCGAAACCATCCGATGATCGCTAAAGACATGACAATTTACGGGGGGATAATGGAAGCCGAATGCCAAAAGCTTATGCAGGATTTTTTTAAGAAACGGCGTTAAGAAGCAAAAAGTTTAGAAGGGGAAAAAATGAAAAAAGCAAAGGTTTATTTCACATCGCTAAGAACCAGTCGGAAAAATAATTTATTAATTAAGCTTAAACGGCTTTGTCTGGAGGCCGGTATCGACCGGATTGATTTTGAGAATAAATTTGCGGCCATTAAAATTCACTTTGGTGAACCGGGGAATTTAGCCTATCTTCGACCTAATTTCGCTAAGGTGGTGGCTGATCTGGTCAAGGAACTGGGAGGCAAGGTCTTTTTAACCGATTGTAACACCCTCTATGTCGGCAGACGAAAAGAAGCCTTAGAGCACCTCGATGCTGCCTATGAAAATGGTTACAATCCCTTTGCTACCGGTTGCCATGTTATCATCGGTGACGGCTTAAAGGGGGCCGATGACGTCGAAGTCCCGGTTAATGGTGGCCAGTATATCAAAGAGGCTAAAATTGGCCGAGCCGTCATGGACGCCGATATTTTAATCTCCATGACCCATTTTAAGGGCCATGAAAACACCGGCTTTGGCGGGACCTTGAAAAATATTGGCATGGGCTGTGGGTCACGGCGGGGAAAAATGGAAATGCATTCGTCGGGTAAACCCTTGATCGGCTTAGAAAAATGCCGAAGCTGTTTTGCCTGTTCGACGATCTGTGCCTTTTCAGCAATCTCCTATCGCGATGAGGACAAGAAGGCCCAAATTGATTATGACCTTTGTGTCGGCTGTGGTCGCTGCATTGCTGTTTGCCCCTTTGACGCGATCGTCCCACCCTTTGACGAGAGTAACGACATCCTTAATTATAAAATTGCTGAATACACCAAGGCCGTGGTCCATGGTCGGCCCCAATTTCACTTAAGTTTTGTTATGGATGTCTCACCCCATTGCGATTGCCATGCTGACAATGACCTGCCCATTATCCAAGATGTTGGCATTTTTGCCTCAACCGACCCGGTTGCCCTGGACATGGCCTGTGTCGATGCCTGCAACAGTTCGCCGATTATCACGGGCAGTTACTTAGATGACCAAGGCTCTAGCCAGGCTGATGATCGCTTTACCAAGACCCATCCGCAGACCAATTGGAAGGCGGCAATTGATCATGGAGTTAAAATTAAATTGGGAACGGACCAATACGAATTAGTTAAAATATAGTCAAAGAGACTAAAAAAATAGGCGTTGACAAAGGGCTAAGAAGCCGATATAATGTTAAAAATATATAGATAATAGCGATGACCAAGAGAAAGATACCGTCAATTGATTTTCAGAGAGTTGGAGAATGGTGTGAATCCAATAAGCAATGGTATGTAATGCTCACTTGCGAGCTGCCGATTTGAACCTGATGGGAAACCATAGCAGTAGAAAAGGCCGTGGCCCCTAGGGTATCGACGTTAAACGATGAGGGTTGTTTTGCCGATGGCATTCGACCCGATGAGAAAATGACTTCGGTTATTTTAAAGTATGAGTGGTACCGTGGATCTTAATCCGCCTCTGTAGAAGCAGAGGTGGATTTTTTTTAATTGTGTATAAAAATAGTTTCTCTGTGTAAGGGAAAACTTTTTATAGATAGAAAAGATTATTAGGAGGAAATGAAAAATGGCAAAATTATTTTATGATGCAGATTGTAATTTAGGACTACTAGAGGGAAAAAAAGTTGCGATTATTGGTTACGGAAGTCAGGGTCATGCCCATGCCCTTAACTTAAAAGAATCCGGTATTGACGTGGTGGTTGGTCTCTATCAAGGGAGTCCATCTTGGCCAAAGGCCGAAAAAGCCGGCTTAACAGTAATGACAGCAGCTGAGGCGACTAAGGCTTCAGAGGTCATTATGATTCTTTTACCCGATGAAGTCCAACCCCTTATTTATAAGGAAAGTATCCTTCCCAATCTTGAGGCGGGTAATTATCTGGCTTTTGCCCACGGCTTTAATATTCACTACAGTCAAATTACGCCACCAGCCGATGTGAATGTCTTTATGATCGCTCCAAAAGGCCCGGGCCATACCGTTCGGACTCAATATCAAGAAGGCAAAGGGGTTCCTTGTCTAGTCGCTGTTTATCAAGATCCATCAGGAAATACTCATGATATGGGCCTTGCCTATGCCTCAGGTGTTGGTGGCGGTCGGGCCGGGATTCTGGAGACGACCTTTAAAGAAGAAACCGAAACCGATTTATTTGGTGAGCAGGCGGTTCTTTGTGGTGGGGTGACAGCTTTGATGAAAGCCGGTTTTGATACCCTGGTTGAAGCCGGTTACCAACCGGAAAGTGCTTACTTCGAATGTGTTCATGAAATGAAATTAATCATCGACCTTGTCGTTCAAGGTGGCTTAAGCTACATGCGGTATTCGATTTCCGATACAGCCGAATATGGCGATTACACAACTGGTAGTAAGATTATTACCAAAGAGACCAAACAAGCAATGAAAGATGTGCTCTCAGATATCCAAGATGGGACTTTTGCCAGAAATTGGATTTTAGAAAACCAAGCAAACCGGCCTTACTTTAATGCAACCAGACGCTTAGAGACGGAATCACAGGTTGAAAAAGTTGGCGCCGAACTGCGAACAATGATGTCTTGGTTGAAAAAATAGTTAGTGTCTAAGTCTATAAAAGTGAGCAGAAAGCTTTCTGTTCACTTTTACACTATTTGCAGGAAAAAAGTTTTAAGTAGCCGATTAAAAACCGATTAAAGGAGGAAGCAATGAGCAGAATTATAAAAATATTTGATACCACCCTTCGAGATGGGGAGCAGTCACCAGGTTGTTCCATGAATTTAAAAGAAAAATTAGAGATGGCCAAACAGCTAGAACGGCTAAGAATAGATGTTATCGAAGCGGGATTTGCGATTGCCTCTCCAGGCGATTTTGAATCGGTCCAATTAGTGGCCAATGAAATAAAAAATGTCACCGTTGCCAGTCTGGCAAGGAGCACCGAAAAAGATATCACCGCCGCCGCCCAGGCCCTTAAGAATGCTGTGAATCCGCGGATTCATTTTTTCATCGCCACTTCAGACCTTCATATGGAGTATAAATTGCGGATGACGCCGGAAGCGGTGTTGGAAAAAGCCGTTGCCATGGCCAGATTTGCCAGAAATCTATGTGGAGAGGTGGAATTCTCAGCCGAGGATGCTTCCCGGTCCCGTCCCGAATTCCTCTACCAGGTTGTTGAAGCAGTCATCAATGAAGGGGTTTCGATTATTAATCTACCCGATACTGTTGGCTATACAACGCCGGATGAATACTTTGCCTTTATCGAGGGATTTAAAAAAAATGTGCCGAATATTGACAAGGCGATCATCTCGGCCCATGTCCATGATGATTTAGGCTTGGCCGTGGCCAACTCCTTAGCTGCTATTCAAGCCGGTGCCGGCCAAGTTGAGTGTACGGTTAATGGCATCGGTGAGCGGGCCGGCAATGCCGCCTTAGAAGAAATTGTCATGGCCCTAAAGACCAGAAACGATATTTATCAGGCCGATACCAATATTGATACTACCCAATTGTTACGGTCAAGCCGCCTCTTATCAAAACTGACGGGCGTAAAGGTCCAACCCAACAAAGCAATCGTTGGAGAAAATGCCTTTGCCCACGAATCGGGCATCCACCAACACGGTATGTTGGCTAATAAACAAACCTATGAAATTATGACCCCCGAATCGATCGGCTTAAAAGAGACTAAGATGGTCCTTGGCAAGCATTCTGGAAAACACGCCTTTGTCGATAAACTTAAGTCACTCGGCTATACCTTATCAGATGAAGCCGTCCTTGACTTATTTAGCCAGTTTAAAGTTCTAGCCGATAAAAAGAAAAAGATAAGTGATAAAGATATTTTAGCCCTGGTCGAGCAAAGACAATTAGCCATCCCTGAAGTCTATGTCCTAGATCGCTTTGTCATTAGCACGGGAAATACCATTTCCACGGCTGCCACCATTCGCTTGAAGAAAAATGGCGATTTAATCGAAGGGGTATCAATTGGCGATGGCCCAATCAGTGCCGGCTTTAAGGCGATTGGAGACTTAGTTGATTGCCAGTTGACCTTAATTGACTATGGGGTGGAAGCAGTCACCGATGGTACCGATGCCCAGGGCGAGGCCCATGTAAAAATATCCGATGGTGACCAGGTCTACCACGGTCGCGGACTCAGTACCGATATCATCGCAGCGAGTTTAGAGGCCTATGTCGACGCCGTCAACCAAATGCTCTACATCAAGGATAGCCAGGGCCAGAAATTATTTGAAATAGAATAAAGGAGATAGACAATGGCTGAAAAAATAATGATTTTTGATTCGACTCTTCGCGATGGTGCCCAGGCTGAAGGTATTTCCTTTTCTGTTGAAGATAAGATTCGGATCATGGAAACCTTAGATAAAATGGGCATCGATTATATTGAAGCCGGAAACCCGGGTTCAAACCCCAAAGATATCGAATTTTTTAACCGCATTAAAGACTATGACTTGGACCATTCCAAACTTGTCGCTTTTGGAAGCACCCGGCGCGGTGGCATCAATGTTGAGGACGATGCCAATATTAAGGCCATTTTAGAAACCCAAACACCGGCTGTGGCGATTTTTGGTAAAAGCTGGCCCTTTCATATCACCGATATTATCAAAACAACCTTAGCTGAAAATTTAAAGATGATTGAAGATACCATGGCTTATCTTAAGGCCCATAATAAGGATGTCACCTTTGATGCCGAACATTTCTTTGATGGCTACAAGGCCGATCAGAATTATGCCATCGAGGCCCTCTTAGCCGCTCAAGAAGGCGGTGCTGATTGCCTAGCCCTTTGTGATACTAACGGCGGGACCTTACCGAGTGAAATCTTCGAGATTGTCAAAGTCGTGGCCAAAAAAGTGACGATACCAATCGGGATTCACTGTCATAATGATAGTGGCCTGGCAACTGCCAATTCACTCATGGCCGTTCAAGCCGGAGCCAGACAGGTTCAAGGGACTTTCTTAGGCTACGGGGAGCGGTCGGGAAATGCCAATCTCTCGTCGATTATCCCTAACCTGCAATTAAAGATGGGCTATCATTGCCTAGAAGAAAAGGAACTCCAAAAGTTGACCTCATCGGCCATTCGGATTGCTGAGATTTCCAATTATACCCTCAGCGGCCAGTTGCCCTTTGTTGGTAAGTCGGCTTTCGCCCATAAGGGGGGCATGCACATCGATGCAGTCATGAAAAACCCTGCTTCCTTTGAGCATATTACTCCGGAAATGGTCGGTAATGAACGACGAATTCTGATGTCCGAGGTATCCGGCCGCTCGACCATTATTCAGTTGATTAAGGAAGTTGATCCTAATTTAACGAAAAAATCCGATGAAACAACCCGCGTCATGGACCGGATCAAGGAATTAGAATACCAAGGCTATCAATTTGAAGGAGCCGAGAGTAGTATTAAATTACTGATCCGAAAAGAATTAAATAAACACAAGCCCTTTTTCATCGTCGAAGATTATAAAACAATTGGTGAAAAACCCTATACGATTGAATCCCTAAGTGCTTCAGCAGTGGTGAAAGTCAATGTCGACGGGTGCTCAGAAATTAATGCTGCCGAGGGCGACGGACCGGTCAATGCTCTGGATAAGGCGCTGAGAAAGGCCTTAGAAGTCTTTTATCCAAAGATCAAAGATGTCCGCCTGACCGATTTTAAGGTCCGAGTGATCGATTCAAAATCGGCCACAGCGGCCAAGGTCCGGGTTTTAATTGAAAGTACCGATGGGGAAGACATTTGGTCTAATGTCGGAGTATCAACGGACTTGATTGAAGCCAGTTTAATTGCCTTGATTGACTCGATTGAGTACAAGTGCTTAAATGATATGGAAAAGAAGTTAAAAGAATACAAACTATTGTAAATGATGATAAACGCTTAAATAAAGCGGATCTTGAGAGGAGATGAATGACATTGGGAATGACAATGACACAGAAAATTTTAGCAGCCCATGCTGGGCTAAGTGAGGTAAAGCCAGGTGATTTGATTATGGCCGACCTCGATTTAGTATTGGGAAATGATATTACGGCACCGGTTGCCATCAATGTCTTTAAAGGCATCGATAGCGAAGCAGTCTTTGATAAGGATAAGATTGCCTTGGTACCGGATCATTTTACCCCCAATAAAGATATTAATTCGGCTGAGCAATGTAAAAAAATGCGGTCTTTTGCCCATGACCATGAGATCACCAATTACTTTGAAATTGGCGAGATGGGCGTCGAACACGCCTTATTACCGGAAAAAGGCTTGGTGGTGGCCGGCGACTTAGTCATTGGCGCCGATTCCCATACCTGCACCTATGGGGCCCTGGGAGCTTTTTCAACCGGGGTTGGAAGTACCGATATGGCAGCGGGAATGGCGACGGGAAAAGCTTGGTTTAAAGTCCCGTCCGCCATTAAATTTGATTTAAAAGGCAAACTAAATCCTTATGTTTCGGGTAAAGATGTGATTTTACACATCATCGGAATGATCGGGGTCGATGGGGCCCTTTATAAATCGATGGAATTTATGGGACAAGGGGTTAAAAACCTAAGCATTGATGACCGCTTTACCATTGCCAATATGGCCATTGAGGCGGGGGCAAAAAACGGGATTTTCCCGGTTGACGATCAAACCCTTGCTTATATTAAAGACCATTCTAAAAAAGAAATAACAATTTACCAAGCGGATGCTGATGCCTTTTACGAAAAAACCTATGTCATCGATTTAAGTAAAATTAAGCCAACGGTCGCTTTTCCCCATTTGCCGGAAAATGCTCGAACCTTTGATCAAATTAAAGAGCCGATCAAAATTGATCAAGTCGTGATTGGATCGTGCACCAATGGACGTTTCTCAGACTTTGCTAAGGCGGCAAAAATCTTTGACGGGCGAAAGGTCGCCAAGGGCGTTCGGGCCATTATGATCCCGACGACGCCAAAAATTTATCTTGATTGTCTGGAGGCGGGTTATCTTAAAATCTTTATGGAGGCTGGGGCAACCGTTTCAGCACCCACCTGTGGGCCTTGTTTAGGCGGTCACATGGGCATTTTAGCCGATGGCGAACGGTGTGTCTCGACGACCAATCGTAACTTTGTTGGACGAATGGGACATGTTGGATCAGAAGTGTATTTGGCCAATCCGGAAGTTGCTGCAGCCTCAGCGATTCTTGGTCGTATTGCCGAGCCGAGTGAGCTGTAGGAGGGAGATAGAATGAAAGCAAAAGGAAAAGTATTTCGTTATGGGAGTAATGTGGATACGGATGTGATTATTCCGGCCCGTTATTTAAATACATCGGATCCCGATGAGTTAGCGTCTCATTGTATGGAAGATATCGATGGTGATTTTGTGAACAAGGTAAGACCGGGGGACATCATCGTTGCTGATAAAAACTTTGGCTGTGGGTCCTCACGGGAGCATGCTCCGATTGCCATTAAGGCCGCCGGGGTCTCGTGTGTGATTGCCATCGACTTTGCGCGGATCTTTTATCGCAATTCAATTAATATCGGCCTGCCGATTTTGGAGTGTCCGGAAGCGGTTGAAAATATTGAAGCCGGTGATGAGGTGGAAGTTGATTTTGATAGCGGGAAAATTACCAACCTGACTAAAAATGAGACCTACCAGGGCCAAGCCTTTCCAGAATTTATGCAAAAACTGATTGCTGCCGGTGGACTGGTTAATAGCATTAATAAAGATTTATAAAGCAGGGTTTTAACTAAAAACCCTTGGATACAAGGAGATGTGAATGAATTATAAAATTGCGGTTATTTCAGGAGATGGGATCGGGCCGGAGATCGTCAGCGCCAGCACAAAAGTACTGGATGTCATTGGCGAGCGTTTCGATCATAGCTTTGATTATACAGAAGTCTTGGCCGGTGGTGTGGCCTTAGATGCCTATGACACACCACTACCGGAAGAAACAATTGAAATTTGTAAAAATTCTCATGCCGTCTTACTGGGCGCTCTTGGGGGGCCAAAATGGGATAAGCTACCGGGCCATCTGCGTCCGGAAGCCGGTCTTTTGGCCCTGCGAAAAAGCTTGGGTCTCTATGCCAATTTACGACCGGCTATTTTGTATGAGGAATTAAAGGCGGCCTGTCCCTTAAAGCCGGAAATTATTGGTGATGGCCTGGATATCATGGTCGTTCGCGAATTAACCGGTGGTGTTTATTTTGGCGAAAAGGGCCGAGATGGTGATCAGGCAGCCTGGGATATTATGAAATACACCCGTGAAGAGGTCTTGCGAATTGCCAGGAGAGCCTTTAATATTGCCATGAAACGCAGCAAAAAACTGACCAATGTCGATAAGGCCAATGTCCTAGAGGTATCACGATTTTGGCGTAGCTGTGTTGAAGAAGTCGCGGTCGAATTTCCCGAGGTTGCCCTTAATCATCTTTATGTTGATAATGCAGCCATGCAACTGGTCATTAATCCGGGTCAATTCGATGTGATCGTAACCGGTAATCTTTTTGGTGATATCTTATCCGATGAAGCTAGCATGATTACGGGATCAATCGGCATGCTGCCTTCGGCCAGTATGTCCGACGGAAAGTTTGGCATGTATGAGCCCATTCATGGGTCAGCCCCGGATTTAGCCGGCCATGACCAAGCCAATCCGATTGCCACCATTGTCTCGGTGGCGATGATGCTTCGCTACTCCCTTGATTTAGATGAGGAAGCCAATGCAATTGAAGCAGCGGTTCAAAAGACCCTGGCCCAGGGCTACCGAACGGGTGATATTTTTTCTGAGGGGATGACCTTGGTCGGAACCAAGGAAATGGGACAAAGAATTATTGATAATTTATAGGCCAGAATGTCTGAGGATAGATAAAGAAAGGTAGAAAATGAAAAGTGATCAGGTAAAAAAAGGCGTCGAAACAACACCACAACGTTCTCTTTTTAAGGCCATGGGCTATATTGACGAAGAATTGGAGCAACCGCTCATTGGAGTGGTAAACTCCTTTAACGAAATTGTTCCTGGCCATATTCATTTGAATACAATTACCAAAGCCGTAAAAGAGGGGATTCGCATGAGTGGGGGAACCCCGATTGAATTTCCCACCATTGGGGTTTGCGATGGGATTGCCATGGGCAATGTCGGGATGAAATACTCACTGGCCTCGCGCGAACTGATTGCCGATTCAATTGAGATTATGGCAACGGCCCATGCCCTTGATGGCTTGGTCTTTGTTCCGAATTGCGATAAAATTGTTCCAGGCATGCTAATGGCGGCAGCCCGCCTAAATCTTCCGTCGGTTGTCGTTAGTGGAGGGGCTATGCTAGCGGGTAAAGCCTTTGGCCAAAAAGATACCGATTTAAATACCGCCTTTGAGGCGGTTGGCGCCTACAATGCGGGAAAAATTGACAAGGTCGAATTAAAGGCCTTTGAAGACTCGGTTTGCCCTAGTTGTGGGTCCTGTTCAGGAATGTTTACCGCTAATTCGATGAATTGCCTGACTGAGGTTTTGGGTCTGGGTTTACCGGGAAATGGAACGATTCCGGCCGTTTATGCGGAACGGGTGCGCTTGGCCAAAAAAGCCGGCATCCAAGTGATGGAGATGTTTAAACGTGATATCAAACCATCGGATATCTTAACCCAGGAGAATTTTAATAACGCCCTAGTTTGTGATATGGCCCTGGGTTGCTCGACAAACAGTATTCTTCACCTGCCGGCGATCGCCAATGAGGCCGGGATCACCATTGACTTAGAAGAGGTTAATCGGATTTCGGCTAAGACCCCCAATCTTTGCAAACTCGCACCATCAGGCAATCATCACATTGAAGACTTGTATTTTGCCGGTGGCATTCAAGCCCTGATGAAGGAATTAGCCGATGGTGGCTTGATCGATGATTCGCTCATGACAGTGACCGGCAAAACGATCAAGGAAAATTTAAAAACTGCTGTTAATAAAAACCCTAATGTTATCCATACCATTGACAATGCCTATAGCAAAACGGGCGGGATCGCCATTCTCTTTGGTAATTTAGCGCCGGATGGCTGCGTTGTCAAACAGGCAGCGGTGGCCGCTGAAATGCTTGTCCATGAAGGACCGGCTCGGGTCTTTGATAGTGAAGAGGGGGCAACCAAGGCCATTAAAGACGGTAGTATTAAAAAAGGAGACGTGATCGTCATTCGCTACGAAGGGCCAAAAGGGGGACCGGGCATGCGCGAGATGCTTTTTCCCACCTCAGCCATTGCCGGAATGGGCCTTGATAAGGATGTTGCCTTGATCACCGATGGCCGTTTTTCCGGGGCAACTAGAGGTGCCTCGATCGGTCATGTTTCGCCAGAAGCGGCGGCCGGCGGAACGATTGCTCTTGTTCAGGAAGGGGACTTTATTTTTATCGATATTCCCAAGCGTAAAATCAGTCTTAAGGTCAGTGATGACGACCTTGACAAGCGGAGGGAAAACTGGCAAGCCTTAGAGCCTAAAATAAAAACAGGTTATTTAGCCCGTTATGGCAAGTTGGTAACATCAGCCTCAACCGGCGCTGTCTTCGAGAAATAATGAATTGGTAAATGACAACTGAAAGGATGTGAAGAAATGGATAAAGAATTGTTAGGATCAGAGATCATTATAAAATGTTTAGAGGAGCAGGGCGTTAAGCATGTCTTCTCTTTCCCAGGCGGGGCCGTAATTCCTTTATTTGATGCCTTCTATCGCTTGGACCATGATATTATGGAATTTGGTCCCTGCCATGAACAAAATGGGGTTCATGGGGCCGATGGTTATGCCCGGACCAGTGATAAGGTGGGTGTTGCCATTACGACATCAGGACCGGGGGCAACCAATGCGGTGACGGGAATTGCCAATGCCTATCTTGATTCGGTGCCGCTGGTGGTTTTTACCGGTCAGGTGGCCTCATCACTACTTGGCAAAGACTCATTTCAAGAGATCGACATTACCAGTGTGACCATGCAGATTACTAAGCATAATTATCAGGTGGCCAAGACGGAGGACTTACCGACGATTATAAGAGAGGCCTTTTTAATTGCTCAAACCGGCCGTCCCGGGCCAGTGGTTATTGATGTCCCCAAAGATATCCTGTTAAATAAGGCGCCTTATCAAGCCCAAGTGATTAAAAAACCAGAAGCTCGCCATTATCAGATTGACCAAGCAGACATTAATAAAGCGATTGAACTGATTAAAGAAGCCAAACAACCAATGATTTACGCCGGCGGCGGCGTCGTTCGCTGTAAAATGCATAAAGAATTATTGGCTTTTGTCGAAAAATCAGGGATCCCGGCTACCAATTCCCTAATGGGTCTTGGCGGCATTCCCAGAGACCACCCCTTGTCCTTAGGACTCGTCGGTATGCATGGCTCACAAGAGGCTAATTTTGGGGTCATTAAGTCCGACCTGCTAATTGCCATCGGTGCCCGTTTTAGCGACCGGGTAACGGGCAACTGTGATTCTTTTGTGGCCAACAAAAAGATCATCCACATCGATGTCGACCCAACCGAATTTGCTAAAAATGTTAAAACTGATTTGCCCATCCAGGGAAACATCACGGATGTCTTGCCCCTATTAATTGACGGGGTCGACAAAAAAACCTATCCTGCTTGGTATGAGAAACTTGAAAATTGGAAAATCCCCCATCCATCAAAGAGTGACTATAATCCAAAGACGATTTTAAATGCCATAAATGACGTCTATGATGATGCCTTTGTGGTGACGGAGGTAGGCCAGCACCAGATGTGGACAGGGCAATATTGGAAGATGAAATTTTCCGGCCAATTTGTCACTTCCGGTGGCCTTGGGACCATGGGCTTTGGCTTAGGAGCAGCCATGGGAGTCCAAGTTGCCAACCCTGATAAAGACGTGGTACTGATTGCCGGCGATGGCAGCTTTAGAATGAATTGCCAAGAGTTGATCACGGTTAACAAGTATAAGTTACCGATCAAGATCTTTCTATTTGACAATGAAACCTTAGGCATGGTTAGGCAATGGCAGAAATTGTTTAGTGACAAGCGTTATGCTCAAACCGATATTTATCAAGGGACGGACTACATCGCCTTGGCAAAAGCCAGCAATATCCCAGGCTTTTCAGTGACGACCATGGAAGAACTTAAAAGGGTCCTTGCAAGCCTTTCAAAAATTGATGGGCCGGCTTTGGTCCACATTAAGATCTCTAATGAAGAAGGGGTTTATCCGATTGTACCGGCTGGTTGTGCCATTGATGAAATTTATTACGAATAAAAAATAAGCCCTACGCAGCAGGGCTTTCGTTTTGCATAATTTAAAAAATCAGTGGAAGGCCGGGCTTAACATCTCAACAATCGTGATATTTAAGGTCGCCGGATCCCTTAAATTGAGGTCGTAGGGAGCTACATCCTCAGACCCATGCTTAAAAATTCGGACCTTTGGTCGCATACAAAAATCAGAATAGTTTTGGACGACCATGCCGATATAATTATTACTGAGGCGGACATAGGTGCCAATCGGGTAGGGGGCAATCTTTCGAATAAACAAGAGGACTAATTCCGGATCAAAGGCCGTGTAGCTAGACCCCATGAGAAATTCAACCACTTCAGAGGGGACAATTCCCTTGCGATAAGGGCGGTCGTCAGAGGTCATGGCATCATAAACATCAGCAATAGCAATGATCCGGCCAAATAAAGAGATCTTGTCGCCGGCCAATTGATTGGGGTAGCCACTCCCATCGAATTTTTCATGGTGGTCAAGAATTCCCCGTTTGGCCGAGTGACTAATGTTAAAGCGGGTGGAAATATAGTCGTAGCCTAAAGAACTATGGTTTCGCATCTGGCTAAATTCCTCATCATCAAGGGGGCCTTCTTTGCAGAGGATTTCTTTTTTGATAAAAACTTTACCAATGTCGTGTAAAATAGCACCGATTCCCAGGTCGTATAATTCTTGCCGTTTTAAGCCTAGGGAAACGCCTAAAAGAATTGATAAAACGGCAACATTTCCTTTACGGAGACAAAATGTTGGGACAAATCGCATAAGTGATCCCCCTCTCTTTGATATAAATTAGCCACCAGAGCGAATGTGTTTTGCAATAGGGCTTATTTCCATTATAAGTGATTAGTGATGATAATGATAGTTTTATCCAATTAAAGTTACTAGATTAAGAAAATGTCCTTTAATTTCACTTATTTCCCCTTGATCTTAATTTTAGCAAACTTAAGAAACTTTTTTCTTTTGCGCCCAGTGGTGGTAGAGAAAACCAGAGCCGAAGACAAACAAACAGATGACTAAATAAAAACCAAAAAGGCTATTTTGAAGACCGCCGGAAAAAATAATCAAAGACCCAATGGTTGCTAAGAGAGGACAGATAAAACCGCGAAAAAAACTCTTGATTTCCTTTTTTCGCCAAAGTTTAAAGACTTGATAATAAAGAAGGATGTAGAGCAGGTAGCTGGTAACAATGGATATTTCAGAAATATCGGAGTTGGGGAACAAGCCATAAGCTTGAACAAAATAATGGATGACTAGCCAAAAAACGACAATTACAAAACTAAAAAAAGCCGAATGAAGGGGAAAACTGTTTTTTTCAGAAATTTGTCCAAGCTTTTTAGAACCGGGAATCATCTTTTCCAAACCTAGGGCATAGGGCATTCGAATCATGCCAATAATCAAACCATTTAAGGTGCCGAGGACCGAGATTAAGACAAAGAGCATAATGATCTTAGTGCCATTTTGGCCAAAGATCAGGTTGGCGGCAAAATTTAGATGGTCATCCCCCATAGCGATGATCTGGTCGGTTCCAACAAGATTAGAAATTCCGACAAAATAAAGAATATAAAGGACCAAAATGATGATTGGACTAATCACCAGGGCCAAGGGCAGGTTGCGTTTGCTATTCTTGATATCGTAGGCCACTGAGGTTGAAATAATCCAGCCGTCAAAAGAGAAAGCAATCGGGCCGATGGCACCCAGCCAGCCGGTTGAGGCAATTTGCGACAAGGCCTGGCTGTTGAATGGGGCACTACTATTTCCCCAAATGACGCCGGCAAAGCCGATAATGACTAGGGGAATGAGTTTAATCACCATTGATAAATTCTGAAGCTTTCCACCAAAGCCGGCGGCAAAGATATTGGTGATAAAGAGGACCAGAAAACAAAAGCCGCCCATCAGCATCTGGGTTTCAAGGCTTTGCTCAATATTAAAAAAGATGCAAAAATAAATACCCGACACCCAAGTCAGGACGGCAGTGATGGTTGGCATATAAATAAAGGTTTGAAACCAACCAAAACCGGACCCCATACTGGGGGTGATAAATTCTTTGGCATAACTAAGGATGCCGCCGGGTTGATTGGTCCGGGCCGCCAATTCAGCAATTGACAGGCAGCCAAAGATAATGCTGATGGCAGCCAGAATAAAGATTAGAATACCCAGTAAAACATTGCCATTGGTGGCGATTAGGATATTGTCACTTTTAAAAAAGATGCCTGAGCCAACAACGATGCCAACGATCAGGGCAATGGCAGTAAAAAGGTTATAACGAGCTTGCTTCATTAAAAACTCCTTTTTGATATAAGGCTCACTATTTGGTTCCAAAGAGGCGATCACCGGCATCACCTAGGCCGGGCACAATATAGGCATGGTCATCAAGGTGGTCGTCAATAGCAGCACAAAAAATTGGGACATCAGGATAAGCCTCGGTTAAAGCTTGGATACCCTCCGGGCAGGCGAGGATATGGACAACCTTGATATTGGAACAACCGGCTTTTTTTAGCAAATGGATGGTATGAATGACTGACACCCCGGTTGCCAGCATGGGATCGAGGATAATTGCTTCTCGCTCTTTGATATCACTTGGCAGTTTATTATAATACTCTACTGCCTCAAGGGTGACCGGGTCGCGGTAGAGTCCGATATGGCCAATTTTGGCCTGGGGTATGATATTGGTAAAGCCTTCAACCATGCCTAGGCCAGCGCGAAGAATGGGGACGATCACGACGTCCTTATCAGCCAATACTTCTTTTCGTGTTTGACAGATGGGCGTTTCAATGTCAATTTCTTTTAAGGGAAAATTTTTGGTTACTTCCCAGGCCATTAAGCTGGATATTTCTTTTACCAGTTCTCTAAATTCTCGAGACGGGGTGTCCTTTTTGCGAAGGTGGGTCAGTTTATGGGTGACAAGGGGGTGGTCGACAATAATGATGTTATCCATGAATTTCTCCTTTAATTTTATTTTCAGGATTAATCATACGATAAAACGTCAAAGATTACTAGAAATTTTTAAGAATTCTTGGCTTAGAGTTTACTTTTTTACAGGCTTGTGGAATAATAGTAGAAAATGCTAGGTAAAGAGGATTGAGCGATGGATAAAAAAATACGGATGTACGTGTGGAAAAGTTGCCCTTATTGCAAGATGGCGACGCGGTTGTTAAATGAAAAGAAGGTAAAATTTGAAGAGATCGATATCTATGGTGACAGGCACAAGCGACAAGCTCTTCAAGAGCAAACCAACCATTATACCGTTCCCTATATTTTTGTCGGGACCAGCTTTATTGGTGGTTACTCAGAAATGAAGCGTTTGATGGCCTCTGGCAAATGGGATGAAATATTAAAATAAGGAGAAAAAAATGGCAGGAATAACCTTTGAAATTGTAAAAGAAATTGGTGTACTTAGCGAACTTCCTAGTGGTTGGCAAAAAGAATTGAATTTTGTCAGTTGGAATGAAAGAGATCCTAAATATGACTTAAGGGACTGGAATGCCGACCATGAGAAAATGCGAAAAGGAATCACCTTAACGGCTGATGAATTAGTTGAATTAAGAGATATTTTAAATGGCATGGATCTTTAAACGTTATTAAAAGGAACAAGCTCAGATAGGGTTTAGTAAAGCTCTGAATACGGTCGTATTCAGAGCTTCTCCTACTTTATACTGTGGCACAATTTGCCGAACCGGTCCCTAAAAGCATTTTTAGGCCATGATCGAGGGCCGGTAAAATGGCATCAAGATTTTCTTTTACGGCCTTGGGGCTGCCAGGAAGATTGATGATTAGTGTTTGTCCCCTGATTCCGGCAGTCGCTCGGCTGAGCATTGCTTTTGGGGTGATTTTAAGGGAGTGATAGCGCATGGCTTCAGCAATTCCCGGAGCCATCCGGTCACAAACCGCTTGGGTTGCTTCGGGGGTCACATCCCGAGGGGAAAAGCCGGTTCCCCCAGTCGTGAAAATCAGGTCGAGTTTTTTCTTGTCAGACCAGTCAATCAGGCTTGTCTTGATTTGATTTAAGTCGTCCGGGAGAATCGCACGGGCAACAAGATCATAGTGGGTGAGAGATTCAAGGATCGATTCGATGAGCGGGCCACTTTGGTCCTGGCGTAGCCCCTTTGACCCTAAGTCACTTAGAGTTAGAATTCCAGTTTTATACATGTAAGCCTCCATTTTTGCTTTAATTAGTCAGGGATGATAAGACTGACCTAAGTATATCAAAACAAGGCAAGAAATAGAAGATGTGATTTAGAAAGTAGGGAGAAATGAAAGATCATTATGGAAGAAAAATTAACTATATGCGCATTTCCATCACTGATTTATGTAATTTAAGATGCGTTTATTGTATGCCGGAAGAAGGGGTCAGCAAACATTGTCATGAAAAGAATATGGCTTTTGAAGACATTGTCTCCCTCGTTCAGGCCGGGGTTGACTTGGGAATTGATAAGATCCGCTTGACGGGAGGCGAACCCCTAGTCAGAAAAGGGATTGTTGATCTGGTCAGAGAAATTGGCGCAATTGCCGGGATTAAAGATCTGACCATGACGACCAATGGCATCTTACTGCCCAAATTGGCTAAAGATCTTAAAGAAGCTGGCCTTAATCGGGTCAACATCAGCCTTGATTCCTTTAAGCCGGATAAGTATCAGGCTATTACCAGGTGGGGGAATTTATCCCATGTCTTAGCCGGCATTGAGGCGGCCAAGGCAGTTGGAATGGACCCGATTAAAATCAATACCGTTTTGATCAAGGGCTTTAACGACGATGAGATCGAAGACTTTGTTAATTTTACCATGGATCAAAAAATCGATGTCCGTTTTATCGAATTGATGCCCATTGGTGAGTCGAGTGACTATGCCGAGAGCCGGTATATTTCAAATAATGAGGTGCTGTTACGGGTGCCGGCCTTAAAGCCGGTCCTTAAGTTCGATCAAAGCAGCCCGGCTGATTATTATCACCTGCCGGGGGCAAAGGGGCGGGTGGGCTTAATTAACCCGATCAGTAATCATTTCTGCAGTGGTTGCAACCGCATCCGGGTGACGACCGATGGTAAGATCAAGCCCTGTCTCCATTCGGATTATGAAATTGATTTGATGGCCCTAAAAGAAAGCGGGATGACCCACAAGGAGATCCTTAAAAAAGCGATTATGGACAAGCCGGAGCGCCACCATATCAATGAAAATGAGAAACAATTGCGCCGTAATATGAATGAAATCGGAGGGTGATATGAAAAATCAAGAATTGACGCATTTCAACGAAGCAGGTCGTGGCAAAATGGTCGATGTGAGTGAAAAAGAGGCGACCAATCGGGTCGCGATTGCGTCGGGAATTATTTCCATGAAGGCAGAAACCCTTAAACGAATTACTGAGGGCCAAATGAAAAAGGGCGATGTCCTAGCGATTGCCCAAGTGGCTGGAATTATGGCCGTTAAGCGGACACCGGATTTGATCCCCATGTGTCATAATATTTTTATTTCGGCAAGTGATATCGCTTTTGAAGTCGATCGGGACCGGTCCCAAATAAAAATTACGGCAAAGGTGAAAAACACCGGGCAAACGGGAGTCGAGATCGAGGCCTTAACAGCTGTCAGTATTACCGCCCTAACGATTTATGATATGTGTAAAGCGATTGATCGGGAGATGGTCATTGAAAAAATTTACCTGCAGGAAAAAGCGGGAGGACAATCCGGCCACTTTAGTCATTCGCTCGATGATTAAGCGGTTAAAAATCAAAAAAATAAGTGGTAATACTTGCATTATTGCGATAGAATGTTACAATAATAAATGCTTACTTATGCATCTGTCGCTTTTGGGAGGACATAATGGAACAATTTTTAACTAATATGGCCAGTGTGGCCTGGAGTATTATACCAATTTTACTGATCTTTTTTTTGATGTCGGGGATCATGGTTGTTTTTTATTTTCGGATAAAATTTGATGAATTACTAACTTATATTAAGAGCATTGCGATATCATTGGACAGGCTTTCAAACCGAAAGAATGATTATTAAGAAAAAGTGTGATGGAGGAAAAGATGTTTTTAGAAGAAGTAAAGAATGAGGATCCTGAGATTTATGATCTAATGAAAAAAGAATTATCAAGGCAACAGAACCACCTTGAATTGATCGCATCTGAGAATTTTGTATCAGAGGCGGTTTTAAGTGCAATGGGAAGTCATTTAACGAATAAATATGCTGAGGGGACACCGGGCCGTCGCTTTTATGGCGGCTGCATCCACGTGGATGAGATTGAAAGAATCGCCATCCAAAGAGCAAAAACCTTGTTTGGTGCCGAACATGCCAATGTCCAACCCCATTCCGGGGCTCAGGCCAATACTGCTGTTTATATGGCTGTTCTTGAGCCGGGTGACACTGTTTTGGGCATGCGTCTCGACCAAGGTGGGCATTTGACCCATGGTAGCCCGGCCAATCTTTCCGGGAAATACTATAATTTTATTTCTTACGGGGTCGACCGAGAATCAGAAACGATCGATTACGATCAAATTGAAGCATTGATCAAGGAACATCAACCCAAGCTGGTTGTGGTTGGGGCCAGTGCTTATCCCCGAGCAATTGATTTTGGGCGGATTGCTAAAATGATTAAGGCGTCAGGGGCCTATTTGATGGTTGATATGGCCCACATTGCCGGACTAGTGGCAACTGGCCACCATCAAAGCCCAGTCCCTTATGCTGACTTCGTGACCACGACAACCCATAAAACCCTCAGAGGCCCGCGAGGGGGGATTATCCTATGTAAAAAGGAATTTGCCAAAATTATTGATAAAGGCGTCTTTCCAGGAACTCAAGGAGGACCCCTTGAGCACATCATCGCTGCCAAGGCGATTGCCTTTAAGGAAGCCTCAACCCCGGAATTTAAAGTCTATCAAGGCCAGGTTATTAAGAATGCCAAAGCCTTGGCTCAAGCCCTTGAAAATAGAGGCTTTCGGATTGTCTCAGGTGGGACCGATAACCATCTGATGCTGATTGATGTCAGTCAAGTTGGCTTAACCGGTAAAGAGGCCGATGAGGCCTTGGGAAAAGTCAATATCACAGCCAATAAAAACGCCATTCCCTACGACACTGAAAGTCCTTTTGTGACCAGTGGTATTCGCGTTGGGACACCAGCTGTGACCACCAGAGGGATGGTTGAAGCAGATATGGAAATCATTGCTGACGCCATCGCGGCCGCCTTGATTATAAAGGATCCGGCCTTAGCCCTTGAAAAAGTTGCCATGCTGACTAAAAAATATCCCTTGTACACTAATTTAATGTCTTAATTTACTAAAAATAAGGGGATAAATAGCTGACTATTTATCCCCTTATTTAGCTCTAAGAATAGATTAGAGCGAAAATCCGTGGATCATTTTTCCATGGTATTTTTATTTTTTGGAGGAACATGTGGATAAAAAGCTAATCATGGCCTTACAAGCAAAAATCAACCAATTTCCTAAAGAAAGACAAGAGCCTGAAGAAGTCTTGCTTTTTTTATTAAAGGCCTTAACTGTGAAATTTTTAGACAACAATGAGCGGATTGATTTTTTAGAGCATCAATCCGCTTTAAAAGAAAGCTTTACCTTTACAAGGATCTTTGCAATCTGGAATCAAGGGCCCCTAGAAGAGCCTTTTTATCCAGAGAAAGGGCAAAAAATAGCGGAACCCTTATGGGCCTGGATGATTTCCTTTATTGGTGACTTGCCCTTGTTAAAGGACGAAAATACCGATATAATTGGCGCAATTTATGAGCAGCAAGTTATTGGCAGCCATAAAAAAAATCAAGGTGTTTTTTATACGCCACGCTTGATTGCTGACTTTATGGTCGGCCGATTGGACCTTAAAGGCGGGGCTGACGTAAAGATCCTTGACCCTGCTTGTGGCAGTGGCATGCTTCTAAGTGCGAGCTATGATTATCTTTTTAAGCATTTAATGAGGGGGGCCGGTCAGCTAGAGAAAAGAGCCATTCATCAAAGTCTTTTAGAAAAAACATTGGCGGGGATTGACCGCGATCAGGGGGCTTGTTTGGTGACTAAACTGGTCTTGATCTTAAAAGGTCAGACCTTTATAAATCCCCTGGGGATTCACCATGGTGATATTCTTTGCCATGACCTGATCAAAAATCAATCGATTGACCTGGTTATTGCCAATCCTCCCTATGTTGGTCATAAAGAAATTGATCCGACTTATATGGCGGCTTTAAAAAAGAAATATCCGTTGGTCTACCGGGATAAGGGTGATCTCTCTTATTGCTTTGTCTATCGGTCTTGGGAGCTTTTGAAAAATAAGGGGCAAGTGATCTATATTAGCTCACGCTATTTTTTAGAAGCTCATTTTGCCGCCGGCCTGCGCGATTTTATGGCCAAACACTTGGAAATCCAAGAGTTGATTGATTTTAATGGCAATCGGGTCATCGAAGGGGTTGGGGTCGATCTGGCGATTTTAAAGCTTAAAAAAAGACAGGCCATTGATAAAGACCACCAGGTTTTGGTTAGACGCTTTAAAATCCCTGGTGATCATGCCTTTAAAAAATCAGCATTAGTCGGAGAACTCGCATTAAAAAAATCAAAAAGCTTTGAGCACTATTTTGTCGATCAAAAGCAGCTGACCCAAGCAGCCTGGCGACTCTACAAACCGATCACCAAAGAGATTATTAATCGCGTCGAAGAAAAATCCCCTCTTTTTTTATCCCAAGTCGGAGAAACTTTTCAGGGGATGATTAGCGGAATGGATAAAGCCTTTATTTTCGATAACCTTCCCTTTGAATTAAAAGACCGTTCCTGCTTAAAACCTTGGCTTAAGAATAAAGATGTCCATGCCAATTGCCTTAATAAGGCCAGTAAGGTCCTTGTTTATACTGATGGGATCGCTGATATCGAAGAGGAAACAGACTTGTTTGCCTATCTCCTTGGCCACCAGGAAAAACTTAAAAATCGACGTGAATGCCGGCTGGGCAAAAGGCCCTGGTATTTTTTACAATGGGGGAGAAAATTACTTAACTTTGAGCGTAAGAAAATAATTTTCCCCTATAAGGCCGCCCACAATCGTTTTGCCCTTGATGACCAAGGTTCTTGTTTCAGTGCTGATATTTACGGACTGGTCTTAAAAGAGCAAAGTGTCTATTGTGAAGAGATTCTGGCTTTTTTACTCAATAGCCGTCTCTATAACTATTACTTTAAATCCTATGCTAAAAAATTAGGCCACAATTTATACGAGTATTATCCCAATACGGTTTTAAAACTCAAAATACCGGTCTTTAATAGCCAAGAACTTAATCAGATTAAAGATTATTATGGTATACTTAAAGTTAAACAAAATAGACATGATCAATACGCAAAAAATGAAGCGGATCAATTTAATCATTTTTTATACGATTATTTTGACTTAAATACAGATCAGGTTAAGGAAATTGAAAAGATGGGGTAGGGATGCAGGAAAACTTTTTTACGGTAAACTTTAATGAAAAAATAAATGACCAGGCACCCCTGGCCCTGCGGATGCGTCCGCAAAGCTTGGCTGACTTTGTCGGCCAAGAAGAGATTATAGGCCAGGGGAAATTATTATATCGGCTGATTGTAGCGGACAAGTTATCGTCGGTTTTATTCTACGGTCCGCCGGGAACGGGAAAAACCTCTTTGGCGCGGATCATTGCCAATCGTACCCAGTCAGCCTTTTATGAGCTTAATGCCGTAACGGCTGGAAAAAAAGAAATTATTGAAATATTAGAAAAAGCAAAGACTAATTTAGGTGTTTATAATCAAAAATCAATTCTCTTTATTGATGAGATTCACCGTTTTAATAAGGCTCAGCAAGATGCCCTTTTACCCAGTGTGGAAAAAGGCTTGATTACCTTGATTGGAGCGACGACGGAAAACCCTTATTTTGAAATTAATTCACCGCTTTTATCGCGGTCAACCCTATTTGAATTTAAGCAATTGACAAAAACAAATATTATGGCGATTATTAAGGCGGCGATTAGCGATTGTGACCGCGGCTACGGGACCATGAAAATTACCATGGCCGCCGATGCCATGGCCCATT
Organism: uncultured Lachnospiraceae bacterium; assembly: GCA_964632785.1. GTDB lineage: Bacteria > Bacillota > Clostridia > Eubacteriales > Eubacteriaceae > Acetobacterium. The sequence continues at coordinate 46,387 of CAZWEU010000001.1, read as the reverse complement.
TAGCCGAGGTCGCAAATGGTGATGTCAGACGGGCCTTAAATGCCCTTGAGCTGGGTGTTTTGACCATTGATAAAGCAAAAGATGGGGTCATTTATTTTGATTTGGCCAATACCCAAGAATGCATTCAACAAAAGGCTATCCAATACGATAAAAATGGTGACCACCACTATGATACCATCTCGGCCTTTATTAAGAGCATTAGAGGGTCAGATCCCGATGCTGCTCTTTACTGGATGGCTAAAATGTTAGCCGCCGGCGAAGACCCTAAATTTATCGCCCGGCGCCTGGTGGTAGCAGCATCAGAGGATATTGGTAATGCAGAACCTTTAGCCCTGACCATGGCCGTGGCTGCGGCCGAGGCCGTCGCCTTTATCGGTATGCCGGAAGCCCGGATTAATTTAGCCCAGGCGGTTGTTTTCTTAGCCTGTGCCCCTAAGAGCAATGCCTCTTATTTGGCCATTAATGAGGCTATGCGGGCGGTAGGCGGCCCATCAAGTGGTCAGGTTCCTCCCCATCTTAGAGACGCTCATTACCAAGGGAGCCAGGAATTAAATCGGGGTCTTGATTATGCTTATCCCCATGATTATCCCGGCCATTATGTGGCCCGGAATTATTTACCCGACGACCTCGTCGGCCAGCGTTTTTACCGGCCAGGGGATTTGGGCTTTGAAAAGAAAATGAAAAATTATTTAGCGAAAATAAAAAACGAATCATTCGAATAAAGGAGAACAATTTGAAAAAAGAGTATCGCACCTTGCAAGAGAATTTATTTGAAGCTGGTGAAAAAGTACATGGTTTTGTCCTTGAAAAAGAAGAGTTTATTGACGAAGTCGATGGTTTTGCCAGAAGCTTTAAGCATCTAAAAACCGGCGCCCGCTGTTTCTATTTATCGCGGGAGGATGACAATAAAGTTTTTTCGATTAGCTTTAAAACACCTTCGCCCGATTCGACTGGGGTTGCCCATATCCTCGAGCACTCGGTCTTGTGTGGGTCTAAGAAATACCCGGTCAAAGAGCCCTTTGTCGAATTGGCCAAGGGGTCGCTCAATACCTTTTTAAATGCCATGACCTTTCCCGATAAAACCATGTATCCGGTTGCCAGCACCAATTCACAAGATTTTATGAATTTAATCGATGTTTACCTAGATGCCGTTTTTTATCCGAATATTTACAAGGACCCCTATACCTTTTATCAAGAGGGCTGGCATTATCACTTAGAAAAGCCGGAGGCTGACCTGTCTTATAATGGGGTGGTTTATAATGAGATGAAGGGGGCTTTTTCTAATCCGGAGGAAGTCTTGCAAAATAAAATATTTGAATCCCTTTATCCCGATACTTCTTATCGCTTTGAATCGGGGGGGGATCCCGATGTCATCCCGGAACTGACTTATGAGGACTTTATTGGCTTTCATAAAAAATATTACCATCCTTCTAATAGTTATCTTTATCTTTATGGGGATGGGGATGTCAAAGACCATCTAAAGTATTTAAATGACGCCTATCTTAGTCACTTTGACAAACGTGAGATTGACAGCAAAATTGCCAGCCAAGAGCCTTTTAAAGAGCCCGTGGACGGCCAAGGATTCTATGGTATTTCGAAAGAAGAAACAGAAGAAAATAAGGCTTATATGGCCTTAAGTTTTGTCCTCGGGGAGCGATTAAGCTACGAAAAAGCCATGGCTTTTGACATTCTAGCCCATATCCTCTTAAATAATAACAGCTCACCCCTAAAGGAGGCTTTGCTCGAATTAGATATTGCCGAGGATATTAGCTATCACTATAGCAGCTCTATCAAGCAAGCGTATTTTTCGATCGTTCTTAAAAACACCGACAAAAGCCACCGTCAATTATTTCTAAAGACGGTAAAAAAAGTCCTTAAGCAATTAGTAAAAGAGGGGCTTGATCCGATGGATGTCGAGGCTGGGGTTAATATTCATGAGTTTTCCCATATTGAAGGCGAAACCGGATCCTACCCTAAGGGTTTAATTTATGGTATTGATATTATGGATACTTGGTTATACGGCGGGGAGCCGGCCACCTATCTTAAATACCGACCTGTCTTTAAGACCATTAAAGAGGAGATGAAAAAGAACTATTTTGAAAAGATGATTCAAGAATTGCTTCTTGATAACACTCACCAATCGCTGGTGACGATTTTGCCCGATAAAAATTATCAGGAAAAAGCTGATCAGGCTATGGCGCAGAAGATGAAGGCCTTTAAAAACCGTTTAAGTGAGAAAGAACTGACGAGCCTGGTTAATGAGACCCATCTTTTAATGGCCAAGCAAAATACGGATGATGCCCCGGAGGACTTGGAAAAAATTCCTAAATTAGCTCTAACAGACATCGACCAAGAGGCCAAGACCTACCCCTTAGAAGAGGAAAACTTTATGGCTTCCAAGGTCTTATTTCACCAAGGCTTTACCGGCGACATTGCCTATTTGAAACTCTATTTTGATTTTAGTAAGGTTGGCAAGGAGGACTTAAAATACCTCTCCTTAATGTGCAAACTATTGGGAAATCTCAGCACCACAAAGAGCCATTACCGTCTTTTGAATCAGGAGATTGAAAGACATACGGGGGGCTTATCCTTTGGCCTCGAATCTTTTGAAAACACCAAGAAAGTCGGTGATTTTAAGAGCTTTTGCTACCTCCGGGCTAAGGCCGTTTCCGATAAAATACCCCAATTAACCAGCTTGATCCAAGAAATCCTAAGCCAAACAATCTTTACTGAAAAGCCTTTGATCAGAGATATGATCAAAGAGATAAAAACAAGGAAGGAAAGCCAGTTTTTAACTGCTGGCCATGTGGTTGGCGTCCACCGCCTCCAATCCTATTACTCGCAATCGGCACGGCTTTTTGAAGAGTTTGGCGGGATTGAGTTTTATCGTTTCTTAGTCGATTTAGATGAAAATTTTGACGAAAGATTTGATCAGTGTTCAGAAAGACTTAAAGCCATCAGGGCAAAGGTTTTTTCCAGTCAGCAGCCAATTATCAGTATTACCGGGTCGCCGTCCTTAAAGAGTCAAGCATTAGAGGAGTTAAAAGCCTATTTAAGTGAGTTAAGACCGGGGGAGATGGCAAAACCGGCCTATGATTTTGACTTAGAAATCAAAAATGAAGGTTTTATGACGGCTTCTAAAGTTCAATATGTCACTCAGGGTTATAATTTCAGAAACCTAGGCCATGACTATTCAGGTTCTTTATTAGTCTTAAAATCGATTATTTCAATGGATTATCTTTGGAATAAGATCAGAGTTCAAGGTGGTGCCTACGGAGCCTTTATGAATGCCGGACGGTCAGGTGAACTTTATTTTGGGTCTTATCGTGACCCCAAATTGACCAAGACTTTCCAAGCAATTAATGGGGTTGTGGCTTATCTCAGGGAGATGGACTTATCGCAAAGAGAATTGGAGAAGTACATCATAGGCACCATCAGCAGCAAAGATGTTCCCCTAAGTCCGGCTATGAAGGGCGAGGTCGCGGATAATTTATATTTCTCACAGGTGAGTGATGCCGACCTGCAGCAAGAACGGCAAGAGATCCTAAAAACGAGCCAGGCCGGTTTAAAAGAATTTGAAACAATACTTAAGGATGTTTTAGACCAAGAAGTCGTCTGCGTCTTAGGGAATGAAGAAGTCGTTAAAAAAGAGTCCGATCATTTTAAGAAAGTAGGCACGATTAAGTGATCCAAACCATCAAGGAGGTCAAATGAGGAGAAAAATAGGACTACTGCTAATGGTCAATCTGATCTTATTGGCGGGAACAGTTTTTTCAGCCCCTCTACCAACGTATGAGGTGGATCAAGCAGTTCTTGTTTATGAAGTAAAAAGTGACGACATTGTGACCATGCAAAATGAAAGCGAAAAGATGTACCCTGCTAGTACCACGAAACTACTGACAGCCCTTATTGCCATTGAAAATGGTGATCTTAACGAATTGATTACCATCGGTTCTGAAATTAATAACATCGATTTTGATAGCAGTGTGGCGAAACTAGAAAAAGAAGAGATCATGACATTGCGTGACCTTCTCTATGGTCTCTTATTACCATCGGGAAACGATGCAGCCAATGTTATTGCCCTTAATGTTGGCCGAAAAATGGCTGGTGGCACTGAATTAACCGATGACGAGGCCTTTGATTTATTTATCGATGGGATGAATAAAAAGGCCCAGGCCTTGGGAATGACAGATAGCCACTTTGCCAATCCCCATGGTCTTCATAATTCGGACCATTATTCGACTGCGGTTGACCTGCTTAAATTGGCACAAGCCACTTTTGCCGACCAGACCATTGCTTCGATTACCCGATCAAAAACCCATAAAATCACCAGCAATAAGGTCGACCATGTCTGGGAGACTTCAAATTTAATGCTCTATACCGATTTCGATGAGCTCTCGGCAGGATATCGCGAAATGTATGGGCTGGCCGGGCCCAATCCCTATTTTAACGGCTATGCAACCAGTGGAAAAACAGGTAATACAGACCAGGCTGGTCGTTGCCTTGTTTTTAAGGGGGAGGGCAATGGCAAGGAAGTCATCGGCGTGATTCTAAATTCGAGCGAGGAGGTGATCTTTAGTGACGCTAGCCGGACCATCGACGCAGTTGTCAAAGAATATGATTTTATAACTTGGACACAAGATGGTAAAATTGAAAATTTTTATGCTGAGACAAAAGTTGATAATTATCATATCTTTGATGGCTCGACTTTAAAGCTACAAACGAGTGCCCCATTGATCACCCTAGTGAAAGAATCAGAAAAAGATAATTATACCGCAAAGATTAAGTGGGATGATCAGCGAGTCAGAGGAAGTAATGACTTAATTGAGATTTTAGCAGACGTGGAAAGTGGCGATCAATTAGGCGAGCTAGAAGTTTATAATGGTGAAGTCCTCGCTGAAGTGGCACCCATTTATGCTAATAATGGGATTAAGGCGAGAAGCTTTATCGATTACCCAATCATTTATTGGTATGTGACGATTATTGTGATTCTTATGGTCTTGGCTATTTTACGGATTGCATTTGTCCATTTTATGCGAAAGAACCGGATAAAATATAAAAAGATTAAAATAAAGACCGGTGGCAATGCGAAAACCACCACTAAAAAAAGCCGGTCAGAAAAATCTAAAGGCCAACCGCGTCGAAAAAAAGAGTAAAATATAAAAAAAGAAAGGAGAAACAATGGATATTGCAGCTCTTTCAATGGGAATGAGTCAGGTTAATCTCATGCAACAGGTTGATCTCTCACTTGTAAAAATAGCGATGGAGACCGGAAGTGCTCAAGTGGATGGTTTAATTGAAATGATTGAACCGGCAAGTCAAGTGGTTCCGGCACCGGATCCAAATATTGGCCAGCTCTTAGATGTAAAAGTATAAAAAAAGGCCCTTGGGCCTTTTTTATTAGTGTTTTTGGTAACTATGTTTTAGTTGATCAAGCTGCTGCCATTTGTTGCCGAGAATTGGAGGCTTGTAATTGAGCATTTGATTGATCAGGTCAAGCGGTTCAGAGGCGTAAAGCAGTAAGTCGGCATTGGAAGGGTGCATAAATCCTTCGGTGGAGATGGTTTGCATGAGATGAATAAAGGGGTCGAAGTAGTGTGAAATGTTTAGCACACCGATTGGCTTCTTATGAATGCCAAGCTGGGCCCAGCTAAGGGTTTCAAAGAGCTCTTCGAAGGTACCAATACCACCGGGGATGGCGATAAAGCCATCAGAAAGATCAGCCATGGTTTGCTTTCGTTCGTGCATGTTCTTGACGTCAATTAACTGGGTTAAGCCTTGATTGATCACTTCTTTAGGGAAAAGGGAAGTTGGCATGACACCGGTTACCTTTCCATTTTGGTCGAGGATGCTCCTGGCAATCTCACCCATCAAACCGGTTCGTGATCCCCCGTAGACCAATTCAATATTATTTTCAACAAAAGCATTGCCGAGTTTTTGGGTAATGGCCTTATATTCCGGACGAACACCAAGGTTAGAACCAGAGTAAACACAAAATCGTTTCATTTAAAAAACCTCCTTTCACTTTAGTGGTTTTAAAAAAATGATTTACATCGTATTATAATTAGTTAGTAAAAAAATATTATATCAGTTATGATCTGATATAGCAAAAAAATAAGCGTGCTAAGGTAAAATTAATGAAAATGAAAGGAAAAAGAAGGATGATTTTTGAAAAAGAAGAAATTAGCAAAGTGGGCCTGATTGGTTTAGGGGCCTTAGGAATTTTGTTCGGTAGCCAAATCAATCAAGAAATCAAGGGTGATTTGACCATCATCGCGGGTGATGAACGAATTAGGCGCTACCAAGAAGCCGGTGTTTATGCCAATGGCCAGGCCTGTTATTTTAATTATAAAGAACCAAGCCAAGGCAATCATACCGCCGATTTAATCATTTTTGCGGTTAAGATGGCGGGGCTGGAAGAGGCGATTTTGGATGTGGAAAATTTTGTTGGGCCAAAGACCCTTTTTCTTTCCTTATTAAATGGGGTCGTCTCTGAAAAGATGATTGCTGAGGTTTATGGTCAGGATAATGTTATTTACGCGGTGGCCCAAGGGATGGACGCCGTTAAAACAAAAAACCAGCTAAGCTATACCCATCCTGGTTTAATTGCCTTTGGCGATCGACAGGCTAAAAAACCATCAAACAAGGTTAAGCGCCTGCAGGCTTTCTTTGATAAAACAAAAATTGCCAATGAGATAAATAATCACATGGATCAAAAGATCTGGTCAAAACTTTTATTAAATGTCGGCGTCAACCAAGTCGTGGCCGTCTATGGGGAGAATTATGGAGATGTGCAAAGAAAAGGGCAGGCGCGCGACCTGATGATCAAGGCGATGGCAGAAGTCATTCCAATTGCCAACAAGGAGGGCATCGCCCTTAGCCAAGCCGATATCGATTATTGGTTAAAGGTGATTGATGGCCTGGATCCGGACGGAAAACCATCGATGCGCCAGGATATTGAGACCGGCCGTCAGACCGAGCTGGCTTTATTTTCAGGAACCATCCTTAAGCTTGGTGCGAGTCATGGTATTGAGGTCCCAATTAATCAAATTCTCTATGACCAGATCAGGAAGAAGGATCTTCAAGTTATTTCTTGAAATTCAAAAGAGGATTTCCATCTTTAGGAAATTTTTTGACACAAATTCGATTACGACCAGTGTTCTTAGCCTGATAAAGAGCGATGTCGGCTAATTGCATTAAATTCCCTAACGAATCCGAATTGTCAGGCTCAGAGGTGACCACACCGATCGAGACAGTAACCACATCGAGAACCGGTGAGGACTCATGGGGAATGCCTTTTAGACAGATTGCTTCTTTTAATTTTTTGGCGACTTGATAGGCGCCAGAGGAATCAGTGTTTGGTAGAAGACAGACAAATTCTTCGCCTCCCCAACGAGCAATAAAATCATTGGGACGCTTTAAGCTGTCTTTTAAGCTGGTAGCAATTTCTTGTAAACAGCGGTCCCCCTCTAAGTGACCATAGGTGTCGTTATATTGTTTAAAATGATCAATATCAATTAAGAGCAAGGATAGATAAGTGCGATAGCGCCGGGCTTTACCAGCTTCGATCGAAAACGTTTCGTCAAAATGGCGTCGATTGGGGATTTTAGTTAATTGATCGAGGTCGGTGTGTTTTTTTAAAACATCTTGGTAATATTTTAAAGCCAGGTAATTTTTTATCTTGGCTTTAACAATCGGGATACTAAAGGGTTTGGTAATATAATCGATGGCCCCTAAACCAAGACCGTAGGCTTCATCCTCGTGCTCGCTAAGCGAGGTTAAAAAGATAATCGGGATATCTTTTGTGGCTTGGTTTTTTTGTAGGCGATCACAGACTTCAAAGCCGTTAATCTTTGGCATGACAATATCAAGAAGGATCAAATCCGGTGGTGTTTTTGAAGCAATGACCTCAAGGGCTTCTTCGCCACTAGCGGCGCAGCTGACCTCATAGGTCTCAGATAGGGCTGTTTCTAAAAGTTTTCGACTGAGAATGGAGTCATCGACAATTAAAACCTTTTGATTTTTGATCGGGGAGGCACCACTAGCAATCATCGGTTGATGAAGATCAGGGACAAGCGAGTCCGTCAGAGAAACATTCTTATTTTTGTCAATTGAAAATTTATTAACGACTGATTTTAGCTGACCACCAGTGGCGTTTACGGCATTGCCTAGAGCAGTGATCTTACGTTTTAAAGATTTTATCAAGCCATCTTGTTGACTTGTCAATGATGTTGACTCTAACAAGCTAGTTAACTTTAAAGTCTCACCAATGGAATTTTTTAAATTTGGTAAATCAAGGGGAAGAAGTTTAGATATTTCTGCTTGATCACGGCGTAATTTTGCTTCCATCGCTTTAAATTCTGTCAGATCGTTTCCAGCGACAAAAAGGTAGGGGTGGAGGTAGTGGATGCACCAAGAGATAATTAAATACTGGCCATCGAGATTGGAATAGCGATTAATAAAATGGAGCAACTCGCCTTCTTTAAGCAATTGGTCAAAGGCGTACTCAGAAACTGTCTTATCGTCAGGGTGAACAAAGTCGAGGAAGGTCTTTTTAGATAAATCATCAATCTCGCCCCTTAGTATCTGTGTCCAACCCTGATTAACTTTTAGAAAAGAGCCGTTTTTTTCAAGGATGCAAAAAAGATTGATGTTCGGATGAAAAAGCGCCTTTAGTAAATCATTATTTTCATCAAAAGCAAAAAAGTTACGGGTCATAATGTGATTCCTTTCATCAAGATTCAGCTTTTGCTTAGGCTAAGTGGGAAAGATGATAAATAAAGCAAAGTTTAATGCTTTATATCATACCATAAATGATGATGAAGGACCATTTAGAAATTTATTTTTGCAAGGAAGTTAGGAAAGCTTAGGCCAATCCTTACAGACATCGATCCAGGCGCTATAATGTGAGTGACTTTCAAGCTCCGGGATACTCAGCTCAATAGCGCTATTAGCACTACCGCAAGCCGGGAAAACGGTCTCAAAGCGTTTTAAAGAGATATCAAGATAGACTAAAACCCCTTCCTTTACCACAAAGGGACAGACTCCCCCGACATCGTGGCCAATCAAGCTCTTGGTATCCTCATACTTAAGCATCTTAGCCTTTGTTTTAAAATGAGACTTGAATTTTGGGTTATCAATCCGAGCATCACCGGCGGTAACAATTAGAAGGGGCTGATCATTTACCATAAAAGAAAGAGTTTTGGCAATTCGCTCGGGTTGGCAATTGAGTGCCTGAGCAGCTAATAAAACGGTGGCACTCGAGACATCAAATTCATAAATACGGTCATCAAGATGCCATTGTTTAAAATAATTCTTTACTTTTCCTGTCGACATACAGACCTCCAATAGGCTTTTGATAAGATTGTATCATTTTATCTGATTAAATTCCACTTAGGAATTTAAATATTATTTTCAGTTTTTTGAATAAAGTCAGTAGTTTTTGGGTAAAAAGTCAGTGTTCATTAAAAAACAAAAAGGAGGCTAGTATGAGCAAGGATAATTTAGCAATAAAAGGGACTGTGATAGTAACTTATTTAGGGATGTTAGTGACAAATGTTTTGGCTAATGCTTTGCCGATCAATGGTGTTGGAACCGGTGCTGTTTCCGATGCCTATGAAAATCTATTTGCCCCGGCTGGGATCACCTTTGCCATTTGGGGAGTCATTTATTTATTATTACTCGTTTATTCATTTTTTCAATTAGGGATTATTTTAAAGGAAAGCAACGAGAAGCGAAGTGATCTGATCAAAAATATTGGCATCTTATTCTCGATCTCCTCGCTGGCTAATATCGTCTGGATTTTTTCCTGGCACTATGATCAGATGGTCTTGGCCTTGATCTTAATTGTTGTCATGCTCTTATGTTTGATTTTTATTTCCCAAATAACCCGAAAAGAAGATCTGAGTTTAAGGGAGCGATTCTTTATTAAAACCCCCTTTAGTATTTATTTTGGCTGGATTACGGTTGCGACTATTGCCAATGTGGTTGTCGTTTTAGTCAAATTTAATTGGGGAGGACTTGGAATTAGTCCGGCCCTCTGGACGATGCTGATCCTCGGGGTTGGAACCTTAATTGGGATTGCAACAATGCTTAGAAATCGTGATCTGGGCTATGGACTCGTTTTTCTGTGGGCATATGGGGGGATTATCATTAAACACACGACTTTTTTCGAAGGAGCGTATCCCAGTGTGATTATGACAGCTGGCATTTGTATGGGTTTTTTCCTAGTGGCAGGGGCTTATCTAATGATTCGTAGTCGCAAAAAAGGGACAGACATCTTGGGTGAATCGGATTATTTTAAGGAATAGCTTTGAGGCCCCTAAAAAGCCATTGTAAGTTTGCTAAGTAAAAGGTATAATCAAGAAAATAGCGAAGGGATGAGTGTAAGAATTCTTAAAAGGTGAAATAAATGATAAAAAATTATATGGAAGAAATTGTCGACGACTTGTTACCGGAGATGTTGACCGCTCACAAAGGGATTTGTGATTGCAGGCGGTGCTTAAATGACATGAAGGCCTATACGCTAAATCATCTTCAACCAGCTTATTTTGTCGAGCACAAAGGTTTTTTATACGGAAAAGTTGAAGAGGCAAAAAGGGAAGCAAAAGCCGATGTAATAGAAGCGATCAACCAAGCCATTGAAGTGGTCTCGAAAAATCCTGGTCACCCCAAAGCAGAGTAATCAAAAAAGATCTTAGGAACAAGTCATCGACTTGTTCCTAAGATCTTTTTTACTTTCTTACTTGATCAAGCCTAAGGATTCATCAATGCGCATATTACGATGATTGAAAAGGGGGATAAGGGTCTTGCTAGGCCCCATTTTTTCTTTAAATTGGCCAATAATTGAAAAATCATCCCGAAAATGCATGGGGATCATGACGGCTGGTTGAAATTTTTCGATAAAATACTGGCCAGCTTTATAAAAAGACTCACCCAGGCGAGGGTCGACAGGAATAAAAGTAATTTCCATAGGCAGGCCATTTAGCCGTTCTAATTCATCTTTATAGTCTTTTTCTTCTTGGGCAGAATCGATATGTGGCCGTTCATTGGTATCCCAATCCCACCAATTCAAATCACCGGCATGGAAAATATGGCGGTTATTGGTGTTGACATAAAAGGAAACACCCTGGTCGGTCGACCCAAAGGTCTGAATGTCCATCCCGCCGAGTGATAGGCGTTGGTAGGGGGCCATACTGTGACTGCCGGGAACGAAGGGGATGTCGTCACTGAGAATAAAAACAGGTTGATAGATACGATCGGTAGCAAAAATCTTTTTAGAATAATGATCGCTATGGCCATGACTCACAAAAAAATAATGAGGAATGTTTTTGCGTAATAATTGTTGGGGAATATGGGTGAAACAATCGAAAATAATTGTTTTATCCTTAAATTGGATTAAAAACCCACTATGGTGGAGATGATAGATTTTCATAATTTGCTTCCTCGCTTTTTCTTCTTATCATACCTAATTTAGGGTAAAATTGCAAAGCATTCCGCTTCAGCCAGCCGTGATTCTTAAAAAATGGTCTTTAAAAAAGATACATTTTTCCTAACTTAAGGAAAAATAATCCGAACATTCGAAAAGGTATTGTAAATAATGTTCGGAAATAGTAAAATATGACTATCAATTTAAAAGGTAGGTTAATGGTGATAAAACGAATTTTTGTCGAGAAAAAAGAAAAATTTAATGTCCAAGCAAGAGGGTTGACCGATACATTTAAGAATATTTTAAAGATTGAAAATCTTTTGTCAACGCGGGTCTTGTTTCGCTACGATGTCCAAGGCTTAAGCGACGATCAGATGAGTCAGGTTATTCCCAGTATTTTATCGGAAGCAAATGTCGATGATGTGATTTTTGATCACCTTTCATTAAAGAAAGATGAACGACTATTTGGGATTTCATACTTGCCCGGTCAATATGACCAGCATGCTGATTCAGCCATCCAATGCATTCAAATCGTCTCTGGCCATCATGCTTTAGTGCGGGTGGCCAAAATGATCGTCTTGCAAGGAGACCTCAGTGAGGATGACTTTTTAAAGATTAAAAACTATATGATCAACCCCGTCGATTCGCAAGAGGCCTCTTTAGACCCTTATCAGACTTTAGTCGATGAGGTATCTGAGCCCCAAGACATTGACCAGCTTCTTGAATTTAACAGTTTTGATGAAAAGGGTCTCGAAGCCTATCGCCTTAAGCAAGGCTTTGCGATGACGGCTGCCGACCTTCTTTTTGTTCAAAATTACTTTAAAAATGATGAGCAGCGCAATCCAACTATTACGGAATTAAAAGTGATTGATACCTATTGGTCGGACCACTGCCGCCACACGACTTTTTTAACCCAGATTAAAAAAGTCGAATTTTTAGGCGATGATCCCGTGTCAAAGGCGATGAAAAAAGTCTATGATGGCTATTGCCAGGACCGCCAAGCCCTCTATGGCCCCAAGAGCGGCCGGCCTGTGACCTTGATGGACCTAGCCACCATGGGGACCAAGGTCTTAAAAAAGAGAGGCCTTGTTCCCGACCTTGATGAGTCAGAGGAGATTAATGCTTGTAGCATTAATATTGTCGTCGATCACGATGGGGTCGATGAGGATTATCTGTTAATGTTTAAAAATGAAACCCATAATCATCCGACCGAAATTGAGCCCTTCGGCGGGGCGGCGACCTGTCTGGGTGGTGCCATTAGAGACCCCTTATCGGGCAGAAGTTACGTCTACCAGGGCATGCGCATCAGTGGGGCCTGGGACCCTAGAAGGCCGATTGAAGAGACCATTCTAGGGAAACTGCCCCAGCGCAAAATCTGCATTGAGGCCGCCCAAGGCTTCAGTTCTTACGGCAATCAAATTGGTCTGGCCACTGGTCAGGTGACCGAAGTCTACGATCCTGGGTTTTTGGCTAAACACATGGAAGTAGGGGCTGTCATCGCCGCTGCCCCAAAAGAAAATGTGATCAGAGAACGGCCGATAGATGGCGATATTATTTTATTAGTTGGTGGGAAAACCGGCCGCGATGGCTGTGGTGGGGCAACGGGCTCATCGAAAGTCCATACGGAAGAATCAATTATTGGCTGTAGCGCCGAGGTGCAAAAAGGAAACCCCGTTGAAGAGCGAAAAATCCAACGTTTATTTCGAAATCCTCAGCTTTCAAAGATGATTAAGCGGTGCAATGATTTTGGGGCCGGTGGTGTTTCCGTTGCTATTGGTGAATTAGCCGATAGTCTGACCATTGACTTAGACCAGGTTCCCAAAAAGTACGAAGGTCTTGACGGGACCGAACTGGCTATTTCCGAATCACAAGAGCGGATGGCCGTGGTGGTTGACCCAAGTAATGTCGAGGCCTTTATCAAAATTGGCAATGCGGAAAATCTTGACGTAACCCCAGTGGCAGCCGTTAATAATAGCGGACGCTTGATTATGACCTGGCGGGGTCGAGAGATTTTAAATATTTCAAGGAAATTTTTAGATTGTAATGGGGCTCCTCAATTTACCGATCTCCTTGTTGAAGGGGTCAAGAATAATGAGCCAATCCTCGCGCCCAGAAAATCATTTACTGAGGAATTGACGCTAATGCTGGAAGACTTAAATATTGCCAGCCAGCGGGGCTTGGCTGAGATGTTTGATTCGACCGTCGGAGCAGCAACGGTGACCATGCCCTATGGCGGGAAAAACGGCTTGTCGCCCATGGATGGGATGATTGCCAAAATACCGGTTGAACATGGGGATACGACGACTTGTAGTATAATGAGTTTTGGCTACAATCCCGAGCTTGCTAAAAAAAGCCCCTTTGTCGGTGGGATGATGGCTGTGCTTGAGTCCCTTTCGAAAATTACCGCTATGGGTGGTGATTACAAAAAGGCTAGGCTTAGTTTTCAAGAATACTTTGAAAGCCTTGGTCATGATCCGATTAAATGGGGCCGTCCTTTCGCCGCTCTTTTAGGGGCCTACCAGGCCCAAAAAATTATGACCACACCGGCCATCGGTGGCAAGGATAGCATGTCGGGAACGTTTAAAGGCTTATCGGTACCCCCGACCCTGATTTCCTTTGCCGTTGCTAGCGGTCATATTGATCAGGTGGTGACCAGTGAATTAAAAGAAGAAAACACGACTTTGCAATGTTATACATGCCCGATTGATAACGATGGGCTTCCCGACCTTGAGCAAATGAAAGCAGTATACGAGGCTATCCTAAAAGAAATGCGGTTAGGAAATATCATCTCAGCCAAAGTCCTCGGTCGCGGTGGCCTGGCTGAAGGAGCCGTTAAAATGGCGGTCGGAAATGATATTGGGATCAGCTTCAATGAGGATTTAACCATGCCCGACCTTTTTTTACCTAAATATGCAAGTATTCTGGTAGAGGTCAAAAAAGAGATTGACGGGCCTTTATTAATTGGCAAAACGAATCCAGACCAAGCCCTTATTTATAAGCAGGACAAAATAGCAAGCAAGGACTTAGCCGAGATTTGGCAAGCCCCCCTTCGGCAAGTTTATCCCCAAGGCGCCCCGGCTAGTGGCCCAGTCGAAACGATCTCTTACAAGGCCTGGCCGATGATTTTATCGACTTCGAAGTTTGTTTCCCCACAAGTCTTTATCCCTGTTTTTCCGGGAACTAATTGTGAATACGACACGGTTAAAGCCTTTAAAAAGGCTGGCGCACAGCCGATGACTGCAATTTTTAGAAATCGGAGCCCTGAGGACATTAAGGCCTCGATCGATGACATGGCGGGAATTATTAAAGCCTCGCAAATGATTGTTTTACCCGGTGGTTTTAGTGCCGGTGATGAGCCCAATGGTTCCGGCAAATTTATTGCCTCGGTCTTTCGAAACCCGCAGTTGAATGATGCCGTCATGGACTTACTTAAAAACCGCGATGGTTTAATGCTGGGTATTTGCAATGGCTTTCAGGCCTTAATTAAACTGGGCTTGGTGCCAAACGGTGAAATTTGCCATATAAAACCGGACATGCCGACACTAACGGTCAATACCATCAACCGCCACATCTCAAGTATCCCGATGACCCGGATCAGCTCAAAATTATCACCTTGGTTGGCCAACACCGAGGTTGGTGAGATTTATCGAGTGCCGATGAGTCACGGGGAAGGGCGTTTTGTAGCCAGCGACCAAGTGATGGCCGGATTGATTAAAAATGGCCAAATCGCTAGTCAATATGTTGACTTTAAGGGTGAGGCGACCATGGATGTGGCTTTTAATCCGAATGGCTCTGCTTATGCAGTCGAAGGGATCACCTCTTTAGATGGACGAATCTTGGGCAAGATGGGCCATTCTGAACGCGTCGGAGTGGGCTTGTACCAAAATATCCCGGGCAAAACAGACCAGAAAATTTTTGAAGCCGGTGTTCAGTATTTTAAATAAGAAAACAAGGGAGAAAAAGATGAATAAAGCAAAGGTAGCGGTTATTATGGGGAGTGATTCTGATTTTGACGTGGTTAAAAAAACTTTAGGCATTTTAGAAAAGTTTGAGATTGACTACGATGTTCAAGTTATTTCAGCCCATCGAAATCCGGAAATTATTTTTGATTATGCCAGTAAGGCCCAAGAAGAGGGGATTGAAGTCTTTATTGCCGCGGCTGGTAAGGCGGCTCATTTACCTGGCGTGATCGCCGGAATTACACCCCTACCAGTGATTGGAATTCCCATTCAAACGTCCTTTCAAGGGGGACTCGATTCTTTACTATCAATTGTGCAAATGCCTTCCGGGGTTCCGGTGGCCACTGTGGCCGTAAATGGGGCCGAAAATGCCGGGATTTTAGCGGCACAAATTTTAGCTCTTAAATACCCAAAACTGCAAGCCATGATGACGGCCTATAAGCGTCAGCTGAATGATGAAGTGGTTGATAAGAACAAAAAAATTCAAAAATTAATAAAAAGTGGGGGAGCAAAATGAAAAAATTAGAACAAGTATACGAGGGCAAGGCGAAGAAAGTTTACAAAACGGCTGATCCGCACACCTATGTCATTGACTATAAGGACGATGCAACGGCTTTTGATGGTGAGAAAAAGGGGACGATTGTAGGAAAAGGTGTGGTTAATAATAAGATGAGTGGGATTATTTTTTCCATGCTTGAAGAACAAGGCATACCCACTCATTTTGTCAAGCTCTTATCGGAAAAAGAGCAAGTCGTTAAGGCCCTTGATATCTTCCAACTGGAAGTGATTATACGCAATACGGCAGCGGGTTCGATTTGCAAGAGACTGGGGCTAGAAGAGGGGATTGATTTTTCACCACCGATCTTTGAATTTTCCTATAAAAATGATGATTATGGGGATCCCTTGATTAATGATTATCACGTGCTTGCCATGGGATTAGCATCAGCAGAAGAAATTGAGACCATCCGGACCATGACCTTTAAAATTAATACCATCTTAAGGGACTATTTCCGAGACAAAGGGATTAAACTAATTGATTTTAAACTCGAATTTGGAAAGACAAAGGAGGGTGACATTGTCTTGGGGGATGAAATCTCACCGGATACCTGCCGCTTTTGGGATGTCAAAACAAATAAAAAATTGGATAAAGATCGTTTTAGACAAGACATGGGCGGAATTGAAGAAGCTTATGCGGAAATGTTTAAGCGGATCCAAGCCTAATAAGTTTAAGATGATTAAAGTTCTGGAAGGAAAATAGTGATGGAAAAGGATAAGTTTCAAGATGAATGTGGGGTAATGGGCGTTCATCTGAGTTCAAAAGAAGGCAATTGTGCATCCTATATTTATTATGGACTCTATGCCCTCCAGCATCGTGGCCAGGAAAGTGCTGGCATTGCCGTGAATAAAGAGGGGAAAATCCGTTATTATAAGGATCTAGGACTGGTCTCGGAAGTATTTAAAGGAAGTTTGTTAAAACAATTAAAGGGAAACATGGGGATCGGCCATGTCCGTTATTCGACCTCCGGAGAAGAAGGGATGTCCAATGCCCAGCCGCTGATTGTCAATCACAGCAGTGGTCAAATTGCCCTGGCCCATAATGGCAACTTGGTCAATGACCGGGCCCTACGCAAGATGCTTGAAGATGCCGGAGTCGTCTTTCAAACGACGGTTGATACCGAAGTGATGGTCAATATTTTAGTCCGTGGTTTACGCCATGGCATGATTGAAGCCATCCAGCGGATGGTCGAGATTCTTAAAGGGGCCTACGCCGTTGTGATCACCGTCGGTGATAAATTAGTCGGCATTCGCGACCCCTTTGGCCTGCGCCCCTTGTGTTTAGGGAAAAAAGGTGATGATTACTTCCTGGCCTCGGAAAGTTGTGCCCTTGAAGGGGTAGGAGCGGACCTCGTTCGTGATATTGAACCCGGTGAGATCATTGTCATCGATGATAATGGGGTCACCAGTTATGGTCAAAATAATTGGGTTAAGAAAAAAGCCTGTATTTTTGAATTAATCTACTTTGCCCGACCGGATTCGGTCATCGATGGGGTCTCAGTTTATGCCGCTCGCCACAAGGCGGGAGAAATTTTAGCCAAAGAAAGCTCGGTAGAAGCCGATGTTGTGATTGGCGTCCCCGATTCGGGAATTCCGGCCGCGATTGGTTATGCCGAAGCCTCAGGGATTCCTTATGGCCTTGGTTTGATTAAAAACAAGTACATTGGCCGGACCTTTATTGCCCCCAATCAGAAACTACGCGAAGAAGGGGTGCGGATTAAACTCAATGCCTTAAAGGAGACGGTGGCTGGGAAACGGGTGATTATCATCGATGATTCAATTGTCAGAGGGACCACCTCTAAGCGATTAGTGGAAATTTTAAGGCAGGCCGGGGCAAAGGAAGTTCATTTTAGAGTGACCAGCCCACCGGTTGCCCACACCTGTCACTTTGGTATCGATACACCCCGGCGCAAGTATTTGATCGGGGCTAAAAAATCAGTTGATCAGATTAAAGAGATCTTAAATGCTGATTCTCTAGCCTATATTTCCTTAGATGGTTTAGATGAATCGGTCGGCTGTCAAAAAACTTTTTGTCGGGCCTGTTTCGATGGGGAATATCCGATGGAAGTGCCGGTGCTTAAAACAAATGAATAAAGGTGGAGGAAAAATGTCAGAGTATAAAAAAACAGATGCCTATCGGTCGGCGGGAGTCGATGTGGATGCCGGCTATGAGTCGGTTAAGCTGATGAAGGATGATGTCAAGCGGACCTTTAATGACAATGTTTTATCGCAGATTGGTGGCTTTGGAGGGCTTTTTGAATTGCCCGGTGGTTATCAAAAGCCGGTTCTTGTTTCAGGCACCGATGGGGTGGGGACAAAATTAAAGCTCGCTTTTTTATTGGACCGGCACGATACCATTGGGATTGATTGTGTGGCCATGTGTGTCAATGATATTCTGTGTCAAGGGGCCAAACCTTTGTTTTTCCTTGACTATATTGCTTGTGGGAAAAATGTCCCGGAAAAAATTGCCGCAATTGTCAAGGGTGTCAGTGAAGGCTGTTTGCAGGGGGGAATGGCCTTAATTGGTGGTGAAACCGCTGAGATGCCCGGCATGTACGCTGAAGATGAATACGATTTGGCGGGTTTTGCCGTTGGCATTGTCGAAAAAGACAAAATTATCACCGGTCAATCAATTAAAGAAGGGGATAGGGTCATTGGCATACCCTCGTCCGGCCTCCATAGCAATGGCTTTTCCTTGGTTCGAAAAATTCTTTTCGAGGACCTAAATTTAGAGGCCGAAACTTATTATGAAGAATTAGGCATGACTTTGGGTCAAGCCCTTCTAACGCCGACCCGAATTTATGTCAATGCAGTATCTGACTTGCTTAAAAAGTATCAGATCAAAGGAATGTGCCATGTCACCGGTGGGGGGTTTTTTGAAAATATTCCCCGGATGATCCCTGATGGCTTGTGTGCTAAAATTGATAGTGGTGCCATTGAAAGCCTTCCTATTTTTAATTTGATCGAAGACTTAGGTAAGCTCTCAAAAGAAGCCATGTTTGCCACCTTTAATATGGGCATTGGTTTAATTCTTGTGGTTCCTGAAAATCAAGTTGGAGAAATCTTAGGTGATTTGCGGCAAAAGGGTGAAAAACCAGTTGGCCTAGGCCAGGTGGAATTAGGCCAGGAAAAAATAAAGCTATGGCTCTAAAAAAAATTGGTGTTTTGATTTCCGGCAATGGGTCCAACCTCCAAGCCTTAATCGATCAGGTCCACCAGCTTACTGCCGAAATTGTGGTCGTCATTTCAAATAAGGCTGATGCCTATGGCTTAAAGCGGGGACGGGCGGCCAAGATTGACAGTCTTTTTTTAGACCCTCAGGATTATCGTGATAACGCGGCCTATGATCAGGCCGTGATCGCTTGCCTTAAAGACTATCACGTCGACTTAGTTGTTTTAGCCGGCTATATGAAGATTGTGACAGCCGATTTTGTAAAGGCCTTTCCCCATGCCATTATTAACATTCATCCCTCCTTGATCCCCTCATTTTGTGGAAAAGGCTATTATGGGATGAGGGTCCACGAAAAAGTCCGGGCTTCCGGGGTTAAGATAAGCGGGGCGACCGTTCATTTTGTTAACGAATGTGCCGATGATGGGCCAATCATTGCCCAAAAGGCCCTTATGATTGACGATGAGGATACAGCCGAGTCGATTCAAAAGAAGGTCCTAGATCTGGAACACCAATTATTGCCACAAGTCGTCGCCGATTTTTGTAAAAAAGGTTTTCTAGTGGATGGGCGAATGGTTAAGAAAAGGAAATAGAGAAGACAGAGATAGAAAAAATGAATTGGTGAAAATACTTGAAAAAACCAGGAGGAAAAAATGCGCGCCTTATTAAGTGTCTCAGATAAAGAAGGAATCGTTGAATTGGCAAAAGAATTAGAAAGCTTAGGATGGGAAATTCTTTCTACCGGAGGAACCGCCAAGGTCCTGACTCAAGCCGGGGTTGGGGTGATGACTGTTTCTCAGGTTACGGGATTTCCCGAATGTTTAAACGGTCGGGTTAAAACCCTCCACCCTAAAATTCACGGGGGGATTTTGGCTATTCGGGATAATGAAGACCACCAAAAAGAGATGAAAGAACTGGGGATCACAACCATTGATTTAGTGGTCATCAATCTTTATCCTTTTAAAAAGACCATTTTAAAAGAAGGGGTTGACCTTGCCGAGGCGGTTGAAAACATTGACATCGGTGGCCCAACCATGCTTCGCTCAGCGGCTAAGAACTTTAATGATGTGACTGTTGTCGTTGATCCAAAAGATTATCAAAAGGTTTTAGCGGAATTAAAAACAGCGGGAAAAACGACCTGGCAAACCCGCTATGACTTAGCCCTAAAGGTTTTTGAGACGACGGCCAACTATGATACGATGATTGCTGACTATTTAAGAAAGCGCCTTGATGCCAGCCCTTTAACTGAAAGGGTAACCATGACCTATGAGAAAATTCAAGACCTGCGCTACGGGGAAAATCCCCACCAAAAAGCAGCTTTCTATGGGGAGACCCTGCCTGTCAAGGGGGCTTTGACTAGTGCGGTGCAATTGCAGGGAAAAGAATTATCCTATAATAATATCAATGACACCAACGGGGCTTTGGAAATTTTGAAAGAATATGGTGATCAACCGACCATTGTGGCGGTTAAGCATGCCAATCCCTGTGGGATTGCCAGCCATGAAGAGATTGCTGTTGCCTATCAAAAAGCCTATGAGGCTGATCCGATCTCCATCTTTGGTGGGATCATTGCGTCAAACCGAGAAATTGATAAGGAAACAGCTGGTCAAATGGTTGAAACTTTCTTGGAAGTAATTGTCGCCCCTTCTTACAGCAAAGAAGCCTTAGCAATCCTGGCGCAAAAACCTAATTTAAGGGTGCTGAGCCTAGCGGATATCACTTATAATGAGCCGGGTTATGAGGTTAAAAAAGTCTTGGGTGGTCTATTGATGCAAGAGCGCGATAGCAAGCTTTATGAGGACTTACAGGTGGTCACGAAAAAACAGCCAAGTCAAGCAGAATTAAAAGAACTTGTCTTTGCCTGGAAAGCAGTCAAAAATACCAAGTCCAATGGCATTAGTTTAAGTAAAGACTTGTGTCTAATCGGAAATGGACCCGGCCAAGTCAACCGGATCTGGGCCTTAGAAAACGCCATTAAACAAGCGGGTGATCGGGTTAAGGGGGCGGTTATGGCCTCTGATGCTTTTTTCCCCTTTGATGATTGCGTAAAAGCAGCAGCGCAAGCAGGAATTACCGCCGTTATCCAACCGGGAGGAGCCCTTCGCGATGAAGACTCCATCAAGGCCTGTGATGAGGCCGGCATGGTTATGGTCTTTACCGGCATGCGTCATTTTAAACATTCTTAAAAGACGAAAAAAGTAGTGGAAAGAGAAGAAGGAGAACCGATGAAGGTATTAGTGATTGGATCAGGTGGACGAGAGCATGCTTTATGCTGGAAATTGTCTCAAAGTAAGCGGGTCAAAAAAATATATGCAGCCCCCGGTAATGGGGGCATGGCAGCCCTTGCCAAATGCACCGATTTAGCAGTAGATGATATTTCTGCTTGTTTAGCCTTTGCCAAGAGAAAAAAGATTGATCTGACCATCGTAGGGCCGGAGCTGCCCCTGGTCATGGGCATGGTCGATGCCTTTGAAAGGGCCGGATTAAGGGTTTTTGGCCCCAACCAAGCCTGTGCCCAATTTGAAGGAAGCAAGGCCTTTACCAAAGAATTTCTCAAGCGCCATCAGATTCCCACAGCTGATTATCGGGAATACCATGATTACCAAACAATCATTAAAGATATGGGTCTTTTTGGTTACCCCATGGTCATCAAGGCCGATGGTCTAGCGGCTGGAAAAGGGGTCTTGATCGTCGGTAATGAAAAAGACGCCCAAGCCGGCATTGAAATGATCATGAAAGAGCGGCGATTTGGCCAGGCCGGGGACAAGGTTGTGATTGAAGAGCACCTGACGGGTCAGGAAGCCTCGATCCTCTGCTTTGTCGACGGTAAAACAATTGTTCCCATGGAAAGTGCCCAGGATTATAAACGGGCCTACGATCACGACCAAGGCCTAAATACCGGGGGGATGGGAACTTACTCACCCAATGTTTTATTTAAAGATGCGGCCTTAAATGAGCGGATTAGAAAAGACATTCTCGACCCGATTATCAATGGCTTTATTACTGATGAGATGAATTTCAAAGGGATTTTATTTATTGGCCTGATGATTGAAAGGGGGGTGCCCAAGGTTTTGGAATTTAATGTCCGCTTTGGGGATCCCGAAGCCCAATCGCTTTTGCCACGCCTGGAGACCGACCTGGTCGACATCATCGATGCGGTCATCGATGGAGACTTAAAAAAATGTCCGATCAAATGGAAAAGCCAAGCAGCGGTTTGTGTGGTAATGCGCTCAGCCGGTTATCCGGGTGACTATCAAACCGGCAAGCTAATCACCGGCTTAGAAAAGCTTGAAGAGTGTTTGGTCTTTCATGGGGGGACAAAAAAAGAAGCCGGCCAGATCCTCACAAGTGGTGGTCGGGTTCTGGGGGTTACCGCTCTGGGTGACAGCATTGAAGAGGCCCGGGAAAAAGTCTATCGAAATATCGACCAGATCAATTTTGAGGGGGCTCGCTACCGAACGGATATTGCCAAGCTTTGAAGGTCGAAAAAAATTAGGAAATAAATGAGAAGGACGTGAAAAATGAAAAAGTCGATCGGATTTATCGGATGTGGAAATATGGCCAAGGCAATGATTGCCGGCTTGATTAAGGGGGAAGTTTTTGCCCCTGATAAGATTGGTGTCTGGGCGCCAAGTGAGACAAGTCGCGATTACATGCAAGAAGCTTACAGGGTGTCGGTGCTTAAATCTAACCAAGCGGTGGCCAGTCAATCGGACTATTTGGTTTTAGCCGTAAAACCCTATCTTTATGGCCTGGTCATGGAAGAAATTAAAGACCATCTTAAGGAAGATATCATTGTGATTTCCATTGCTGTCGGGGTTTCTTTGGCCGATATGAAAGCCGTTTTAGGAGAGACTGTTAAGCTCATTCGAAGCCAGCCCAGCACCCCGGCCTTTGTCGGCGAATCCGCTTCGACCCTCTGCCCTGATGCATTGATTTCCAAGGAAGAATTAGCTGATTTAATTCAAATTTTTGAAAGTTTTGGAAAGGTTGAAATACTCAGCGAAGCTTTGATGGAGGTGGTCCCGGGGATTGCCAGTTCAGCCCCCGTTTACACCATGTTATTAATTGAGGCCATGGCTGATGGCGGAGTTTTGCACGGTTTTCCCCGAGACCAGGCCTACCGCCTATCGGCCCAAGCCGTTTTCGGGGCGGCTAAGCTGGTTCTTGAATCCGGCGATCATCCGGGTAAATTAAAGGATATGATTTGCACGCCAGGGGGAACAACCATTGAGGCGGTTCGGACCCTAGAGGAAAAGGGTTTTCGCCACGCCGTGATTTCGGCCGTTGATGCCTGTGCTAAAAAATCCCTAGCCATGGCGAGGAAGAGTGAGAGATGACAATATTAACCATTGATACCGCCACCATCGTCGCATCAATTGCAATTCTAAATGACGAGAAATTAATTGGTGAGATGATTATTAATCATAAAAAAAAGCACTCTGAAAAACTGATGGTGGCCATTGACCACCTCTTAAAAGATGGGGGCCTATCGATTGATGACATCGATGCTTTTGGTATTGTCGCCGGGCCCGGCTCCTTTACCGGCCTGCGAATTGGCATGGCCACGGTCAAGGGTTTTGCCCAAGCACTGGATAAACCGGTTATAGCAGTTTCCACCCTGGCCAGTCTGGCCATGAATATTCCTTTTTCAGAAAACCTAATTTGCCCAATCTTAGATGCCCAGCGCAAGCAAGTTTATACGGCTCTCTTTCATTTTGAGGGAGAGCATTTAGTCCGGGATTTGGCCGATTCAGCCCTTGAGATCGAGGCTTTAATTGAAATTATAAAGGGACAAAAAAAGTTGGTTTACTTGCTGGGAGACGGCCTTGCTCGTTTTTCAAAAATGATTTTAGCCGCCTGCCCAAATGCGCGAATGGTTCCTAATTATCTAAATATGAACCGAGCCTCATCGGCAGCGGCCTTAGTTTTAAAAAAAGCGGAGAGGGGTGACTATGAGGATTATAGACAGTTACAACCGGTCTATATTCGCCCCTCTTACGCGGAGGAAAAAAAAGGATGAGGATTGACTATCGCAAGATGAAAAAGGAAGATATCCCAGCTGTTTTTTTAATTGATCAAGCCTGCTTCAAGCATAATTGGTCTAGTGATTCTTATAAAAAAGAAATGGATAATATCTTGGCTACCTATCTGGTCGCCTTAGATAAAGGTGTGATTATCGGCTTTAGCGGCTACTGGCTAATCGTCGATGAAGCCCATATTACCAATATCGCAGTCCTCAAAGCTTATCGTAAAAAAGGGGTCGGTCAGGCCCTCTTAGATCGGATGTCTGAGATGGCAAGAGCCCTAGGCTGTGATAAAATGACCCTGGAGGTGCGGGAAGATAATTATCCGGCCATTTCTTTCTATGAGAAAAATGATTTTGTCACAGAAGGGGTACGCCTTCATTATTATGGAAAAGATAGCCATGCTTTGATCATGTGGAGGCGGACTTATGAAAATTAAAATCGCCTCGATTCTATTGGCCATCGTTCTTCCAATTATTCTTTTTACAAGTGCCATTGAAACCGCCGTTTTTGATAAAGCCTTTTATATGGATCAAATGGAAAAAAATCAGGTGATTGAAAATACAGGCATTTACCCGCCTGATGTTGACCCGGTCGTCGATCAGATCATGGCCTATCTTGCTAATGAACGGGCGTCATTTGATATCGAGGCCCGGATCGCTCCACCGGAGGCCAAAAACGTTAGTAGATACGAAGTTATTTTTAATGACAAAGAAATATCGCACATGGTTGATGTCAGGTATCTATTGACCATTGCCTTGGGCTTGCGGGATTTTGGCCTGCTTCTTTTTTTGATTAGCTTTCTCTATTTATTTAAAGTTGACCAGCCAGCGATTGGCAAAAGTATCTTTTGGGGAAACCTTACGGCGGTGGCTCTTCTAGCCCTTGTTGTTAGCGCCTTTGTGATCAATTTCCAGGCAGCCTTTATTCTCTTTCACCGCCTGTTTTTTACCAATGACTTATGGATTCTAGACCCCGCTAAAGACCGACTGATTAATATCGTACCGGAAGCTTTTTTTGTCGCCTTAATTGGTCGGATCATTGCTTACGTGGCGGCCTTTATGGGACTGATGACGCTTGGTTCCGGCCTTTATTTATATGCAGACAAAAGGAGGAAGACTTGAAAATATTGAGTATCGAGACATCGTGTGATGAAACGGCGGTTGCCATTGTTGAAAATGGCCGGCGGATTCTAACCAATCGTATTTATTCACAAATTGATATCCATGAAAAGTATGGGGGGGTGGTGCCGGAGATCGCCTCACGTAATCATATTATAAAATTGCCCTATATTATCGACGAGGCCTTAGCCGAAAGTAATCTTTCCTTAAGCGATCTGGATGCCATTGGGGTGACCAATGGACCAGGCCTGATAGGGGCTTTATTAATCGGTTTATCAACGGCTAAGGCCATAGCCTATAGCCTCAAGATCCCCTTAATTGGGGTTCATCATATTGAGGGCCATATTGCCGCTAATTTTTTAGAATATCCGGAATTGGAGCCCCCTTTTTTAAGCTTGGTGGTCTCCGGTGGCCATAGTCACCTGGTTATGGTTGACGATTATCAAAGCTTTGAGGTAGTGGGAAAAACAAGGGATGACGCCGCCGGCGAGGCCTTTGATAAGGTCGCCCGTGTTTTAGGCTTGGGTTACCCGGGTGGGCCGGCCATTGATGCGGCAGCTAAATTGGGAAATCCTCAAGCGATCGCCTTTCCCAGAGCCACCCTGGAAAAAGATTCGCTCGATTTTAGTTTCAGTGGTCTTAAATCGGCAGTCCTTAATTATTTAAACACCTGTAAAATGAAAGAAATCGATATTGTTGTTAATGACGTGGCCGCCTCCTTTCAAATTGCAGTGGTTGAGGTTTTAGTTGAAAAAACAATTCGGGCGGCAAAAAAAGTCGGCATGAGTAAAATTGCCATGGCTGGCGGGGTTTCCAGTAATAGCTTACTACGCGAAAAAATGACCGCGGCGGCCTTAGACAATAAGATGACTCTTTATTATCCGCAGTCGATATTATGCACCGATAACGCCGCCATGATCGGTTCAATGGCTTATTACAACTATCAAAGTGGTCGCATCGCCGGTCTTGAACTCAATGGGGTCCCCGGTTTAAAAATTGGCATGGACTAAAAGATACTTAAAAAAACTTAAAAATAATAAAGATTTAAAAAAAAACTTGCAATCACCACAGATATGATTTAAAATACTATTAGCACTCAAAGATGATGAGTGCTAACAGAGCAGATAAAAAGGTACACGGTACCCAAGATATTAAGATGGAGGAAAAAATGAATTTAAAACCATTAGGCGACAAAGTAGTCATTAAGGTAAAAGAAGAAGAAGTTAAAACATCAGGTGGTATTGTACTGCCCGGTTCGGCCCAAGAGAAACCACAGCAGGGTAAAGTCATCGCAGTTGGTTCTGGTGAAATAATCGATGGTAAAAAAGTGCCACTCGACGTAAAAGTCGATGATGAGGTTATTTACTCTAAATATTCAGGTAGTGAGATCAAGTTAGGGGATGATGAATTTTTAATCATCCGTCAAGCAGATATTTTAGCAATTGTTCAATAACAAAATTTCAGGAGGTAGATAAGAATGGCAAAAGATATTAAATTTAAAGAAAGTGCACGAAGTGCCTTAATTACAGGCGTTGATAAATTAGCAGATACCGTTAAGGTCACCCTTGGACCCAAGGGAAGAAACGTGATTTTAAGTAAATCCTATGGTTCACCAACCATTACCAATGATGGGGTAACCATTGCCAAAGAAATCGAATTAGAAGATGCCTTTGAAAACATGGGTGCCCAGCTGGTTAAAGAAGTCGCGACAAAAACAAATGATGTTGCCGGTGACGGAACGACAACAGCGACCTTATTAGCCCAAGCAATCGTTCGTGAAGGCAATCGCAATGTTGTTGCCGGTGCTAATCCAATCGTTTTAAAACGGGGGATTGAAAAGGCTGTTGATGTTGTTGTTGCTGAATTGAAAAAGAACAGCAAGCCAGTTGAAAGCAAAGAATCGATCGCCCAAGTTGCTTCAATTTCAGCAGGTGACGTAACGATTGGAAATTTAATTGCCGATGCCATGGACCGAGTCGGTGACGACGGGGTTATTACGGTTGAAGAAGGCAAAGGAATGGGAACAGAACTGGAATTTACCGAAGGGATGCAATTTGACCGCGGTTATTTATCTGCTTATATGGCAACCGATACGGAAAAGATGGTTGCTGATTTAGATAATCCATATATTTTGATTACCGACAAAAAAATTGCCAATATCCAAGAAATTTTACCAATCCTTGAGCAAATTGTTCAAACAGGAGGTAAACTGCTGATCATCGCTGAAGATGTTGAGGGTGAAGCCCTAGCCACATTGGTCGTTAATAAACTAAGAGGAACCTTTAATTGTGTTGCTGTTAAGGCACCTGGCTTTGGCGATCGCCGTAAATCAATGTTAGCTGATATTGCAGCTTTAACCGGCGGTGAAGTGATTTCTGATGAATTAGGACTGGAGCTAAAATCAGTAACGATTGAACAGTTGGGACGAGCACGTCAGGTTAAAGTTGACAAGGACAATACCATCATTGTTGAAGGTAGTGGCAATAAAGAAGCAGTAGCAGACCGGATTCGCCAAATTAAGGCGCAAATCCCGGAAACATCTTCTGATTATGATAAAGAGAAACTTCAGGAACGCTTGGCCAAATTAGCCGGTGGTGTTGCCGTCATCCAAGTTGGGGCAGCGACTGAAACGGAATTAAAAGAACGCAAGTATCGGATTGAAGATGCCTTGAATGCGACTCGCGCAGCGGTTGAAGAAGGGGTTGTATCTGGTGGTGGAACTGCTTATATCAACACGGTTAAAAAGGTTGATGAATTAGTTGAGACACTAGATAATGACGAAAAGACAGGTGCCCTTATTATTCGCCGGTCACTTGAAGAACCAATGCGACAAATTGCTGAAAATGCTGGTCTTGAAGGTTCTGTCGTTGTTTCAAAAATGCGTGATAAAACACTTAATATTGGCTATGATGTGATTCAAAACGAATATGTAAACATGTTTGACGCCGGAATTATTGACCCAACCAAGGTAACGCGTTCGGCCATTCAAAATGCTGCAAGTATCGCGGCTATGTTCTTAACGACTGAAGTTGCCGTAGCAGATCTTCCTGAAGAAGATGCTGGTGCAGCGATGGCAGGTGGTATGGGCGGAATGGGCGGCGGAATGCCGATGATGTAATAAAAAAAAGCCCTCGGGCTTTTTTTTTATCCTCATTTTACATCATAGGGAATACCATTAAAAATTTCTTCCATCCGGGCTTGGTCAAGGTCAACAAGCTTGGTGATCAGTCCGTTTAAGATTGTAATGATTGCTTGGGCATCAGGCGACCCATCATTAACCGGTTTAGCTGCGTATAGGGTCATCAGCAAACTGTTTCGTGTGGTTCCCGTGACATCTTTAAAAATACCGTTTAAAATACTTTTTTCCTGGCTTGTTAAGTTCATACATTCCTCCAATTAATCTGATTCAAGATTTTCAAGTGTGATAAGAGCATCTTCCCATTGATCAGTCGATTTTTCAAGTCTTGTTTTGATCTTCTCGTAAGCATCACCCATTTCGGAAGCCGCTTGATGGTCATTATAAAAATCAGGATGGCACATCTTAGCTTCCATTTTTTCGATTTTTGTCTCAAGGTCAAGTATCTCCAATTCGATTGCCTTAATATTTTTTTTAAGGTCACGGATCTTTAAGCCCTCTTTTTTTTGCTTACGCCGATCCAGTTTTAACTGTGTCTTTGTTGGCGTAGTGCGGCTTTCTTGGGCTAATAGTTCCGCTTGGGCTAAGGCCCTGGCCTGGTGGGCAAGATAATCGTCATAATTGCCAAGATAAAGTTTAATGCCCTTTTCGGTAAAGAGAAAAATTTTATTGGCAATGCGATTAAGAAAGTAACGGTCGTGAGAAATAAAAAGAAGGCTGCCGTCATATTGGCTCAGGGCTGTTTCCAGTATTTCTTTTGTTTCCATATCGATATGGTTGGTGGGCTCATCCATGATTAAAAAATTAGCCTGGGAAATCATTAGGCGAGCCAATAAAAGCCGGGCTTTTTCACCACCCGATAAGTTTGCAACGGCTTTAAAAACATCATCGCCTTGGAAGAGAAAGGCTGCTAAAATATTTCGAAGTTCTCCTTCGTCTCGTTTAGAATCGATATCCCACAAGACTTCAAGCAAGTTGTCATTAAAAAAACGCTTCAACTCCTCGTGTTCTTGGTCAAAATAAGCGGGATAAACCTTATGGCCCCATTTAATATGACCTTGATCATAGGCAAGCTGGCCCAGTAAAATTCTTAATAAGGTTGTCTTGCCAACCCCATTAGGGCCAATAATGCCAATTCGGTCACCGTGATGGATTTGAAAACTCATGTCCTGAAATAAAGGGCTTCTATTAAATGATTTCTTAAGATCCTCAACGAGGAGGACATCGTGGCCGCTTTTGATTTTGGGCTTGAAAGTAAAATGACTATTTTGCGTTTTTTTGACCCGATCAATCAATTCGATTTTTTCTAAGGCTTTTTCACGACTTGCTGCCCGTTTAGAACTTTTGATGGAATCATACTGGCGAAAACGGTTAATCACTTCTTCTTGTTGTTTAATTTCTTTTTGTTGCTGGTTGTAGTGATGATTCTGCTCGAGTATAGCTTGTCTTTTTTTAACCGAGTAATCGCTATAATTGCCTTGATAAGACAAAATCTTGCAATTATCAACTTCGAAGATCGTTTGACAGACCTTATCAAGAAAATAGCGGTCGTGGGAAATAATCACAAAGGTGCCAGAATAATCATTTAAATAGTGTTCCAGCCACTGGAGATTTTCAATATCTAAATAGTTAGTCGGTTCGTCAAGAAGGAGAAGATCGGGCTCTTTTAGTAAGATCTGTCCCAAACAGGCCCTTGTTTTTTCGCCACCACTTAAGAGCGAAAAATCTTTTTTAAGGTCGGCTTCGGAAAAACTAAGACCCTTAGCGATTCCACGGATGCGACTGGGGTACTCGTATCCTTTTTGCTCAGTAAATAACTCTTGGAGTTCACCAAATTCGCGCAAACGTTTTTTTTGTTTATCGCCACTTGATTGGGCAATGGATTCCCCCAAGCTGGCAATCTTTTTTTCCATAGCCATTAAGTCGTCGAAAACCGAATAAAAAATTCGCTCTAAGGTCATTTCTTCAGAAATGATCGATTCTTGAGCCAGATAAGCAATTTTTAATTGATTCCCTTTGATAATACGCCCAGAATCCGGACTCAACTCTTCAGTTAATAGTTTTAGGAGGGTTGATTTTCCACTACCATTGCGACCGATTAAACCAATTTGCTGCTTGTCATGGATGGTCAAACTTAAATCCTTGAAAATTTCATGAATGCCATAGCTGAAATCCAAATTTTCGATATTAATGATCATGCTTTCACCTATTTTCAAAATAATTAGCTGCTTTTGTTAATATTTTACCAAAAAAACGAAAAAACGCAAATCTGTATTTGACGATGATTGAAGGTCTTGGTATAATAAATTAGCTATCAGTTGGAAAGGAGCAGTTTATATGCATCCCCTCTCAAAAAAAGTATCAATGACAGTTGTAAAACGGCTGCCAAAATATTATCAATATTTAACCGATCTTGAACAAAAAAAAATCACGAAAATATCATCGCAGCAACTTGCCAAGTTAATGGGTTTAACGGCATCTCAAATTCGTCAGGATTTGAATTCCTTTGATTCCTATGGGCAACAAGGCTACGGTTATAAGGTCAGTGAACTCCGTGAGGCGATTAAGGAAATCCTCGGCTTGGAATGCGAATATAATTGCATCATCATCGGTGCCGGTAATATGGGCCATGCCATTGCTAATTATGAGCGTTTTCGCCAAGAAGGAATCATCTTAAAAGGTGTTTTTGATGTCGATCCTCTTCTGATCGGCACCATGCTTGGAAGTGTAAGAGTCCAGCATAGTGATGAACTCGAAGGATTCATCGCAACAAATGAAATTGATATCGGCATCCTTTGTGTCCCCCGTGAAGTTGCTCAAAAGATGGCCGATCAAATTATTTTTTTGGGGGTTAAAGGTATTTTAAACTTTAGTCCGATTGATTTAGAAGTACCAAAAGACGTGGTGGTTGAAAATGTTAACATCACCGATAGTCTATTTACCTTGACCTATCTTTTAGGAGAATAATGTGCAAAAAAATAATGGTACGAGTCGATTGTGTTTAAGTCAACAATTGATGTACCATTATTTTTTAAATTAATCGAGGTCATTTTTAATGTAGTTTTTGCTATTAGTACTTTTAAAATTTATAAAATCTAAAACTTCTTGTTTAAAGGTTTCCGGAAAAGAGAAATAATAGGTAAATGCTTTTTTCTCCTCTTCTGAAAAAATATAAGTTTCAAGAAATTCTTCACAGCTCAAAGGCTTAGGATTACTGGGTAAAAGTTTCGGTTGATCAGTTCGACACAAGAGATAGTCGACAGACACCTCAAAAAAATCAGCAATCTTGACAAGGAGAAGATTTTCAGGTAAATTTTTATCCTTTTCGTACTTAGAGATCGAACTCTTATTAAGATAAAAAAGATTTGCGAAACCTTCTTGCGTTAAACGTTTTGAGACTCTGAGAGCTTTTAAACGACTTCCAAATGTATTATTTTCCATAATTTTATTTTCACCTTCTTGTAAGTTTAAAGTCATAAAAATAATGATTTTATCTTAATTAATTATACCATAGTCTATGGGCTTGTCAAGGATTAAATGTTGAAATGAAGTAATAAGATTAGTTTTTAAGGGGCGTTAAAGTTAACGCGTTGGGATCGGAGATGGCTGAGACAATCGTGGTATTTCTCTTGTTCAGGGCTAAGGACCTCATCGCTAAAAATAGGGTCGAGGTTTTGATTTTCGAGGTTAATCCGGGTAAAAGCATCAAATAAGTCAGCATAAGAAAGCCCGTCGACGAGTTCATTTGATTCTGAAAGCAGGCTATTATCTTGGAGGTTAACTTCATCAAAAGTGAGGCTGACGAGTTTTTCGCCGGTATAACTTGCAATTAAAACACCTTGTCGCTCTTTTCCGTCGATCCGACTTTTACCTGTATAGCTGGCCTCGGTTTCGATCAATTGGAGGCTGGGATCATTTTCGGCAGCAGCATTTAAGGCGCTTTGAGACAGGCGCTTAAAGGTGTCGGATGTCTTTGTTGCGCCGGAAATAGTAGTCAGTCCGGTAGTCGATTGATTCATTAAGAAATCATTATATAAACGCGAGTATAAAGTGCCAAGAGTAAGAGGTGATAGTTCCTCCCAAGTGCTTTCGCTTCCTTCAATCACACTTCGCTCGCTCCCCTCACTATTAATTTCTCGGTAGTTAACCTTGCTAATGGTGCCATTTTTAATAAGCAGTTCTAAAAGTTGGCCATAGCCGCTGCCATCATAATAGCGTGTCGCTGCTTTAAAGGTTCCGTCGTGATAGAGGGACTCGGGAGCAGGAAGGATTTGGCCACTTGTTGCATCGTTGATTAACTCGTCTTGGCTGCAGGCACTTAGCAGTGGTAGGAGTAAAAAGAAAAGAAGGAGAATAATGGTTTGCTTTTTCACAAAATGCCTCCATTTCTTAGAAGGATGCCGCGTTCATCAGGGGTGGAACAATTTGTTTTTTGCGGGAGAAAACACCATTTAAAAATTTGCTAAATTCGCTGCTTTGAAAATCAAAGGCTAAGCGGGCTAAGCTTTGTTCTTTGCCGGCAATGATCAGTTCGGTTCCGCCTAAGACGATATCGGTGACCATTAAGACTGACAGACTAAGGGCCTCATGATCGCAAAAATGATTCATTTCTTTTAGCACACTATCAAGTTTTTTATAAATTCCGCGGAAATCACCGGTATTAATTTGTGAGACGGCAATCTTATATTTTCCCATGGTAAAGATCTTGAGGTCGGTCTTAATAATCTCGGTGGGGGTCATCTCATTCAGGTTACTACCGGCAATCAACATTTTTTTCCCATAATGATTGATGTCAATATCGATAAGTCTTGCTAAATAGGTGGCCATTTCCTTGTCTTCATGGGTACACGTCGGTGAATTAAACAATAAGGTATCAGAAATAATGGCAGACAGCATTAGTCCGGCCATGTTTTTAGGAATGGGGATTTCTTCTTCCAGATACATTTTTCCAACAATGGTTGAGGTGCAGCCGACCGGTTCAATTCGCAGGTAAAGGGGTGAAGCTGTTTGGATATCAGCAATTCGGTGGTGGTCGATGATCTCCACAATTTCGGCTTCCTCAATGCCAAGAATTGATTGACTGCGCTCATTATGGTCAACAAGAATGACCTTCTTACGGTTAAAATCAACTAAATGACTTCGCGAGATAATCGAAACAACCTCACCATCTTCATTAACGACGGGAAAGCGTTCATGGGTTGAGGTCAGCATGTTTTTCTTGACATCATCAATGGTTTCGTAAGTCGTAAAGTACTCAAGATGTTTTTGCTGGTAAAAATTACGAATAGGAATCCCTTGAGACAAGCGGCGAATGACTTCAAAGGGTCCGAGCGATACCAAAAGACAAATTTTTTGTGACGTCCTAGCCGTCTCATCACACAAGGGAAGGCTTTGGTCTGCCTGGGCATTCGAGATAATAATGATCCCGGCTCCTG
This sequence comes from uncultured Lachnospiraceae bacterium, assembly GCA_964632785.1. GTDB lineage: Bacteria > Bacillota > Clostridia > Eubacteriales > Eubacteriaceae > Acetobacterium. Next base: position 12,557 of record CAZWEU010000001.1, on the reverse strand, counting down.
TTGCTAGAGCTTTTTTGATGTAGTCGTCGCTTTCAACCGTGACGAGGATATCATCAGGATTTAATTTTTCCCCGTCTTTTATCTCGGTAATGGTGTAGACCAATCCGGTGACGGTTGGCAATTTTAATTCCCCTAAGACTTTGGCATTTAATAATTCTATGATGTTTTTAAAGGGGGTCTGATTGTCTTTTAAAACGCTTTTAGAAAAGGAATCAGTAAAGGCCGGAATAATATCCGGAAGGGAAAGAATGCCGATTAATTTTTTGTGATCGTCGACCACGGGAACCGAACGGCCTGGATTGTTCAAAATCCGATTCATTGCTTCACTAAGAGAATCGTTTTCCGAGACCGTGGTAAAATGGTTTAGAATTAAGTCAGAAACTTGAGGATTAACATCCTTGATAAGATCTGGAGCTGTGACCTCAAATTGATCTAAAATAAATTGCGTCTCTTTTGTAATTGGTCCTAATCGCTTTGCAAGGACGTTATTAAAGCCCATTTTATTTTTTAAATGAGCATAGGCAATAGCTGAGCAAATGGAGTCACTGTCAGGATTACGGTGACCAAAGACATGGATTGTTTGATTCATAGGAAACTCCTTTAAATAGTATTTTAAAGCACGGATTCATTGGCTAAGCATTGGTCAAGAAAACGACTAATATCTAAATAAACGCCCATCCGCTTTGTTTCGTTTAAGATTTCATGGCGCATATTTTCATAGAGTTGATAATTGAGGTGAAGACATCCTGACTTTTGAAGAAGTTTAAAAAAGCTTTCAACTTCTTTTCCCATAGTGCCAACCGGATCATCGGCGCCGGCTAAAATCAGAATGGGGAGGGCGGGAGAGATCTTTTTATTATTAGTGGCCTTAGTCACATAGAGGAGGCCTTCAAAAAAATCATGAAAAAAACCAGCTGAACAATCAAAACCACAGTGGGGATCGACCATATAGCAATCGACATTATCGATGTTTCCACTGAGCCAGTCGTAGGGGGTTCGTTCAGTCCCGAAATGTTTATTATAATTTCCAAAGGCCATTTTAGTTAGTTTGGCTGATGGCTTTGATGGGCCGTGTTTACGGATCTCGTTTTTGGCGATTAACCGGCCCCCGCGGAGGGTTAAGTAATTCTTGCCCATGGTGGTCCCAAGGATAATAGCCCCTGAATAAAAATCCTTGGTGTCGATGATCAAAGACCGGGCGACAATTGAGCCCATACTATGGCCGATTAGATAAAGGGGCCGGTCAGGGTGTTGATTTTTGAAAAAGGAAGCCAATTCAAAGGCATCATTAACGACTCGAAACCAGCCCTGGTCGGCACTAAAAAAGCCCAGACAGCCTTGGTCGTCGCCGGTTTTGCCATGACCGCGTTGATCATGAAGGATAACTAAAAAACCTTGGTCATATAAAAAATTGGCAAATTCCAGATACCGTCTTGCGTGTTCAGCCATGCCGTGAATAATTTGAACAATTGCCTTAAAATTTTCGGGAACACCTGTGGTATAATAGGTAATGTTGATCCCATCCGATGCGATAAATTTATGTTGGTTAAAGTTTTTCATAAAAACCTCTCTTAATGATTTACTAACAACTGTTTTCATTATACCAAACTAAGGTAAAAAAAACAGCTTAATCTATAAACGCAAGGAAGAAATCGCACTAGGCTAATAAAAAAAGCATTGCTTGGGGAAATTGGAGAAAATCGGTGATTTTTAAGATAAAATGAGGCGACCATGAAAAGACCGTTAGTATGGGGATTTCTTTTTTTAGCAGGTTCAATTTTTATGCGATATATGGAAGTGCCGGTCGCTTTTTTTTTGCTGATTAGTTTTTTAATGGTCATTGCGCCATTTTTCTTAAAAGCCATCAAGTGGTCGCAGATGGTCTTTGTTTTAATGGCCTTTTTAATCGGTTTTAGTGTCATGAACCAAGAAATCACCACTTTAAGGGGCTTGGCGACTTATGATGGGGAAGACCTTCTTTTTATTGGAAAAGTGGAAGATTATCCCCAAAATAAGGCCAAGTGGTGGGAATTTACCTTTAAGGCCAGGTCACTTGGCCAAGACGCCAGGACCGATGACTTAGATAAACGCTTTAAGGTTAGTTACTATGGGGATGACAGCTTAGAAGGGCTTAAGCCCGGTGACCTAATTAGCTTTACAGGGACCCTAGAACTTGTCCAAGGCGCCCGCAATCCCGGTGGCTTTAATGAAGAACTTTATCTAAAATCAAAAGGGATTGATGGGAGGATTGACCTTAAGCAGGCTGATGTTACGGTAATCGGTCAAGAGAGGGGCCTTTTTGCAGCCAGCAGTCAGCTTAAACACGGGCTGGAAAATCAGTTTGATCAGGCTTTTAAGCCCGATATTGCCGCCTTACTAAAAGGGATTTTGTTTGGTGAAAAAGCGATTGACCAAGGGCTTAAAGAAAACTTCCGGAATATCGGGCTTGGTCATATCCTAGCCGTTTCGGGCTTACATGTGGGCTTTTTATTTCTGCTGATGACTTTATTATTAAAGGTCTTGAAAGTGAAAAAAACGCTTTGGATATTTTTTGTCGCTCCGATTCTTTTTTTATACGCCGGTCTTACAGGCTTTTCGGCCTCGGTCTTACGGGCTTCGATTATGCTGGGGTGTTTAATTATCGGCGAGGGCTTGGCCATGGAAAAGGATGGTCTAAGTAATCTGGCATTAGCGGGTTTGATTATCTTAGTGATTTGGCCAAGCCAGCTTTTTCAAGCCGGCTTTCAGCTTTCCATGGCCGCCGTTGTCGGAATTATTTTTTTTAATGGGCCACTCAATTTTCAACTTGAAAAAAGAATCGAAAAAAGCGGAAGAAAAGTTACGCCTAATCCAATCTTGCAAAGTTTAATTTTAACGACATCAGTCCTGCTGGGGACCCTGCCGATTTCCATCTATCATTTTGGAAATTTCACATTGATCACTTTTTTAGCTAACATGATCATGGTTCCCCTGACCGGTTTTTTTGTCATCGGCGGTCTTCTCTTTATCCTTACCGCAGGTGTTTTTAAAATAGCCCTTCCACTGATTATCTTACCGCTTACTTTTTTAGGTGATTCCTTAATCATCTCAGCCCAGGCCCTTAATCGGGTCAATGAGTTTTTTAGCTTTTTAACCATCCAAAATGCCAGTCTGGATTTGGTGAAAACAGGTTTTTTTCTCCTAGCAGGATTTTGGGCAGCCGGTTATTTTAATCTCCAAAAAAGATCGGTCCGCTACTGGGTTACCACAACGGTGACCATCTTATTAATAGTTCCGATCGTCGGGATGATGTGGCCAAGCTATCTAGAGGTGACCATGCTCGATGTCGGCCAGGGCGACAGTATTCTAATCAAAAGCCCGATGGGTAAACATTACCTGGTTGATGGCGGTGGCTATCTTATGGAAAGGGACTATGAAATATCCGATCGGGTTCTCTATCCGGCCTTTCGGCATTTGCAGGTAAAAGAGCTTGAGGGAATCTTTTTAAGTCATAATCATGAAGACCATAAGCAAGGGATTGAAGAATTAATTAATGATGATTTCCCCGCTAACCACCTCTTTATGGCCGTTCAGACCAATAACACCTTCTTGCTTGAACAAAAAAAAGTTCCCGTCACCCTCTTAAAAAAGGGCGATAGAATTGAGACAAATGATGGGCTGCTCATTGAAATCTTCTACCCTGATGGTGAGATTAAGCCAAAAGCTGATTCCGAGCAAAATAATGCTTCCCTAGTCATGCTCTTAAGCTACGGTGATGTCGCCATGCTATTTTGTGGCGATATGGAGAAAGAAGCGGAGCAGGCGATTTTACAAGACCTTAAGAGAGTCACTGCTAAAAAAGATATCCAAGTTTTAAAAGTCGGCCACCACGGCAGTAAAACCTCTTCAAGCCAAGAATTTATTGCGGCGGTTGATCCTGAGTTAGCCTTGATCTCGGTAGGGGCCAATAATCGCTATGGTCATCCCAATGATGAGGTCTTAGCCCGCCTTGACTCTTTGGCGGTCTTCAGAACGGATCAAAACGGGGCCATCGTCCTAAGGAGTGATGGAAAGTGGATTCGGACAAAAACATATCTACATTAAGGATGCCTAAATGAATAGTAACGAATTACTTAAAAAAATTAATGAAAAAAGCTTGGCAAGTCTTTATCTGATGACTGGACCAGAAAAATATATTGGCAAGCAGGTTGAAAAAAAAATAATTGAAAAATTGATTCCCAAGGGCTTAGAAAGTTTAAATTTAACCGTTTATAGCGATAAAGTGATCGATGTCTCAGAGATGATTGCTAATTGTAAAACCCTGCCCTTGATGAGCCAGGGGCGAATGATCATTGTGCGCGAATCGGTTGATTTAGCGCAAATAAAGAATAAAAAAGATGAAGAGGCCCTCATCGACTACCTGGCAAATCCTAATGAAACGACCTTATTATTAATTTATTGGGAAAAACCGGATAAACGACGAAAATTATACAAGGCCATGGACAAAGAGGGAGCGGTTCTTGATTTTCAAAAATTAAGCCAAAGGGACCTATCCTTGTGGATTAAGGAGCGGATCACAGAATCGGATAAGGAAATGTCAAAAGAGGTGATGGATCTTTTTATCGATCGCTCAATGTATCTGGCCAATGAGACAAAAACCATGGCAGTCGTTGCTAACGAGATTGATCAATTAATTGATCACGCCGGCGAGCGCCAGGACATTAGCAAAGAGGATGTCCTCTTGGTCTTACCGCAACCGATTGAGGATGGGATTTTTAAATTGATCGACTATGGGATGACCGCAAAAAAGGACCAAGCCCTTTTGATGCTTGGTCAGTTTTATCTACAAGGAGAATCGCCTTTTGGTGTTTTTAGTCTCTTAATGCGCCAGATCAGGCAATTGATTCAAGTAAAATTGTATCAAAAAAAACATCTCAGTGATGTTAACCAAATTGCCAAAGATATGAAATTAAATGCCTATATTGTCAGAAAGATTTTAAGAAATAGCCAGCGCTATTCTTTAGAAAAATTATGGGATTTAATGATCTTAGGCGCCGACCTCGATTTTCAGATGAAAACGGGCGAAATTGATCAGGAATTAGGCCTGGAGCTATTCCTACTAAAGATTTAGAAGACAAAAAAAAGATGTGTTTGAGTAGACACATCTTGGTAAGCTCGAGACACGAGTTTAGGGATGATAAATAAGGAAGTTATGCATTCAGTGCATTAACTTTTTTTGCGAGTGTACTTTTCTTACGTGCTGCGGCATTTTTATGGATTACGCCTTTGGATACTGCTTTGTCCAATTTTATGGATGCGGCATGAAAAGCTTCTTGGATCGCTTCTTTATCACCTTCAGCGAAAGTAATATCGAAATGTTTAAGTGAAGACTTTAAATTTGTTTTAACCATTTTATTACGAACTCGCTTTTTCTCATTGGTCTTAGCGCGCTTCATAGCTGATTTAATGTTAGCCATGGATTCACCTCCCTCATTTATTTATAACATCATAATTCTAACATGCTTATTTAGAATTATCAAGAAAAAACGTGACAAAAAAATTTTTTATTGATAAAATACACTTTAGTCAATTAAAATCATTAAACTATAAAGATCAATGAAAGTTGAGGAATCAAATTTGTTAAATAAACAATTACATACACGAAATTTTTCGATTATCGCCCACATCGATCACGGCAAATCAACCTTGGCCGACCGCTTGATTCAAGATACCGGCATGCTCACTGAACGTGATATGTCCGAACAATTCTTAGATAATATGGATATTGAGAAAGAACGTGGCATTACCATAAAATTACAGGCTGTCCGCTTGATTTATCATGCTGACGATGGGGAAGAATATATTTTAAATTTGATCGATACCCCTGGCCATGTCGACTTTACCTATGAGGTATCACGTAGCTTAGCGGCCTGTGAAGGGGCCTTATTAATCGTCGATGCCTCGCAAGGGATCGAAGCCCAAACCATTGCCAATGTCTACTTGGCCCTCGATAATAATCTAGAGATTATTCCCATCATTAACAAGATTGATTTACAAAGTGCCGATCCCCAACGGGTCAAGGATGAAATTGAGCATGTGATTGGAATCGAAGCCCAGGGCGCACCCTTGATATCGGCAAAATCAGGGATCAATATTCGCGAAGTCTTAGAAACCATTGTTAAGCAGGTGCCACCACCGACCGGTGATGTTGATGGTCCTCTTCAAGCCCTCATTTTTGATTCCTACTACGATCAATACAGAGGGGTGATCGCCTCGATTCGGGTCGTTCAAGGGAAGATAAAAAAAGGCATGATGATCAGGATGATGGCGGTAGGAAAAAGCTTTGAGGTTGACGAGGTAGGGGTCTTTACTAAAGGTCTGCTGCCGGTTGATGAACTCCTAGCTGGTGATGTCGGTTATGTCAATGCCGGCATGAAAAATGTCCGCGACACCCAAGTGGGGGATACCATCACCGATGAAGACAATCCGGCGGCTGAACCCCTACCCGGTTATAAAAAGGTCACCCCCATGGTCTTTTGTGGTATTTACCCGGCCGATGGCTCACGTTATGAAGATTTAAAAGAAGCCCTGGCCAAGCTCCAACTAAATGATGCCTCCCTTATTTATGAGGCCGAAACCTCGATTGCCCTAGGCTTTGGTTTTCGCTGTGGTTTTTTAGGCCTCCTCCATATGGAAATTATTCAAGAGCGTTTAGAGCGTGAATTTAATCTTGATTTGGTGACCACTGCTCCGAGTGTTATTTACAAGGTGATTAAAAATGATGAGAGCCAATCGTGGGTTGACAATCCATCGAATCTACCTAACCCGACCGAGATCAAAGCCATGGAGGAGCCAATTGTCATGGCCTCAATTATGGCTCCAGCTGAATTTTTAGGGGCTGTCATGGAACTGTGTCAAGAACGGCGGGGTGTTTATATTACCATGGATTATATTGAAGAAAATCGGGTCGCCTTAAATTATGAATTACCCTTAAATGAGATTATTTATGATTTCTTTGACGCCCTTAAATCAAGAACTAAGGGCTACGCTTCCTTTGATTATGAGCTGAAGGAGTATCGAAAATCGGATTTGGTTAAACTTGATATTCTTTTAAATACTGAATTAGTCGATGCCCTTTCCTTTATTGTCCACCGTGACAAGGCCGAAAACCGAGGGCGAAATATTGCTAAAAAATTAAAAGAAGAAATTCCCCGGCAAATGTTTGAAATACCCATTCAAGCGGCCATTGGCAATAAGGTTATCGCTAGAGAAACGATTCGGGCCATGCGCAAGGATGTGCTGGCAAAATGTTATGGCGGGGATATTTCGCGTAAGCGTAAACTACTTGAAAAGCAAAAAGAAGGAAAGAAACGGATGCGTCAAGTCGGCAATGTGGAAGTTCCTCAAGAAGCATTTATGGCCGTTCTTAAACTTGATTCCTAATAAAAACAAACCACCATTTTTTTAGGTGGTTTGTTTTTTTATTAAGTATTTTTTAAATCAGTATAGAACTCAAAAGCTTCTTTGGCCGTGAGTTTTTCATGGACAACTTTTCGAATCGATTGGATCATCGCCACTGGGCTTTCAGCTTGGAAGACATTACGGCCCATATCAACGCCAGCTGCGCCTTTTTGAATGGCCTGATAGGTGATTTCAAGGGCTTCTTTTTCGGGCACCTTTTTGCCGCCAGCAATGACAATCGGGACGGGACAAGCAGCAGTCACTTTTTCAAAGTCCTCACAATAATAAACTTTGACAATGTGGACGCCAAATTCGGCCAGCATTCGGGTAGCCAGTAAAAAATACTCGGTCGTTCGGGCCATCTCTTTTCCGACCGCAACAACACCAAGGGTGGGAATGCCGTAACGATTGCCCAAATTGACAGTCCTGTTGATGTTTTCGATACTTTGGCATTCGTTTTTCGAGCCAATAAAGGTTTGAATGGCCATACAAGAGGCATTCATGCGAATGGCATCTTCAATGTCAACCCCGATTTTTTCAAGGCTCATGTCATCTTGTAAGACCGAGCTACCAGCTGAACTGCGTAGGGCGATGGCCTTATTATGGCTTGGGCTAATTGAGGTGCGCAAGCCACCACGGGTTGCCATTAGGACATCAGCATAATCTTGCAAAGGGGGAATTGAAAGATCAAGCCGCTCAAGCCCAGAAGTTGGTCCCATAATGTAGCCATGGTCAAAGGCCAGCATGACCGTATTGCCGCTAGTCGGATTAAATATTTTAGACAGCCTATTTTTCATCCCCCATTCGACATCGTCCATTCCTTTTACGTGAAAGCTACGGTGTTTTACGGGTTGAGCAAAACCATAATCCTTTGATTTTTTAATTGAATCCTTATCTGCCAATGGTTACTCCTTTCAAATTTGCAATCACTTTTATTAACGACTAAGGTAAGGTGTACGTGCTGGCGCTTGCCAATAAGCTAGTTTTTCATCATCCATGCGAGCCATAAATAATTGGAAGCCTGCTTGTTCTTGAACGGTGAGGATCTCTTCGACCCAGCTAGCAACAATATTAATCCCTTTTTCAGAAAGGATTTGATGAACTCGTCTAAAGACAATCAGCATTTCCATTAAGGTGGTGGCACCGGTGCCGTTGACCATGACCATAACATCTTCACCAGATTTAAGATCGAGGTCCTTGATCAAGGCATCAGCCATGATATCAGCAGTTTTATCAGCCGTGGCCATTTTTTGGCGACCGCCACCGCCTTCACCATGTTGCCCCATGCCAACTTCCATTTCATCGTCGCCTAAAGCAGCAAATTCGGAACCGCTTTGAGGATGGGTTGCCGTTTTGCAAGCGACGGCGATGGTGGCCATATTGTCAGCAAAATCTTGTGCAAGAGCAGCGACCTCTTCTAGGGATTTTCCGTCTTTAGCGGCAGCACCAGCAATTTTATAAAGAGGGACACAACCAACTAAGCCGCGTCGATTGCCGGCATCCGACCGGGGGGCGTTGGCAATATCTTCTTGGGTAACAACTTTAATCACATTGAGGCCTAGTTTTTCAACTTCTTTCATGGTCCGGTCGCCTGCCAGCATATCACCGGCATGGTTAAGGACAACAAAGAGAACGCCTTTTCCCTTATCAGCTTGTTTAATGGCTTGGAGAATGGCTTTGTAGCCTGGAGCAGCAAAGATATCCCCAACGACAGCGATGTCAACCATTCCTTCACCGACAAAACCTTCTAAGGCCGGTTCATGACCCGTTCCACCAATGGTGACAAGGGTCACACGATTAGCGTCTTTTAGTTTCTTATTAACAATCAGATTGTTTTCTTGCACTTCAAGAATGTCCGGATTAGCAAGAGCCAGGCCTTCTAACAATTCAGCGGTTAAATGATCGGGATTATTAATAAATTTTTTCATTTTTAACTACTCCTTTACTTCCATTAATTCAAGCACAGTACCATCAAGTTTGACAAAAGCGATGTCGAGATGGTCGTCAACAACCATTTTTTCATTTAAAATTTGCGGATGATGATCTTCAATGAATTTGTCAATGCTGGGAACCTTATAAGCGACGTGGGTAAAGTTGACAACATCCGGGTGGAGTGGCGTGCCTTCTTCGAAGCGAAGATACTCAAAATTAAAGGGATTGTTGTCAGGTCCAGAGATATGAACTTTTAAACCCTCAGCGTAGCTTTCTTCCAATACCAGCTCTTTCACCGGCACACCAACATGCATAATCTCGTACATTGTTTCTCCTTTCGTTTTTAGATACTATTTTGATAGCCCCTAGCCAGACCTTCATAAAAATAAGCAAAGGTAACTGAACCAGGATCTTTATGTCCTAAACAACGCTCACCAATGTAACGGGCTCTTCCATACTTGGCCAGCATATCAACCGTCGCATCTGACCCCTTTCGGGCGGCTTTGGCGGCTAATTCTAAACGCTCCTTCATGGGCAGGGGCGAATTTTTAATAATCTCGGTGGCGGGATAAATCGCGTCCATCATCGACTTATTGCCTGGCTCTGATTTAGAGGTAGTGGCAAATTCAGTGTAGGCGCCAATTAAAATAGCCTCTAGAAAGCAGTCAAGGGAAGCGAAATCAGGATTGGCAGCCTCAGCCATGCCATAAATAAATGAACTAAATAAGGGACCGGCCGACCCACCACTGACATCGTCAAGGGCGTCAGTCATTTCTTCTAAAGCCTGTTTGGGCTTTGTTTCTTGGGTCCACGAGTCAAGTTCTTTAATCATGACATTGGTTAATTTTTTCATAGTGATTCCATGATCACCGTCACCGAGGGTTGAATCGAGCTTTGTAAGCTCATCAATATTGGCCTGGACCGCCTCTGCTCCTGCTAATAAGATGGCTTTTATGTCAAGTACATTCATTTAATGACCTCCTTAATCGTTTTCATCTAAGTAAATTATAACAAATGTTAATGCATAAAGCAAGATTAATAGGAAGATTTTTGGGAAAAATCTCATTTTATCATGGAAAAACGAATATAATTGACATGTGTCAGCTTTTGAGATAAAATAAAGGCGTAAAAATAACAAATGTTAAGGTGAATGATGAAAGAAAAAGAATTGCTTAAATTAATAGAGGCGGCAAAATTATATTATGAAGATAACTTAACCCAAAAAGAGATTGCTAAAATTCTTAAAACGTCTCGGCCATCGGTCAGTAACCTTCTTAATAAGGCGAGAAAAGAGGGGATTGTTAAAATCAAGGTTTTATCCTATCGGGATACGCGCTTAGGCCTGGCCCAGGAAATTTCTCGCCACTACCATTTAAAGTCGTGCACGATCATTAAAAAGGAGGAAGACCCCTTTGTTGAAGCTGGCAAATGCCTCGTCACTTTTTTCAAAAAAAGTCGTATTTTAGGAATTGGATGGGATTATCATATCTACAATATGCTAAAAGAATTTCAAGAGCAGGATGACTTAGAAGTGACAAATGGGATTGTCTGCCCCCTTATTGGGGCGGCAAGTATTTCTCACCCGGGCTATCATCCCAATGAACTCGTGACGATGATTTCCAACAAAACAAATTTTGAGGCTGAATACTTAATGACACCGGCTTTTCCAATTAGTCAACAGGAGCGCTCTTTATTTATGGATACCCACAACTATCAACTGATTAAGGAACGGTGGCGAAAAATGGATACCGCACTTGTTAGTTTGGGGCTTTATCCAACTGTTCCTGATCATGGAACGGCCATGCGTTTTGGAAAAAAGTTAGTCAGTGAAAAAGCGTCAGGAAACATCCTATCTTATTTTTTTACTAGGGATGGACGTTGTATTGAGAGTGATGAGGATTATGTCATTCAAATTCCTCTGCCTTATTTAAAACGCATCCCCAATGTCATTGGACTAGCCATTGAGAATGAAAACCCACGCTCGGTGATCAGTTGTTTAAATTCACAGTGCATTGATCACTTAATTATTGGTGAGAGCTTAGCATCGGAGATTATTGCGTGATCCTGTTAGAGCTTTAAATGTGATAGAATAATAAGAGTAGAATAAAAATGAAGGGAGATGTCTGATTTATCGAGCGATAGATCGTACAAGTAGAAATGGAGATTGGATTAGAATGTTTGCCTTGTGTGTTGAACCACACGATTGCGACCAGTCGATTAGCGACAGAGGATGAAAGACTGCATGATAAAATTTTGCAAGAGATGATTGGGGTCTTGACCAAGGTCGATGACTATGACTATGCACCCGAGTTATTCCGAGCAGCCCAGCAAATTGTTGCGACCCACACTGGGGTGATTGATCCGTACAAAGAGGTTAAAAAGGAGCATATTGAGGCAGTATTAGATTATTATCCCCAGCTTTTAGCTTTTTTAGAGGAAAAGGAAGATAAGTTGTATTGGGCCTTAAAAGCGGCTGCGGCCGGGAATTGTATTGATTTGGGGATCTTTACCGAGGTTGATATTGATGCGGTCATCGAAAAGGAACTTGAGGGCCCTTTTGCCAAAGATGACTACTCCTATTTTTTAGAAAAATTGAAAACGGCAAAGAATATCTTAATTCTTGCTGATAATGCCGGAGAAAGTGTCTTTGACCGGCTGCTAATTGATCAATTACCGGATGTTGAAATTACCTATGCGGTGAAAGCCAAGCCGATCATTAACGATGTGATTATTGACGATGCTATCGCCTCAAAGATTGATGCAAAAATAATTTCCTCAGGCAGCGATGTATCAGGAACAATTGTTTCAGAGGGAACAAAGGAATTTCAAGCGGTTTATAAGCAAGCCGATATTGTCATTACTAAAGGGCAAGGAAATTTTGAGACTTTGTCAGAAGAAGAGGAACGAGAATTGTTTTTCTTATTTAAGTCAAAATGTGCCTTGGTGACCCGGCACCTCAGCGTCGAACTTGGTGATTATGTTTTTATTTTGAATCGTCCGAATTAATGATCACTCTTTAACCAGCCTAGCCGAGGCTGGTATTTTTTTAGATTCGATCATAAATCGTGTTTATAGTCGACTTCTAGTGGTATACAAAGATTATATTATTCATAAATATAATCCTTCCTCGCGAGTCAAGTCCTTTTTTGTGTGTAAATTCCTCGGCAGTAAATTTAAGCAGCTGA